>CAXUCF010000053.1:0-21651 GCA_964249275.1 uncultured Lichenihabitans sp.
GCCGACACCCAGCGCTCGCGCACCGCAAGCGCGCCCAGGGCCGGCCAGACCAGCACCACCAGGCTGATCACCGCGCGTTCGAGCGTGGTGTCGGCATCCTGGAACATGCCGAGCGTCTGGGTGCCGATGAGCCCGTAGACTGCGGTCGCCAGGGCGGCCGGCACGAGCCCCAGGGGGAACAGATAAAGATTGGACGTGCGGGTCCGCTCGGGCAGGAAGGCCGCGACCAGCCCCACGAAGGCGATGGTTCCGGCTTCCTTGACCCATCGCACCGCGGCGTCGCCGGGGAACGGCGTCCAGATGATCGATGCCGCGCTCCATAGCAGGAGCGCCAGGCTGGCGAGTCCCGCGACGGTCGCCAGGGCATCGCCGAGCCGTCGCCCGACTGGCGGCCGCGGCAGCAACGTCGAGGCCACGAGCAGCAATCCGGCCCCGATCGGCAGCAGGGTGAAGACGGCGCGACGCGACGCGACCGCGCTCAGCGGCACCGCGAAGGCCAGCACCGCGAAGCCGAGCCGGACCAGCAGCAGCGCGGCATCGGCTGCGGGATCGTCGATGGGGCGTTGCGGCGCGGTGGGCATGGGCTTGGACGCTAGGAACGGACCGCCTCGCGGCCGCGGCCGAGTTTACCTCAGCCGCGCCAGCCGGATCGACTGCGCCCGCCGGTCGACGGTGTGGATCCGTCCCGTCCGCCAGCCGCCCGAGGTCATTTGAGGCTACCGTGAATCAGGCGTCGAGGTTGTTGCGATTTCGCAACAGACCAGATGCAATCACCGGCCGTCGGCCGCCCCGCCACAAAGGCCTGCGGGGTGCGGGCGAAGCCATGGTCCGACCCTCAGGGCGTCCGGGCCGGCACAGGCACGGCGTCGCGTTGGGGCGGGTTCGTACAGGGCCAGCGCGGCCCGATGTCGGCCAGCGCCGCTTCCAGGCATTCGACCTCGAGCCTGATGGCTCCGTCGTTGGAGAAATGCAGCATCACGGTGCCGGCCGGTGAGTCGCCCGGCATGAACGACACCGCCAGCAAGGTCAGGACCGAGTCCGGATCCTGGTCGAAGCCAGCCCGGCGGACGCGTGACACGCGCTCGAAATGAAGCCCCGTTTCACATCGCTCGCAGAAGCCTCTGCCGGCGCCGTACCAGTCGAAGCGCGCCCCGACCAGCACGAAGCGCTGCGCCTGCGGCAGGAACACCATGTCCCGGATCCGGACCTCGGCATCCTGCAGATGCGCCGAGAGGATGGCGAGGTCCTCGGGGTCGAACGCCGCGATCTTCAGGGGCGGCCTGCCGGCAATGTCGGTCTGCGCTTCGCTCATGGTGTCTTCCGGCGTGGATTTCGCGGCCGCATGCGTGGCTTCCTTGTTCACGCCGCGCAGCCCCCGACGTCAAGCCCACCCCGAGCACATGGCATAGACCGACGAGCCCGATCATCGGCCTGCCCTTGTCCGACCGCACCGACGCTCGCTAATCTCGCGCCTCGTGTCACCGGAACGCGGGCCGGCCGTGAAGGTCATCGATGTCACGCGGCGGCTCGGCCTCGCGTCCGCGGCGATGCTGGTCGCCCGCGCGGCGCGGGACGACCTCCGACGGGATGGCGGACCCCTGCGCAATGTACAGGGCGCCGGACCGCGACCGATGGGGCGAGGGCCGCTGGTGTAAGCCGGAGCAAAGGACCCTGCAGGGCCGCGACAGGAGGGACGCCGCATGATCTATCCATCACGCTTCCATGGCCGCCGCGCGATCGTGACCGGCGGAGCCTCCGGCATCGGGCTCGCGATCGCCAGCCGCGTCGCAGCCGAGGGCGGCACCGTCTGTATCTGGGACCGCGACGGGGCGGCCGTGGAGGCCGCCGTGGCCCGCATCGGCGAGAAGGGCGCGAACGGCGTCGCGGTCGACGTCGCCGCCTGGGACAAGGTGCGGGATGCGGCTGCCGAGACCGAGACCCGGCTCGGCGGCATCGACATCCTGGTCTGCTCGGCCGGCATCACGGGTCCCAACGCCACCACATGGGACTACGCGGTCGAGGACTGGCGTCAGGTCATGGACGTCAACCTCAACGGCCTGTTTTACTGCAACAAGGCCGTCGTACCGGTCATGCGCCGGGCCGGCTACGGCCGGGTCGTGAACATCGCCTCGGTGGCCGGCAAGGAGGGCAATCCCAACGCCTCCGCCTATAGCACGTCGAAGGCCGGCGTCATCGGGCTCACTAAGTCGCTCGGCAAGGAACTGGCGGGCAGCGGCATCACCGTGAACTGCGTCACGCCCGCCGCCGTGCACACCGCCATCTTCGACCAGATGACACAGGCCCACATCGACTTCATGCTGTCCAAGATCCCGATGAAGCGCTTCGGCGAGGTCGACGAAGTCGCCGCGCTGGTGTGCTGGCTTGCCAGCACGGAATGCTCCTTTTCGACCGGCGCAGTGTTCGACATATCGGGCGGTCGCGCCACCTACTGAGGATCTCACCGTCGAACAGCAGCGTTGCCCCTGACGCGGCTGGCGCACGCAACACGCCCGCGACGCCCGTTGCCGGCATAGCGGCTCAACGAGGGCGGCCTCGCGCGCGACCAAGATCGGAACCGGCATGAATCAGCGCATTCTCTGGCTGCTGGCGATCGTCGTCGGGGCGATCGTGCTGTGGCTCCTGCTCGACCACGTGCTGTTCCCGACCTTGCCGGTGCCGGCCGGAGCCCCATCCATCACGAAGTGAAGCCGCCAAGCATGCGTCCTATGCGGTCAGCCGCGAAGGTCTGGCCCGGCCGGGACCACGGCCTTGCGGTAGAGGTGCCACGTCGCATGTCCCAAGATGGGCAGCACGACGGTCAGCCCCAGGAAGGCCGGCAGGCTGCCGAAGAACAGCGCAACCGCTACGATCAAGGCCCAAAGCGCCATCGGTCCGGGGCTCGCCTGCACGGCCCGGACCGAAGTTCTCACGGCTGCGGCTGCGGTTCCGCCGCGGTCGAGCAACAGCGGCAGGGACACCACGCCGATCGTGAACGAGATGGCGGCGAACAGGAACCCCAGGCCATTGCCCAGGACCACGAGGGCCCACCCGGCAGGCGTCGTCAGGGCGAAGGCGAGGAGGTCCGTGATGGATTGCGGGTGCCATCCGCCCGCCAGGCCGGCGTAGAGCATGCTGGCGGTCGCGATCCAGGCGAGGAAGACGACCATCTGGACGCATCCGACCAGCGCAATGGCGGGCCAGGCGGGAGACCTCAGCGCGTCGAAGGCGTGGCGCCAGGTCGGGACGAGCCCGTGCTCGCGCCGGCGGCTCAATTCGTACATGCCGAGCGCCGCGAAGGGCCCGAGCAGGGCGAAGCCGGCCGCCAAGGGATAGGCGAGCGGCAGGAGATTGCCGTCCATCGTGACGCGGGCGATCAGGACGCCGATGATCGGGTAGATGAGGACCAGGAACACGACATGGGTCGGCATGGTCATGAAGTCCTGAACGCCGGCGCGCAGAGACGCACGGACGTCGTCGACCGATATGGGCCGAACCGCGGCGGTGTCGGCCGATTCCCCGGCCTTGGTCGGATCGAGGGTAAGCGTCATCGGTTGCACCTCGGCGAGGGGTGAAGGGCGCCGACGCTCGCGCGACAGGACAGGGCCATGGACGGGCGATGATCGGCCGGGAAGCCGCCGAAGCGGCACGGGGCTGACGACAATCCAGTTTGCCCACCAAGGGACAAAGGGTCAGCGAGGTTACCGGATCTGATCTGCCGCCGCGGCCGGCGGTCTCTGCACGTCTTGGAATCGAGGTAGGGTCGTCGTCGTGGTTCCGCAATGCACGTCTGCCAGGATCGCATGTCGCCCCGATGCGCTCACTTGGCCGGCGAACGTGGAGGGTGGCCCGGGACATGGCGGAGCAGGAACATTGCCACGACCTCGTCGACCCGCTCCTCGATCTCGGTGCGGCTCATGGGCGGTGGATCCTGCAGCACGAGGCGGGCCGTGTGGGTCATCGCGATAACGGCGCCCAGGAAGATGCTGGCCGCGAGGCCTGGATTGGAACCCGTGAATTCGCCTCTGTCTCGCGCGGCACTCAGGAACTCCGCCAGTTGCGCACGGGTCCGCTCCGGGCCGAGGCTGTAGAAGATGCGGCCCAGTGTCGGGTCGCGCGGCGCTTCCGCCACGACGATCCGCAGCAAGGCCGTCACGGCCGGACTGGTCATTTGTTCGAGGAGTTTGATACCGAGATCACGCAGGGCATCGGCCAAGGCTCTGGGGCGGTCGAGATCCGGGTCGAGCCTCTCCGTGAGGCTTCGTGCCCGCCGGTTCATGACTTCGGCGAATAATCCCTCCTTGCTGCCGAAATGCCGGTAGAGCGTCTCCTTGGAGGCTCCGGCGCGCGCCGCCACCGCCTGCATGGTGGTCTCGGTATAGCCGCTCTCGAGGAAGACGCTTTCCGCCGTCGCGATGATCTCGTCGCGACGCCGCACCCCGCGCACCACGGGAACTGGATTCTTGCCGGAGAGATCCATGGAGTCGCTTGACTTGGCGGCCATCCGCTTGCCTTATATCCGAACCGATTGGTTCGGTTGCTGCCGGGCACGGTACAAGCTCCGCCCCGCGCCGCCTAACGCTTATTGACCAGCCGCCACCCGGATGACGCAACGATGACCCCGAGCGACGCCGATGAGGCTTACGCGCCGGACAAGGGCCCTGCCCGGCAACGGTCCGGACGGGACGTGCTCGAACTCGGCCGGAGCAACCGCGGGGAGCGACGCAGCGCCGCCCACCCCCGCGACCTCGACGGTGACGACGACCGCGGCGTTTCCGGCCGGGGCCGTCGCGACCGGAACGAGGGCCGCGGTGCCGATGACGGCAGCCTCGATGACGGCAGCTTCGATGACGGTCGTCGCCGAGATGAGGGCCGCCGCCGTGACCGGAACGGCGGCCCGAAGCCGCAGACCGGCGACGCAGCGGATACGCAGGCTGACCGCAAGACGGACAGCAAGGAAGACAAGGGCAAGGAGGACGACGGCAGGGAAGATGGCGGCAAGAACGGCCAGGAGGCCCAGAACCGTCGCAAGAGCCGCCGTCCGCTCGTCATCACCATCGTGGCGATCGTGGCGCTGCTGCTCGTGGCCGGCGGGGTCTATTATTACCTATCGAGCCGCGGCAAGGCCTCGACGGACGATGCCTACACGGACGGCAACATCGTCGCGATCGCGCCGCAGGTCTCGGGGCAGGTCATATCGCTCGACGTCAACGACAACCAGTTCGTACACAAGGGCGATCCGATCATTCACATCGACCCGCGTCAGTTCACCTATAGTCGGGAGCAGGCCAAGGGCGCGCTGGACGCTAACAAGGCTCAGGTCGAAAGCCAGAAGCTCGGCGTCGAGATCGCCAAGAAGAACTTCCCCGCGGGCCTGCAACTGGCCCAGGCCAACCTCGTTTCGGCCAAAGCCGCCCTCGTGCTGCAGCAGCAGAATTACGAACGTCAGAAGAGCCTTCCGAGGCAGGCCACGACCCAGCAGGAAGTCGACGCCGCCACATCGAACTATCAGCAGGCTCAGGCCGCCGTGGATCAGGCACAGGCCCGCCTCATCCAGGCGCAGCCGGTTCAGCAGAACATCGGCCAGTCGGAAGTGCAGATCAACCAGTTGGCCGGCCAAGCCGAACAGAGCCAGGGCCAGCTCGACCAGGCCGACCTCAACATCGAGTGGTCCGTGGTGCGGGCGCCTCAGGATGGCTGGGTGACCCGGCGGAACGTCAATGCGGGCAATTTCGTCTCGTCGGGCACGCAGATCATGTCGCTCGTCACCACGGACGTGTGGGTCACGGCCAACTTCAAGGAGACGGAGCTCGACGGCATGCGGCCGGGACAGCATGTCAAGATCGGGGTCGACGCCTACCCCGACCTCGACCTCCAGGGGCACGTCGACTCGATCCAGCGCGGCTCGGGCTCCAGGTTCTCGGCCTTCCCGGCCGAGAACGCCACCGGCAACTTCGTCAAGATCGTGCAGCGCGTGCCGGTCAAGATCGTCATCGACTCAGGCCTCAAGGGCGATGAGCCGCTGCCGCTCGGCGTCAGCGTCGAGCCCACCGTGATGCTGAAATGAGCGCCGTGGGTCCGGTCGGCGGCTGGAAGCCGCGCTTCAACCCGTGGCTCATCGCGGTCGCGGTGACGCTCGCGGCGTTCATGGAAATCCTCGACACCACCATCGTCAATGTGGCGCTCCCCTATATCGCGGGCACGCTGGCGGCATCGAGCGACGAGGCCACCTATGCGCTGACGGCCTACCTCGTCGCCAACGGGATCGTGCTCACGATCGCGGGCTGGCTCTCCGATACGATCGGCCGCAGACGCTATTTCCTGATCTGCCTCTTCGCCTTTACGGTCTGCTCGTTCCTGTGCGGCATATCGCAGAGCCTCGGGCAGCTCGTCATCTTCCGGCTGTTCCAGGGCTTCTTCGGCGGCGGACTGCAGCCGAACCAGCAGGCCATCATCCTCGATACGTTTCCGCCCGCGAAGCGCGGCGCCGCCTTCGCGGTGACGGCCATCGCCACGATCGTGGCGCCGGTGCTCGGCCCGACGCTCGGCGGCTACCTCATCGAGCGCCTGGACTGGCGCTACATCTTCTTCGTCAACATCCCCTTCGGCGCCGTGGCGGTCTTCGCCAACTACTTCCTCGTCGAGGACCCGCCGTGGGAAAAGGAGAAGCAGAAAAAGCAGACCAAGGGCATCGACTTCATCGGCCTCGGCCTGATCACCCTGGGCCTGGGCTGCATGCAGATCATGATCGACCGCGGCGAGGACGACGACTGGTTCGGCTCCGGTTTCATCCGCATCATGGCGGTGCTGGCCTTCATCGGCATCTTCGGCGCCATCTCATGGCTGCTCGTCGCCAAGAAGCCGATCATCGACCTCGACGTGTTCAAGGACCGCAACTTCGCCATGGGCTGTGTGCTGATCGCCGCCATGGGCATGATCCTCTACGCCAGCGCCGTGCTGATCCCCCAGTTCTCGCAGCAGCAGCTCGGCTATACGGCGCTGCTGTCGGGACTGATCCTGTCACCGGGCGGCATCGTGGTCATCATCCTGATCCCCATCGTCGGGCAGCTGATGAAGAGGTTGCCGACCCGCTACATCGTGATGATCGGCTTCACCATCATGGGGTTCGCGCTCATGTATTCGAGCAACCTCATCCCGGGCATCGATTACTGGACGCTGGTGAAGATGCGCTCGGCACAGACGGCGGCGCTGGGCTTCCTCTTCGTGCCGATCTCCACCATCGCCTATCTGACGCTACCCCAGACGATGCGCAGCGACGGCGCCGCCCTGTTCTCGATGTTCCGCAACGTCGGGGGTGCGATCGGCATCTCGGTCGCGACCGCGCTGGTGACGGAGCGTCGGCAGGCCGACCAAGCCCACCTGTCAGGATCCATGACGACGCTGAACCAGGGCTACAACGGGCTGATCCAGCAGTCGGAGCAGAGCCTGCGCACGCTCGGCCGCGCAGCCGCGGCGGTGCACGACCAGGCGGTGTCCCACACCTATCAGACTTACCTGAACCAAGCGGCCGTGCTGGCCTACAACAACGTCTTCCAGTACTCGGCCTTGGTGGCCTTCGCGGTGGTGCCGCTCTGCTTCCTGATCTCCAGCAAGACCGCCAAGGGTGGCGGCGGGGGCGGACACTGATGGACGAGCCAGCGTCTCGCTGCCGCGCCGCCGCCGTAGCCCTGGCCCTCTCGGCCCTGACGGGCGCGACGCTCGCGGGCTGCTCGGTCGGCCCGGAATTCGTGGCACCGGTGCCGCAACTTGCCGAAGCCCGCGGCTTCCTTGACACCGGCAAGCCGGTGCGCTCGCCCCTGCCGGTGCTGGCCCAAACCACCACGGCTCCGCCCGCCGCCGAATGGTGGCGCGTCTTCCATGACCCGCTGCTGACGCGGCTCGAGGCGCGCGTCGCCGACCAGAACCTGGACGTCCGCACGGCCTCGCTGAGGCTCGCCGAAAGCCGGGCACAGCTCGGCACGGCGGCCGCCGCCGCCCTGCCGACCGTGAGCGGCTCCAATCAGATCTACCGCGAGCAGTTCAGCCAGAACGGGATCATCAGCCGAGCCACGAGTTCCCTCGGCGGATCCGCTGGCGGGATCGGGGGCGGGCTGCCGAGCAACTTCACCCAATCGTTCAGCACGCCTTACGAGAGCTACTCGGCCGGGTTCGACGCCTCCTGGGAACTCGATCTGTGGGGCCGCGTACGCCGGTCGATCGAGAACGCCGAGGCGCAGGCCGATTCGTCGGCCGAGTCGCGCCGCGACACGCTGGTCTCCACCCTGGCGGAGTTGGGGCGCGACTATGTGCAGTTGCGCGGCACCCAGGACCTGATCCGCATCGATCTCGCCAACGTCAAGATCAACCAGGAGATCCTCGACGTCGTCCGGACCCGCCAGCAGAAGGGGCTCGTGACCGGGCTCGATACCGCCACCGCGGCCTCGCAGGTGGAGTCCATCAGGGCCCAGATCCCCCAGCTCCAGCAGCAGGAAGTTCAGGGCATCAACGCCATCAGCCTGCTGCTGGCAGAGCCGCCGCTCGCCCTGTCGCAGGAATTGACCACCGCCAGGGCCGTGCCGCCGGTGCCGCCGCGCGTGCCGATCGGCGTGCCGTCCGGCCTCATCATGCGCCGGCCCGACATTCGCCGTGCCGAGGCCGACCTCCACGCCGCGGTGGCCGAGATCGGTGTCGCCGAAGCGGAGTTCTTCCCCACCGTGACCATCACGGGCAGCCCGCAATTCAACGCGCTCGACCCCGGCAAGGTGTTCCGCGCCACCTCGCTGCAGTACATGAACGTGGGCCCCAGCATCTCGATCCCGATCTTCGATGGTGGCCGCCTGAAATCCAACCTCGTGCTGCAGCAGGCGCGGCAGCAGGAAGCCGCCATCGCCTACCAGAAGGCCGTACTGCAGGCCTGGCACGACGTGGTGAACGGCTTGGCGGCCCTCAAGGCCGACGAGGGGCGCCGGGCGAGGCTGCAGCGGCAGGTGGGCGACGCCCGGCAGGCCCTGGCGCTGGCGCGTGCGCGCTATACCCAGGGCGTGGAAATCTTCACGACCGTGCTGAGCAATTCTCAGACCGTGCTGCAGGCCGAGGTGAACCTGTCGCAGGCGACCGCCGGCATCTCGACCGACCTCGTGGCCCTCTACAAGGCGCTCGGCGGCGGCTGGGAGACGACCTTCCCGGACCGGCCCATCGCGCCGCTGCGCCTCGACGAGGTGACGATCCCGGCCGAAGACATCACCCCGAAGCCGATCGGCCCGCCTTAGGCCTCCGACGGGGAAATGATTCCCGTGCGACCCTTAGAGCGGGGCCGCCGCGACGTTTCGCAGGTCTCCGGCTTGGGGCGGCTGTGTGTCGAGGACGTCCGAATAACCATGGTCAAGGGCCAGAGGCCGGCGTAGCATCTCAGTTCCCGCGGGAGATCGTCCCCATGGAACAGCGTGCCCTGGCCTTGACCGCGCTCCTGGCCCTCTTGCCTGTGGCGCCCGGCGGCGCGGCGGAGTTCCACCACGCCGAACCGCCATTCGTGCCGGTCCATAATTGCACGTGCCGCTTCAACGGCGCGGATGTTCCCCTCGGGCAGCGCGTATGCCTGCCGACCGTGCAGGGGCCGCGCACCGCGCAATGCGTGCTCGAGCAGAACGTCACCTCTTGGCGGCCCAGCCAGGACGAGTGCCCGCGGGCGGCGCTGCTCAGGCCACGCGTCTGATCGCGCGGCTGCCCTGCCTTCATGGCGGGAGTACCGGCGGGGCGCCGCTGCCGCGGCGCCTCCCGGCTGTCGTCAGATCTCGGTCAGCCCGCCATCCCGCGCACGTCGACGAAATGCCCGGCGATGGCGGCGGCGGCCGCCATGGCGGGCGATACGAGGTGGCTGCGGCCCTTGTGGCCCTGCCGTCCTTCGAAGTTGCGGTTCGAGGTCGTGGCGCAGCGCTCGTAGGGCGACAACCTGTCGGGATTCATGCCGAGGCACATGGAGCAGCCGGGCTCGCGCCAGTCGAAGCCGGCCTCCTTGAACACGCGGTCGAGCCCCTCGCGCTCGGCCTGCAACTTCACGAGCCCCGACCCCGGTACGATCATGGCGCTGACGGTGGCGGCCACGCGCTTGCCCTCG
Source organism: uncultured Lichenihabitans sp. (assembly GCA_964249275.1). Classification (GTDB taxonomy): domain Bacteria; phylum Pseudomonadota; class Alphaproteobacteria; order Rhizobiales; family Beijerinckiaceae; genus Lichenihabitans. Next base: position 10,112 of record CAXUCF010000053.1, read on the forward strand.
ACGATCCGGGCCACGGCGCGCAGGTCCTCAATGCGCCCGTTGGTGCAGGAGCCGATGAACACCCGGTCGAGCGCGAGATCAACGATGCGTTCGCCGCCGCTGAGCCCCATGTAGTTCAGCGCGGCCTGGAGGGCGGCGCGCCTGTCGTCGCTGCCGGCCTCCTCGACGCGCGGCACGGTGCCGTCGACCGAGACGACATCCTGCGGGCTGGTGCCCCAGGACACGATCGGCGGGAGGGCGGCGGCGTCGAGGCGCACGACCCTGTCATAATGCGCGCCCGCGTCGCTCTGCAGGGTCCGCCAATAACGGACGGCCGCGTCCCAGGTGTCGCTCTTCGGGGATTTCGGGCGGTCCTTCAGATAGGCGAATGTGGTGTCGTCGGGCGCCACCAGGCCGGCCCGCGCCCCACCCTCGATCGACATGTTGCAGACCGTCATGCGGCCTTCCATGGACAGCGCACGGATCGCCTCGCCCGCATATTCGATGACGTGGCCCGTACCGCCCGCCGTGCCGATCTCGCCGATGATGGCCAGGATGATGTCCTTGGCCGTGACGCCGGGCGGCAACCGCCCGTCCACCTCGACCAGCATATTCTTGGCCTTGCCCTGGATCAGCGTCTGGGTGGCGAGGACATGCTCGACCTCGGACGTCCCGATGCCATGCGCCAATGCCCCGAAGGCGCCATGGGTCGAGGTGTGGCTGTCGCCACAGACGATCGTCGTGCCGGGCAGCGTGAAGCCCTGTTCCGGCCCGATGATGTGGACGATGCCCTGACGCGGGTCGAGCTCGTCGAAGTACTCGATGCCGAAATCGCGGGCGTTCTCGGCCAGCGTCTCGACCTGCATGCGGCTCTCGGGCTCCTGGATGCCGGCGCGGCGATCGCTGGTCTGGACGTTGTGGTCCACCACGGCGAGCGTCTTGCCGGGCGCCCGCACCGTCCGGCCCGCGACCCGCAGCCCCTCGAAGGCTTGAGGACTCGTCACCTCATGGACAAGGTGGCGATCGATGTAGAGCAGGCAGGTGCCGTCGGGCTGACGCTCGACGACGTGGTCGTCCCAGATCTTGTCGTAGAGGGTTCGGGGTGCCGAGGACACGCTCTCAACCATGGATTATCCCCCATGGCCGCGCCGGGCGGGCGGCCGGGCCGACCAGCCTGGAGATACCCGGCAGGTCGCCGTCTACACTGATGGGCATCGGCGAAGATCCGTCACCGAAGGACCACTCCGCGGACCTCGCGGCGGTGCAGGCAACCGCGAACGAACGAACGGTTTGCCCGTGGACACCTACTCGGCCGCAGTCGCCTTGCCGGGCTTGGCTTTCGCTTTGGCCGATGTGTCGACGCGCTCGGTGATGCGGGCTGACTTGCCGCGGCGGTCGCGCAGGTAGTAGAGCTTGGCGCGCCGCACCTTGCCGCGCCGGACCACCTTGATGGAATCGATGTTGGGCGAGAATACCGGGAACACGCGCTCCACGCCCTCGCCGTAGGAGATCTTGCGGACCGTGAAGCTTTCCTGGAGGCCCCCGCCGGTCCGGGCGATGCAGACGCCTTCATAGGCCTGGACGCGGCTGCGCTCGCCTTCCTTGACCTTGACGTTGACCACGACGGTGTCGCCGGGCTGGAACTCGGGAATGATCTTGCCGGCGGAGAGGCGCTGGGCCTCCTCCGCATCGAGCATCGCGATGATATCCATGATCGTCCTTCGCCGGAAGCAGCGTCGAGGCTGCAGCGTTTCGGCTCGCTGTTTTGAGTTGAGCGCGGTGCTTACACCGGGACGTCGCGATTGTCACAGGAAAATGTCTGAAACCCTCACCCTGGTGCCCCGAGCGATGAGAAGCCGCTTTACGCGGCCGGCAAGGCGCGGGGATCCGCGTCGAAGCGGTCCGACAACGCGCGCCGCAGCTTCTCCATGGCGCGGTTCTCGATCTGGCGCACCCGCTCCTTCGAGATACCGAGCCGGGTGCCCAGCGCCTCGAGCGTGGCCGATTCCTCGGCCAGGCGCCTCTCGCGAACGATGCGCAACTCGCGATCGGTCAGCACCATCAGGGCCTCGCGCAACCACACGATCCGCCGGTCGCCGTCGATCCGCTCGCCGACCGTCTCGTCGGGCAACGGCTTGTCGTCGACCAGGAATTCCACCCGCTCGGTCTGGCCCGCGGACTCGCTGTCCGTCACCGGCGCATTGAGCGACACGTCGGGACCCGAGAGCCGCGTGTCCATCAGCTCCACATCGGCCGGCGACACGCCGATCGCCAGAGCTATGGTGGCGAACATATGGGCGTTGCCTTCGGCACCGCCCTCGCGCGACAGCTTGGCCCGCAGCCGGCGCAGGTTGAAGAACAGGGCTTTCTGGGCCGAGGACGTCCCGCCGCGGACGATCGACCAGTTGCGCAAGATGTAGTCCTGGATCGAGGCCCGGATCCACCACGTCGCATAGGTCGAGAACCGCACTTCGCGCTCGGGCTCGAACCGCGCCGCAGCCTCGAGCAGACCCACATGGCCTTCCTGGATCAGGTCGGCGATCGGCAAGCCGTAGTGGCGGAAACGGGCCGCCAACGCGATGACCAGGCGCATGTGGGCCGCCGCGAGTTCGTGCAGAGCATGTTCATCGCCGCGGTGGCGCCAATCTTCGGCGAGGGCGCGTTCCTCGTCCCGTTCGAGGAACCTGGCCGCCATCGCGGCCTTCACGAATTGCCGCCTCACGCCCGCCATCTGCAACATGGTCGACTCCCGCCTGGGTTCTCGGGAGATACGCGTCGCGTCGGGTAAGGTTTCAGGCCGCTCCAGAAAACGAGCATGCTGCGGCAATATCGACGAGATGCAATCTAGGGCGTCGTCGAGATCATTCCACCACCACTTTATAGCGCCGCCCCGCGTCGAGCGCGGCCGATGCGAGCCCGTTCAGGACCTCGAAGGTTTCCAGCGGATGGTCGGGCACGGCCATGCGGGGCGCGAAGTTCTCGGCCGTGTCGGCGGGGCTCGCGGTCGCGACCGTGATCCGCATCGGCTTCACGTCGCGCGCATCATCGGGCGTGATGCGCCGGAACGTCTCGACGGCGTCGCGGAAGCGCCTATCGGCCTCCGGGGTCAAGTCCTTGGCCGCGAAGGTGAGCCGGTAGACCTCCGGCCCGACCCGGATCGCGGCGAGGCGGAACGACCAGGCGTCCGCCCTGGCGCTGGCCGTGACGCCCTGCAGACCGTTGACCGTGATGGGTTCGGCCGTGCCGGACTGCAGGCCGTCGATCCAGCCCGATGCGAGATAGCTCGCCAGGCTGGTCTCGGTCGGTACCTTCACGCGGTCGAGCCGCAGCGCCTCGGCGCCGTCCTCCGTCACGCCGAGAACCGCCTGGGCGGAATTCTCCAGCACGAAGCCGTCCGGGGCCATGAAGGCGAAGCCGAGCTTCGGGTGGATGAAGCGCCGACCGCGCACGAAGCCTTCCGCCGGGTCGTCGCCGTACAGGATGCCGTCGATGGCCCCGAGATAGCGGTCGTGGCCGGTCTCGCCGATGCCAGGGGCCGAGATGCTGCGCGCGACCCCAACCGCATGGGCCACGCGCTCGGGCGTCGAGGGATGGGTGGCCATCATGTCGGGCTTGGCAGCGGCGTTGGGGTGCAGGGATTGGCGCAGTTCCGTGGCGCGGCCGAGCGAGACCAGGAAGCGCGAAGCCGCGAAAGGATCGTATCCGGCCCGGGCGATGACGTGGACGCCGATCTCGTCGGCATCCAGTTCCTGCTGCCGCGAAAAACTCGCGAGCGACAACTGCGCGTAGCTCTTGAAGGTGCGGGACCGGTCGCGATTGTCGATGACGTCGGCGGCTTGGCTGATCACGGCCGAGCGCTTTTCGAGTTCGGCCCGCCGCGCCGCGTGGCGCTCCGTCACATGGGCGATCTCGTGCGCCATCACGGCCGCGACCTCCGAGGTGTCGTTGGCCAGAGCCAGCAGGCCGCGCGTCACGTAGATGTTGCCGGAGGGCAGCGCGAAGGCGTTGACGATGGGCGAGTTGAGGATCGTGACCCGGTAGACTTGGCTCGGCGTGTCGCTCGCGGCCGCGAGCTTGATCAGCACCTCGTCGACGAAGCGCTCGGTCAGGGGCGCTTTGTACTCGCCCCCGAAATAGGCCACGAGCTGCTTGTGCTCGCGCGCTGCCGGACTGTCGACACCTGTGGTGCGGGGCGCCGAGAGCGGCACCGGGAGCGAAGCCTGGATAACCTGCGGCTTTTCCTCGACCCCGGCCGTGCACCCGGCCAGGACAAGGGCTGCCGCCGGGACGATTGCCGCGACAGCCGCCAGCCCGGCTCGGGCAGCGCCGGCAGCGCGCCCCAGGCCATCGCGGATCGGATCCATCGCCTGCACCATCCGGATTGGCTGCCTCATTTCCGCCGCGTCGCCACCTTCTCTGTAACGGCCTCGTGCGCGGCTCGTCCAGTGTTTCGGGCCTGGCGCCCGACGATCGGGGCGCGCTTCCTCGCGGCCGGGCCGATGCCGACCGGACAGCTATCGCTTCCAACGGAGCGGCCCCTTCGGACCGGTTCCGTCGTCCTCGTCGCGGCCTTTCTCCAACGTTGCGGCCGCAGGATGAATGGCTTCCGTACCGGGCTCGAGGCTCTCGACCTGGTCTGGATCGGTGAGGTCGATGCGAGGGCCAAAGCGGGTGTCGAGTTCGCCGCGCAGGCGCACCGGGGTGCCGGCATAATCGGCGAGATCGAGACCCGCCTTGGCGAAGCGCTCTGCATTGCGCCGCGACAGCACCGCCGTGAAGCCCCAACGGTCGCGGCCGAGCGTGAGGTAGAGCGTCCCGCGGCTCTCGGGAACCCTCCGCACTCCTTGCACCAGCACCATGCCGCCCGTCTGCCCGGCCAGTCCGTCGGCATCGTCGGCACCGAGCACCGCGTACTGCGGGTCGGCCCACAGACCGAGGTTCTTGGCCCGGGCCGCGTTCTCGGCCTGAAGAAAGGCCGGGAAGCACGCGTGTAGCAGAGGGTCGGGCTTGGCGCGGGCGAAGCCCCGGGCGAGCAGGTCCTGGGCGGCGGAGGGCGGCTCGGGCGGGACAGAGCCGATCGCGGGCGCCCCGGATGAAGGCGATGCGGTTGCGGAGGAAGCCGGTGCGGGCTCGGCGGCGGCCGGCCTTTCAGGGGCGGGGGACCGCTCGTCGCGGCGCGGCGCGAATACCAGCGCCGGGATGCGGTTCCAGCGATCCGGCGTGGCGGCCAGCACGTGGAGCAGGACGGTGGGGTCCGCCGAACCGGGCTCCCGGGGCCGCTCGGCCAGCCAGCCTTCGAGCCTATGGCGCGCCTGTGCCGGGAGACCGGGGTTGGCCGCCGTGGCGCGGGGCGGGTCGACGCCGTCGAGGCGGATCAGGCGTCCATCGACGAGCTTCAGACCGAGGTCGTCGGTCACGGCCGCCACCGCGGCTGGAGTATCGCCGGCCGCGGATGCGCAGGACGGGTCGGCGGTGGCCCGGGATGCGGCCGAGGCCGGTCCCGCGGCGAGGAGAGCGGCAAGGGCGAGCCCGGCGCTCAGCGGTGCCGCCGAGGCGGTTCGGCACCCGAGGCGGCTTCTCATGGCGACGGCTCCTCGGCCGGATGGCGCGATCGAGCTCCAAGGGTAGGACGGCGGTGTCCGGAACCAAAGGTGTCGAGCGAAAAAGCCGCTTCGGAGCATATCCTCCTGGGCTGTCCGGCTCCGCCGAAGACCGGACCAGCACCGACGATGGCGTCCAAGGCGCGCCCAGCATGCGCCTACAACTGCTTCTCCCAGGCCTGGATCCAGTTCGGGTGGACCTCGCAGCGCTGCGCCAAAAGCGCCACCGTCGCGTGTCGGCGCAAGGCCTCCGAGGCGGTGTTCGCCTTCAGCGCCGTATCGATCTTCCGTCTCGTCTTGGTCATCGCTCCCGCCGCTTCTCGGACGGAGCAGCCGACCGGCATCTTGGCCAATGGTCCCAAGAACTGGGTCCACTTCACAGGTCTGCCGGAGTCCCATTTCGACCAACTCGGCGCCGATCGGAGACATATGTTGACACAGCGGTGACGTTGATCGACTCTTCGCTCCGCCGACTGCCGCTAGCGGGCGTCGATTCGGCTACATCAGCGATACCGTCCGCTCGATTGTTGCCGGAGCCCTGCGCTATAGGGAGACGGAAGGACCTAACGGGAGTGTCGACGCCAGGGACGATGGCGGTGTCGCGTCAGCGCGGTTTCGGAAACGATCGCTGGCTTTGGCCTGGCGCTTGCACCGCATTTCGATCATTCGCCCTTCACCCCTCGTAAGCCGCGCACAAAGCCCGCATCGGCGCGGCGACGGTTGGCCCCACTCAGCGTATCGTCGCTCGCGCAAGACCTCCGCTGCGTGGCGTTGCAGTCGCGGGGACGAGAACACAGCCCCATGCGCAGCACCAGTCCTTCCTCCGCTTCCGCCCAACCCCACGACGGCGGCCGGTCCGATCCGAGCAGGATCCTCCCCGTGATCATGTGCGGCGGATCCGGCACGCGCCTGTGGCCAGCGTCTCGCGAGAGCATGCCCAAACAGTTCATCCCCCTGCTCGATGAACTCTCGAATTTCCAGATCACGGCCAAGCGGTTCGACCACCCGGCCTTCGCCAAGCCGCTGATCGTGGCATCGAGCGACGTGCGCTTCATCGCGGCCGAGCAGCTCCAGGCGATGGGGCTCGAGGCCGAGATCGTCCTCGAACCCATGCGCCGCGACTCGGCGGCGGCCGTGGCGGTCGCGGCCTGCCTCGCGGCGCGCCGGGGCCCGGACGCGGTCGCACTGGTGGTCGCTGCCGACCACCTCATCGAGGACACGGAGGCCTTCGTCGCGGCCTGCCTCGCCGCCGCCGAGGGCGCCCGCGCGGGCTATGTCATGACGCTCGGCGTCACGCCGACCGCACCCGCGACCGGCTACGGCTACATTCATCCCGGCACCTCGATCCGTGGCACCGCCGCCGCCCGCGTCGAGCGCTTCGTCGAGAAGCCGGATGCCGCGACGGCGTCGCGCTACATCGCGCAGGGGTTCCTGTGGAACAGCGGCAACTTCCTGTTCCGGGCCGACGTGATGTTGGCGGAGTTGCAGACCCACGCGCCTGCCGTGCTGGTGGCTGCCGAAGCCGCCGTGGCCAAGGCCCATACCGACCTCGACTTCGTGCGACTCGACCGCGACAGCTTCCTCGCGGCGCCGAAGATCTCCATCGACTACGCCGTGATGGAGCGCACCGAGAATGCGGGCGTACTGCCCGTCACCTTCGCATGGTCCGACATCGGCACCTGGAGCGCCATCTGGGAAGCCTCGAAGCACGACGTCCGGGGCAATGCCATGCGGGGCAACGTCGAGGCGGTCGAAACCACGAACAGCCTGGTCCACAGCGACACGATGCTGACCACCGTAGTGGGCCTCGACGGCGTGGTGGTGGTGTCGACAGCCGACGCCGTTCTGGTGACGTCGCGCGACAGGTCGGACGCCGTCAAGGACCTCGTGGCGCAGATGAAGGCGCGAAACCGGCCGGAGGTCGACGAGCATCTGCGGATGTACCGCCCCTGGGGCTGGTATCAGCGCATCGACACGGGCCAGCGGTTTCAGGTGAAGCGCATCATGGTGAAGCCGGGGCACCGCCTGTCGCTGCAGAAGCATTTTCACCGGGCCGAGCATTGGGTGGTGGTGCGCGGCACCGCCGAGGTGACGGTCGACGACCAGGTGGTCCTGCGCCACGAGAACGAGGCCGCCTACCTACCCATCGGCTCGGTGCACCGCCTCGCCAATCCCGGAAAGATCAACCTGGAATTGATCGAGGTTCAGGTCGGCTCCTACACCGGCGAAGACGACATTGTCCGCTTCGAGGACGTTTACGGGCGCTGACACTGCCCGCCCGCCTGCTGGTTTCCGGAGAACCCCGGTGGAGCCCCGTGTCCGGCCTCCACCCCAACAGTTTCACAATCGAAACGCAGCCCATGGTCAAGCCGACGGGCTTCCGCGAACATGACGCCCGAGGTGGCGCGTCCGAGGGGTTCGACCTCTGACCCCTGCCCTCGAAGACAGATCTCAAGCCGAGAGCCGGCGAAAGAAAGCGATGGCGTCCCCGGCGTGATTCGAACACGCGACCCCAGGTTTCATCCCACTTCGGCTTTCGCCGCCGCTCCACGTCGGAGCGTTCGTGGTCTGGACTATCCCTTCGCCATAGCCGGCAAGGCCGTAGGCGCCGCCCGTCTAGTCTCTACACCTTCCCCCTGGGAGGGGCTTGGCTCGGGATCGGCATGACGCGAGCGCCGAAGCTTTCCCCGAATTTGAGCGGATTCACCGCAGCGTTTCCGACCGCGGTGCCCAATTAGCCTAGGAAACCTGTGCTCTATCCTGCTGAGCTACGGAGACACCCAGCAACCTTAGCGGATCGAGCACGCCCTTGGCTAGCCTCAAAGCTTCGACGTCCGCGACCGCAGTTCTGCCCCGCCTCGTGATGCGGCGACCTCGACGACGGCCTCCGGCCACAAAGGTTCATGAATGCAAGCACCTCGACCCTGGCGAAAACAGTCTCCGATACCCTTCCGGAACGCCATCCATCGGCCGGTCCGTCACGGCGACCGCGCCATCAGGTCAGCATTGCCTGGTTGTTCGCCGACGCTGCGCGACCTTGTCCCATCCTTCGCTAACGCGGATGGGGCGACCGCCCGCGATGGACCTTCTGCCCATGCCTCGGCGTATCCGCCTAGACCGTCACTGGAGGCCGTCATGTCCAAGCTCAAGCTCGTGGCCGTGGTTGCGACTTTGGCGCTGCACCCCACCGCCGTTGCGGTTCCGACCCTTGCTGCAACCGCGCATAATTCCCAGGCCGGCTCCTGGGGACCGAATTCGCATCAGTGCGCCCCGACGCCGTACTTTCGCGAAGGGGGCTGCCTGTCGTCCTACTTCGTAGACCAGCCTCGCCGCACGTTCGATCCGCGTGGCGGGCCTTACAGGCAGCGAAGGTTCGCTCCGCCCACCGACGACTGAACCAAGCAATACCGTGGTCAGGGTCGGGCACCGCGAGGATTCGCCACGCGTCGCGTTCGGTCTACATCGAATCTCATAAGCCAAGATGCGGTCGGCAAGAGGCTCGACCACGCTGATGTCGTGGGAGACGAACAGGTAGATGAGGCCGAAGTCGTCCTGGAGGTCGGCCAGGAGGTTCAGCACCTGGGCGCGGATCGACCCATCGAGCGCCGACACAGGCTCGTCCAGCACCAGGATCTTGGGTCGCAGCATCAGGCGCGCGCGACCACTTGACCTCAACGTTGATGCTCCCGCTGTCCGGTCCGAGCCCGACGGTGTCGGGGCGACGCCCGTCACCGAGCACGAGTCCGGGACGGTCGCAATACTGCGGGCGCAGCAGGTGCCGCGTGCTGCGTGCCACCTCGCGCGCGGTCTCGGGCTGCCGCCCGTCATCGGGCAGCGGCGGGGGTTCAGTCAGCATCGGCCTTGTTGCTTCGTGTCCCGAGGATCTACTCGCCTGATTGAGGCGCGAGGGTAGCATCTCGTAGGCACAGGGGTAGGAGAAGTTCCACGATGCCCGCTTCGGTCAAGGCTCAGAGAACGGCAGCGCGATCTGAGCTGGAGCAGGTCTATGCTCGACGACACGCATCACGATGTGCTCAGTTCTCAACCCGTCGACACCTTGTGTCTGCACCGTCCTGACGTCACAGATGAGGACGTCGCCCTTCGCGAAACGGACCATGTTGAGGTCGACTCGGCTTATGAAATCCGCGTCTGCCAGCGTAGCGGTGATCACATTCTGGCCGTCGAATAATCGCCACTTGTTTCCTTCCTGAAATGCCAAGCTCCGAATCGACAGAGCCAACTTGTTGGTCGTGTCGACGACGACCTCTGGGTCCGGGTCAGCCAGCCGGAAGTGACCACGATCAACCGCCGTCAGGGTCTCGGCAGCTGGACCACGGGTAGCGCCTTCCGCGAAGAAATCGATGCGGTGGATCGCATCGGCGCGTATCGTGGCGAGGAGGTCACCGACGGCCTGATTGACCGCACGCTCCCGGTAAAGCCGCATGACTTCGAAAGGCACGACGAGAGAGACGCCATCCAATTCGAAGCGGAACTGGTTGTTCTCCTCCCGCACGACCCTATGAGGCTTGCGACCTCTCAACCACCGGTACAGGCCAAAAAGGGTGACACCCGGCGCCGTGCCGAAGAGCCCCAGCCACTCCAGCAGCTTCTTGGCTTCTTCGACATCACCCTTGTCGATGACGCTCTTGACAAGGTCCCAAGCGCTGAGAACCGCATCGAGGTGAACGTTGAAACTGCCTACCGCTACGGCCCGGACCTCGACCTTGATGGGGCGCTTGTCTCCGTTGATCGCCAGATTGGCAGCGTCGATCATGCGCCCGAGCGACATCAGCGCCGGGGCAAGATCGCGCACGTCGATGCGACCGTCCTGCACTCCGGGACCATCAAACGAAACGACGAAGCCAGCTGTGCTCATGGGAAGAGCATATCCTGTTCACGCGGCAGCGGCGTCCAGAAAATCCACCCCGTGGTCAGAAGGTTGATCGGATAGCCCACTCACAACTCTGACCTAGACAGACGAATGCCGACCTTCAGTTCAATCCCTCGATCGCCCTGCCTACCCGTCCACGGCCCAGCACGCCACCTCCCGCCCCCGTTTCAGCTCCAGCGGGGGCTCGTCCACACTGCACTTCTCGAAGGCCAGCGGACAGCGCGGGTGGAACACGCAGCCCTTCGGCGGATCGATCGGGGACGGCGGCTCGCCCCTGAGCGGAACCCGCGTCCGGCGTTTGGTCGGGTCCGCGGTCGGGGTCGCGGACAGCAATGCCCGCGTGTAGGGGTGCTGGGCCGAACCGAAGATCGCTTCGCGGGTACCGATCTCGACCGCGTGGCCGAGGTAGATCACCATGATGCGGTCGGCGATGTGCTCGACCACGCTGAGATCGTGGGAGACGAACAGGTAGGCCAGGCCGAAATCGTTCTGGAGGTCGGCCAGGAGATTCAGCACCTGGGCGCGGATCGATACGTCGAGCGCCGACACGGGCTCGTCCAGCACGAGGATCTTGGGCCGCAGCATCAGGGCGCGCGCGATGGCGATGCGCTGACGTTGGCCGCCCGAGAACATGTGCGGGTAGCGGGGCGCGAATTCGGGCCGCAGGCCCACGCGCTGCATCGCGGCCCGCACCTGCTCCTGGCGCTCCGCCGGGGGCGCGCCCGTATTGACGATCAGCGGCTCCTCCAGCGTGGCCCCTACGGTCTGGCGTGGGTTCAGCGACCCGTAGGGATTCTGGAATACCATCTGGATGTCGCGGCGTAGCTGCTTCCGCAGCGCGGCGTCGGCCCCGGCCACGTCGGCCCCCTCGACCGACAGCGTGCCGGCCGTGGGCGGCTCGATCAGGGTGAGGATGCGGCTCAGGGTGGACTTCCCCGAGCCCGATTCGCCCACCACCGCCAGGGTCTCGCCCGGTGCGAGCGAGAAGCTCACGCCGGCGAGCGCCTTCACGGTCGCGACCTTGCCGAAGAGGCCGCGCTTCACCCGGTATTCGCGGTGGAGGTCGCGAC
>CAXUCF010000054.1:0-21603 GCA_964249275.1 uncultured Lichenihabitans sp.
GTGGCGACCCACATCGCCAAGCAGGACATCGTCATCACCACGGCGCTGATCCCCGGCCGCCCGGCCCCGAAGCTTGTCACGACCGCCATGGTCCGCTCCATGAAGCCCGGCTCCGTGGTGCTGGATCTCGCGGTCGAACGCGGCGGCAATTGCGAACTCTCGAAGCCCGGCGAGGTGGTGGACGAGAACGGCGTCAGGATCGTGGGCTATCTCAACGTGCCGGGGCGGCTCGCCGCCACGGCCTCGAGCCTCTACGCCCGTAACCTCTACGCCTTCCTGGAGACGCTGGTCGACAAGGACTCGAAGTCGCTGGCCGTCAGATGGGATGACGAACTCGTCACGGCCACGAACCTGACCCGCGGCGGCGCCCGGGTGCATCCGAGCTTCCAGCCCAAGGCGGCCTGACCCCGCCTATTCTCGGCCGCTCCCGCCCGCTGGCGGGTTTCGACCTTTGCCGATCCCACCACCTGAGACGAGGACGCACCGATGGCGGCCGATAGCCCGCAACTGCTCTACGAAAAGGCGCAAGCCGCCGCCGATGCCGCCCGCCTGGCCGCCACCACGGCGCAGGGCTACGCCGACCAGCTCGCGCTCACGGCCAGCGCCGTCACCCATGCCACCACGGGCGGCGCCATCGACCCCTTCGTGTTCCGGCTCGCCATCTTCGCGCTGGCGGTCTTCGTCGGCTATTACGTGGTCTGGGCCGTGACGCCCGCGCTCCACACGCCGCTGATGTCGGTCACCAACGCCATCTCGTCGGTGATCGTGGTGGGGGCGCTGCTGTCGATCGGCGTCGCGGTCGGGCCCGGCCATCACGCCGGCGCCATTGCGGCCCGCATCTTCGGCTTCATTGCGCTCGTGCTGGCCTCGGTGAACATCTTCGGCGGCTTCCTGGTCACCGAGCGCATGCTCGGCATGTACAAGAAGAAGGGCTGAGCGCCATGAGCGACGATCTCGCGGCCCTGCTCTACCTCGTCTCCGGCATCCTGTTCATCCTGGCGCTGCGCGGCCTCTCCTCGCCCGCCACCGCGCGCGAGGGCAACCGTTTCGGCATCATCGGCATGACGCTCGCCGTGGTGACGACGCTGTGGTACCGGCCGCCGGCCGACCTGTTCGCCTGGTTCCTGGTCGTGGTCGGCCTCGGGGCCGGCGCCGCCATCGGGGCCTGGAAAGCCCGCTCGGTCAGGATGACCGACATGCCCCAGCTCGTGGCCCTGTTCCACGCGCTGGTCGGGCTCGCGGCCGTGACGGCGGCGGCCGGCGCCCTCTACGCGCCCCAGGCCTTCGGCATCGGCGTGCCGGGCGACATCCACGGGCAGAGCCTCGTCGAGATGTCGATCGGCGCCGCCATCGGGGCCCTCACCTTCACGGGCTCGGTGATCGCCTTCGCCAAGCTCGATGGCCGCCTGTCGGGTCGGCCGCTGATGCTGCCCAATCGCCACGCCATCAACATCGGCCTCGCGGTGCTGCTGCTGGCGCTCGTCGTGTTCTTCGTCACCTCGACCTCGTCGGTCGCGTTCTGGCTCATCGTGCTGGTGGCGCTGGCGCTCGGCGTGCTGCTCATCGTGCCGATCGGCGGTGCCGACATGCCGGTGGTAGTGTCGATGTTGAACAGCTACTCGGGCTGGGCCGCGGCCGGCATCGGCTTCACGCTCGGCAACCTCGCGCTGATCATCACCGGGGCGCTCGTCGGCTCCTCGGGCGCCATCCTCAGCTACATCATGTGCAAGGGCATGAACCGCTCGTTCGTGTCGGTGATCCTGGGCGGCTTCGGCGGCGAGACGGCCGCGGTCGGCGGCGCCGCCGAAACCCGTCCCGTGAAGCAGGGCTCGGCCGAGGACGCCGCCTACATCCTGAAGAACGCCTCCAAGGTCATCATCGTGCCGGGCTACGGGATGGCGGTGGCCCAGGCCCAGCACGCGCTGCGCGAGATGGGCGACATGCTGAAGCGCGAGGGTGTCGAGGTCAAATACGCCATTCACCCCGTGGCGGGCCGCATGCCGGGCCACATGAACGTGCTCTTGGCCGAGGCCAACGTGCCCTACGACGAGGTATTCGAGCTCGAGGACATCAATAGCGAATTCGCCCAGGCCGATGTCGCCTTCGTGATCGGCGCCAACGACGTCACCAATCCCTCGGCCAAGACCGACAAGGCCTCGCCCATCTACGGCATGCCGGTGCTCGACGTGGAGAAGGCCAAGACCGTGCTGTTCATCAAGCGCGGCATGGGCTCGGGCTACGCGGGCGTCGAGAACGAACTGTTCTTCCGCAACAACACCATGATGCTGTTCGCCGACGCCAAGAAGATGGTCGACACGATCATCAAGAACCTGGATTGAGGATCATTCGGGTGTCATTCCGGGCGAAGCGAAGCGGAGACCCGGAACCCAGACGCGCCGACGCTGCAGGACGGGTCGAAGCGGCCTTGCGCCGTCCTGCAAGCGCCGGGTCTGGATCCCGGATCGGCGCGCCTTCGGCGCTGGTCCGGGATGACAGGGGGCTGCTCGGCCTCGCAGGGCGTTACCGACCAACTGGGGCGTCATTCCGAGCGAAGCGGAGACCCGGAACCCAGACACGCCGACGCTGCAGGACAGGCACGACGCCGCCTTGTGCTCTGCAAGCGCCGGGTCTGGATCCCGGATCGGCGCTGGTCCGGGATGACAGGGGGAGCCGTAAGGCTCATCGGCTAAGCATGGGATAAAGGTCGATCCAGTTCGGATTGCCATCTTCGATCAAGACGATCTTCCAATCGCGACGCCACTTCTTCATGCTCTTCTCGCGTGCGATCGCCTCGTCTATCCGCTCGTACTCTTCATACCAAACGAGCCGGTCGACTCCATACGCGGCCGAAAACCCTCTGTAGAGCTTTTGCTTGTGCTCCCAAACACGGCGACCCAGGTTGTTGGTGACGCCCAGGTACAAGGTGCCATGGCGGCGGCTGGCCAGCATGTACACGTGGTAGGGCATGCAGCAAAGCCGATCTTCCGAGCTGCGGTCAGGACGGTTTGCGCCGCAGGTGTTCGTCGAGGCGGGGCATGATCTCGACGAAGTTGCAGGGCAGCGCGCGGTAGTCGAGCTGGTGGGCCAGGATGCCGTCCCAGGCGTCCCGGCAGGCCCCCGGCGAGCCCGGCAGCGCGAACACGAAGGTGGTGCCGACGAGCCCGGCCGTGGCGCGCGACTGGATGGTCGAGACGCCGATCTTGTCGAACGAGATCCGGTGGAAGACCGTCGAGAAGCCATCCATCCGCTTGGTGAACATGGCCTCGACCGCCTCGGGCGTCACGTCGCGCCCCGTGAAGCCCGTGCCGCCCGTGGTCAGCACCACGTCGACGGCCCGATCGTCCACGAAGCCGCCGACCGCGGCGCGGATCGCCGCGACGTCGTCCTGGACGACCGCGCGCCCCGCGAGCTTGTGGCCCGCCGCCTGCAGCCGCTCGACCAGCGTGTCGCCCGAGCGGTCGGCAGCGAGGTCGCGCGTATCCGATACGGTCAGGACCGCGATCCCGAGCGGCACGAAGGATCGGTCGAGGTCCATTCTGCTCATCACGTCACGTCCGGTCCATTGCGCGAAGGTACTGCAGCTCTCGATCTTGCCGCTCTCGCGGCCGGCCGCGAGCCATGTGGCCCGCTGTCGCGAGGAGCCGTGGGTGAAGCTGTCCGGCACGCCGACCTTCCCGATCGTGGAATCGCGCGCCCCGCTACTTCTTCCCCATCCGGTTTCGGTGATGCGCCCCGCTGCGGAGCACCGCGGCGAGCCTACCAGCCTTCCACGCGGAAGCGAAGGCGCGCGGTCCGGGCCGCGACGGCGCCATGGCGGCCGGGGCGCTGAAGAGCCCGGCCGGCGTCGGTGCGCCCCATCGCTTGGGGCAGAACTCGTTCCTCGCGGCCGGATCCCCGCCACCCGATCCGCCGAGCGGCCACGGACCGCATTGCTATGCTTCAAGGTCCTGGCGCTCGAGCACCTGCCCGTGGGGCTCACCCACGTGATCGGGCCGCTGAGATCCTGCGAAGGCCCAACCCGGACGATGGCGGGCCTTTCAGCCGCTCGCCACCCCCGTTTCACGCCTTGTGGTACACCTCGCCGAGACCGTAGACCGGGGTCGGGATGCCCTCCATCCGGGCTTTCAGCTGCAGCGCCAGATAGAGCGAGTAATGCCGGGACTGGTGCAGGTTGCCGCCGTGGAACCAGAGCGCCTCCTGCCGGGTCGGCTTCCACATGTTGCGGAGTTCACCTTCCCAGGGGCCGGGGTCCTTGGTGGTGGCGGAACCGAGGCCCCAGCACTTGCCGACCTTGTCGGCGACCTCCTGGCTGATCAGCTTGGCGGCCCAGCCGTTCATCGAGCCATAGCCGGTCGCATAGACGATCACGTCGGCCGGCAGTTCGGTGCCGTCGGCCAGCCTGACGCCGGTCGGGGTGATCTCCGCGACCTGCCCATGCTTCAGCTTGATCCTGCCGTCGGCGATGAGTTCGGACGCACCGACGTCGATGTAATAGCCCGAGCCGCGGCGCAGGTATTTCATGAAGAGCCCGGAGTCGTCGTCGCCGAAGTCGAGGGCGAAACCGGCGGCCCGCAAGCGGTCGTAGAAATCGGCGTCGCGGTCCCTCATGGCGGCGTAGACCGGCTTCTGGAACTCCGGCATGATCCGGTAGGGGATCGACGCGAAGATCATGTCGGCCTTGTCGGTGGTGATGCCGCTCGCCACCGCCTCTTCGGAATAGAGTCCACCCAGCGACAGCTCCATCAGGGTTTCCGACCGCGCGACATGGGTGGAGGTCCGCTGCACCATGGTGACGTCGGCACCGTGCTCCCAAAGGTCGGCGCAGATGTCGTGGGCGGAATTGTTGGAGCCGATCACGACCGCGCGCTTGCCCCGGTAGCGCTCGCCGCCCTCGTGCCGGCTCGAATGATGGCTCTCGCCGGCGAACCGGTCCATGCCGGGATAGTCCGGCATGTTGGGGATGGCCGACATGCCGGTGGCCAGCACCAACTGCTTCGGATGCAGCGTCACGGCCTCGCCGTCGCGCAGGACCTCGACGGTCCACTGCCTGGCGGTCTCGTCGTAGCGGGCCGATCGGCACTCGGTCCTGGGCCAATAGTTGAGCTCCATGACCTTGGTGTAGCTCTCGAGCCAGTCGCCGATCTTGTCCTTGGCGGCGAACACCGGCCAGTGATCGGGGAACGGCAGATACGGCAGATGGTCGTACCAGACGGGATCGTGAAGGTGCAGCGACTTGTAGCGTTTGCGCCACTGGTCGCCGGGCCGCTCGTGCCTGTCGACGATGATGGTCGGAACGCCGAGTCGCTTCAGCCGGGCACCGAGCGCGATGCCGCCCTGACCGCCGCCGATCACCAGGCAGTCGGGCTGGCGCTCGATCCCGAGTTCGGCCTCGTCGTCCCGCTTGCGGTCGAGCCAGGACCGGCGGCCCTGCTGCACGCCGTGCTCGACGCCCTTCTCGCGCCGCCAGCCGCTCCTCTCCTCGTGCCCCTTGAGTTCGCGCGCCGCGGTGAGCAGCGTCCAGGCCGCATCGCCCTTGAGGCGGAGGTGGCCGTGGCCGCGGACGTGTTCGGTCTCGAAACCGATCCAGGCCTCGGTGACGCCGTCGGTCTCCGCGGCGGCTTCCGCCAGCTGCCAGTGGCGGGGCCGCACGGGGTCGAGCTGCGCTTCCAGCATGGCCCGGATCGCGTCGCGGCCCTCCAGCGTCTTGATGTTCCAGGTGAAGGCGACGAGGTCGCGCCAGTAGCACTCCTCGGCGAACAGCGCCGCCGCGGCGCTGGCGTCGCGATGACTGAGAGCGGCCTCGAAGCGGTCGAGCCAGCCGAGCACGCGCTCGTCTGCGGCCGACAGGGTCTCGGGCGCCCGCACGGCTGCCGTCATGATGTCCTCCCCCTCGAAACGCGTTGTCGCGTTGCATTTCGGCGAGCCTGTGCCACTTTCGGCCGGCTGTCCAGAGGCCGCCAGGGCCGCCCTGCGGGTGGCACACGCCGCCTCGTGCGGCCGGAGGATCCGCTCTGTCCCGCTCCGCTCGTCTCCTCGTGCTGATGCAGTTGCTGCAGCGACGCCGCACGCCCGTGACGGCCGCCGATCTCGCGGCCGAACTCGCCGTGTCGGTCCGCACGGTCTATCGCGATATCGCGACCCTCGCCAACGGGGGTGCGCCTGTCGAGGGCGAGGCGGGGCTCGGCTACGTGCTGCGGGCCGGGTTCTTCCTGCCGCCGCTGATGCTGCGGAGCGACGAGCTCGACGCGGTCGTGCTCGGCCTGCGCTTCGTCGCGCAGCGCGGCGACGCGGACCTCCAGGCCGCGGCCCAGGATGCCCTCGCCAAGATCGTGGCGGTGCTGCCTCCGGAACTCGGCGCCGAGGCGCCCGCGGGCGCGCTGCTGGCCGGGCCGAAGCCCGGCGCCGGTTCTCGTCCCGGTGTCGCGCCTCTCTCGGTCATCCGCCGCGGCATGCGGGCCGAGGAAGTGCTGCGTCTCGGCTATCGCGACAAGGACGGGCAGGCCAGTGCCCGCATGGTCTGGCCGGTTGCGGTCGGGTTCTTCGCCGAGGTCGAGGTGCTCGCAGCTTGGTGCGAGACACGCGGAGCGTTCCGCCACTTCCGCCTGGACCGCATCGTCGCGGTGGAGTCCACCGGCCGGCCGCTGCCGAAGCGCCGGTGCGTGCTGATGGCGGACTGGCGCCGCGAGCAGAACCTCCGCGATCTCGCGTGACCGCTACTGACGGAAACTGACAGCGATGTCCTGCACGGTGGAGCGATCCAGTCAGGAGCGCTCCATGCCCGATGCCAGCTTCATCATCCTCTATGTCGACCTGCCCGAAACGAGCGCCGGCTTCTATGCGGACCTGCTCGGCGCGCCGGTGCTCGAGAGTTCGCCCACCTTCGCCATGCTGCCGCTGCGCCCCGGCGTCATGCTGGGCCTGTGGTCGCGCCATACGGTGGAGCCCCCGCCCGGGGTGTCGCGTGACGCGGTCTGTGGGGGTGGAGCCGAGATCGCCTTCACGGTGTCCGATGTCGACGCGACCCACGCCGACTGGTTGCGACGCGGCCTCACCGTCATTCAGCCGCCGACCGACATGGATTTTGGGCGCAACTTCGTGGCGGTCGATCGGGACGGCCACCGGCTGAGGGTTCTGGCCCCTAACGGGACCTGAGCCCACGGCTCACTCGGGCCAGGCGACCGTTGCGTCGGCCTCCGTTGCGGGGTCGCCAAGGCCGTCTGCCGGTGCCCCCTGGACGGGGCGCGCCGCCGCGCTAAGATCCGGATATGCGTATCGTGGTCGCCATATGCCTCCTGTGGGTCCTCGGGGCGGTGCGCGACGCGCGCGCCGGGACGCACCACTACACGCAGGCCGAGCGCTACGCCGGCTGCCTGTTCGGCGAAACGATCCCGCTCATGCGGCGCGGGACCGAGCGCGAGCGGGCCTTGTCGATCGCCTCCGACCGTTGCATCGAATGGTCCATCGGCCTGTCGTCGAGCGACATCCGCGAGGTCGATCTCGAACTGCACCGCGCCATCGAGCGCACGGAGCATTCAGGGCTCTGATGGAAGCGCCCGGCGCTCCGGCCGGTTCATCCCGGCATCATGGACGTCACCCGGGCGGCCCAGATCACCTCGGCGTCCACGATGGGTTCGCCGAACTGGCCATGCAGCTCGAAGCCGCCGGGGCCGCGCCCGCGCAGCAGCTTCTTGACCAGGATGCGGCCATCGACGAGGCCCACCACGCAGAGGCGGCCCAGGAGGTCGTCGGTCACGGGCTCGCGGCGGTCGTCGAAGTAGACGTACCAACCGTTGAAGATGGGTCCTAGGCTCTCGCCCCGCACCTCTGCGGCGACGGTCCGGGCCGAGACCTCTTCGGGAGCCTGGACTTCGCCGAGCGAGCCCTGGCCCTCCGCGTAGAGGTGCATCTCGGTGCCGGCCCCGACATGGCCCGCGACCGGCACGGTCGCCCGACGTTCCGTCACCACCTGGCCGGGGTCCACCCCGTAAGCCTCGCCGGTCAGCCTGATCCATTTGGCGGTGAGCGGGCGGCTGCCGCCTTCGAGCTTGGCGTAATGGTTTCGCGTCGTGCCGAGCGCCGCCGCCGCCTCATCCTGCGTCCAGCCGCGCCCGTCCCGCAGGCTTCTCAGATTGTTGGCCATGCGCGCTGCTGCGAATTTGTGCCCTGATGGGGCACACAGCTTGACAAATGTGCCCAGATAGGGCACAGTAGCCTCATGCCGCCGATCCGTCCAGGGTCGTCGTGCAGATCCCCTCTAACCTCTGGATGCCATGGCCCCGTCATCGCTGGCGCTCGCCGGGGATCGCGCCCCCGTGCCCTTGTTCCGTTATCTCACACCGGCCGCCGGCGCAGTGGCGGATCTCGAAGCCGGCTGCTGCCGCTGGCCTTTCGGTGCCCCCGGCGAGCCGGGCTTCAGGTTCTGCGGCGGAGCGCGGATCGCGCGAAGCAGTTACTGCGCCGTCCACGCGCGAATGGCCCGGGCCGGCCAGCCGGCCCCGGGGCGCGGGGAGCCCCGGTCGTGACGGCCCTCGCCGGATCCGCGGGCCGCTACAGGATCGAGAGGGTGGCGCACCGCCGCGGCGCTTTCGGGCTCGACGACCGGCGCCGGCCCCGGCCGGAGCGGATCGAGGCCGAACTGCGGGCCTTCCTGACCGGGCGGCTGCCGGAGGTCTGGCCCTTGCCGAGCCTGCCGGATCCCGACGACGCGGGCCGGACCCTGGCGCTGCTGCTGCCGCAGGGTCACGTCGCGGTGCTGCGCATCGAAGCCAAGCCCGAGGATCCCGGACCTGCGGGCCGTGCCGTCGCGGTACGCTGCGCCGCCATGCGGATCCCGCACGCCACCGTGTCGAGCCTCCTGCAGGGCCGCGCGGCCCTGCGGCGCTTCGGCGTCGAGCCCCGCCCCGCACCGGCCGGCACCGCTGCGCGAACGATCTTCAGGAGGAGCTGACATGCCCAGGAAGCAGACCGCAGGGGTAACGCTGGCGGGCCGGGTCGGGCGAGGGCACGAGGATGCGACACCCGAGCGCCTGGCCCAGGCCCGCCTGGCCGGGGACGCCGTGGTCGACCGCACAGGCATCCGCCGCATCGGCGATCCCTTCGACCTGTTGCGCAACCGCAACCTGCTCGATCGGATCGATGCCGCGGCCAACGAGACACTCTGGCACGCGGGTGACCGGCTCCGCCGCCATTGGTACCGGGCGCGGCTCGACGGGCTGTCGGCGATCGACATCGCACGGCCGAGCGTCGACGGCGGCGGGAGCAGCGCACTGGCGCCGAGCGAGGCCGCACAGCGCCACCGCGACGAACTCCGCCGGGCCACCGAGGCGATCGGCTCCCGCCTCATGCCCTATGTCGCGGCCGTCGTGATCGAGGCCCGGCCGGTGGCGAGCCTGCGTCCCATGGTGGGCGACACCGCCCATCCGCGCACCGCCGACGCGCTCGCCCTGGAGCGCCTGCGCGAGGCATTGCACCGGCTCTGCGCGCTGTGGCGCATGACGCCGAGCGCACGCCCGCTGCCCATCGAGAGCTGGCGCGACGCGCCGGGGCCGCCGCTAACCTGACACCGGGGTAGTGCATCGGCTTCGCCGCGGAGGCTCGGCGGTTCACGCGACGGTCTGGCCCCTCTATGGTGACGCCGACCTCAGCCGAGACATTGCCGCCTTGCCCGACACGATCCTGTTCATCGCGCCCCGCATGATCGGCGACGCGGTCATGAGTTGCGGCGTCGTCGACCACCTGGTCCGCACCCGCCCGGGTGCCCGCATCACGGTGGCGGCCGCGCCCGAGGCCGCCGGGCTCTTCACCCATATGCCGGGACGCGAGCGCACGATCCCGTTCCGGAAGCGGCGCACGCACCATCATTGGATCGAACTCTGGGCCGATGCCGTGCGGACCCGCTGGGACCTCGTGGTCGACCTCAGGGGATCGGGCCTGCCCTATCTGCTGCGCGCGCGACGACGGTTCATGCGCCGGCCCATGCCGGGCCGGCTCTACGAGCAGCATGCAGCCTTGCTGGGCATCGATCCGGCCCCCCTGCCGGTGGCCTGGACCGGCGCCGCCGAGCGGGCCCGGGCCGCGACGCTCCTGCCGGAGGGCGGCCCCGTCGTGGCGCTCTGCCCAACGGCCAGTTGGGATCCCAAGATGTGGCCGGCCGAGCGTTTCGCGGCGCTGTTCCGGCGCCTCCGCGACGGCCCGCTGCCGGGCGCCCGCGCCGTGGTCTTCGGCGGTCCTGGATCTCGCGAGCGCGCGCGGGCGGGCCCGCTCCTCGCCGCCTTGCCGGGCGCCATCGACCTTTGCGGCGCGCTGACGCTGCCCGAAGCCACGGCCTGTCTCGAGCGCTGCGCCCTCGCGGTCAGCAACGATTCCGGCCTCATGCACCTCGCCGCCGCGACCGGCATCCCGACGCTCGGCTTGCGGGCGCACTTTCTCGACGGGGCCGGCCGCGTCGCGCCGGCCGGGTGCGCGGCCGGTTGGGTGTTGCGCGAGGGCGACGACATGGCGGCGATCTCGATGGAGGACGCCTTCGAGGGCTGTCGCCGGGTGCTGGCGATGGCCGAATGAGTGTGCTGGCCGGCGGGATCGGCGTGCGATTAAATACTCGACCCGTTCTGCGGGGCTGGCGGCTTTCTGGACGGAGCGTGATACCGCGGATCCGTCGGCGGCTTACCCCCGAACGCATTCGGGGTCACGATGCACTCGGGCATCGACGATCGTGCTGCGGCGCGATCCGGGAGAGTGCGGGTATGTTGACCGACAGCAAGGCGATCCTTCGCCGACTGCAACGCGAAGGATGGATCGTGACCCGCATCGCCGGCTCTCATCACATCTGCCGGCACTTAAAAATTGGAACGACCGTGATTGTGCCGCATCCCAAGAAGGATCTACCGCTCGGCACTGTAAAAAATATCTACCGCCAGGCTGGTTGGCGGCGTGATTGATCAGGCCGCATCTTGGATGCGAGGCACCCGGGATGGGACAGCGATGACCAGGACCGCATCGACGAAGGCTTCCGCCCACTCCGGATCGCGCCTGATCTCGGAAAGGTCGCGCAATGGCTCGAGGTCGGCGCGGCGTTCGAGCCGGTCCTCGATCCAGAGGCCGAGCGCCTCCTCTGCCATGGCGAACAGGTCGTCGAGGCTGTCTGCGGCCGAGAAGCAGCCAGGCGCGTCGGGAAACGTGATCCCGTAGGCGCTGCCCGGATCCTGATGCACGATGCCGATATAGGGCTTCATCCCGTCCGCCTCTCACTGGGGGTGAAGTATCGCGCGATCGGGGCGCTGCAACAAGCCTGACGCCTGATGCCGTAAAGTCTGAGACTCGCCGCCCCTTGACGGTCACGAACCCGCAGGCGCAAGTCCCGCGGGGGAGCTTCGGCAAGAGATCGCTGGTCAGGAGATAGCCATGGCGTTCAGGTCGATCTACACCCACGGGTTCGTGCGCGTCGCGGCCTGCACGATCGAGACCGCCATCGCCGACCCCATCCGCAACGCCGGCGCCATCCTGGAGGCCGCCCGCGCCTGCCATGCCCGCACGGCCGGGCTCGCGGTCTTCCCCGAACTGTCGGTTTCGGGCTATGCGCTCGAAGACCTGTTCCTGCAGCAGACCCTGCTCGACGCCGTCGAGGCTGCACTTATCACCATCGCCGAGGAGACGCGCGACCTGCTCCCCGTGCTGGTCGTCGGGGCGCCGCTGCGCCATCGGCACCGGCTCTACAACACGGCCGTCGCGATCCACCGCGGCAGGATCCTCGGCGTGGTGCCGAAGAGCTACCTGCCGAACTACCGCGAGTTCTACGAGAAGCGCCATTTCGCGCCCGGGGCCGGCATCCGCGGCGAGACCATCCGGGTCGGCGACGCGGACGTGCCGTTCGGCACCGACCTCGTCTTCGCGGCCGAGGACGTCCGCGGTTTCCGCCTCGGGATCGAGATCTGCGAGGACATGTGGGTGCCGGAGCCCCCGTCCGGGGCGCTGGCGCTGGCCGGCGCCACTGTGCTGGCGAACCTCAGCGGCAGCCCCATCACGATCGGCCGCGCCCGCAGCCGCAACCTGCACTGCCAGGCGACCTCGGCGCGCTGCCTCGCGGCCTATGTCTATGCGGCAGCGGGACCGGGCGAATCGACGACCGACCTCGCCTGGGACGGACAGACCGTCGTCTACGAGAACGCCGTGCTGCTGGCCGAGGGGCCGCGCTTCGCCGACCGGGGACAGGTCACCCTGGCCGACGTCGACCTCGACCTGTTGCGCCAGGAGCGGCTCAGCACCGGCAGCTTCGACGACAACGCCGGCGCCGAAGCTACCCGAGACCCGGCGTTCCGCAGCGTCCCGTTCCGTCTGGAGCCGCCGCTGACCGACGTCGGCTTCGAGCGGAAGGTCGAGCGCTTCCCCTTCGTGCCGAGCGACCGCGAGCGCCTGGCCCAGGATTGTTACGAGGCCTACAACATCCAGGTGGCCGGGCTGAAGCAGCGGCTCGGCGCCATCGGGGTGAAGCGCATCACGATCGGCGTCTCGGGCGGCCTCGATTCCACCCACGCCCTCATCGTGGCGGCCAAGGCCTTCGACCTCCTCGGCCTGCCGCGCTCCGACATCCTGGCCTATACGATGCCGGGCTTCGCCACCGGCGACGCCACCAAGGCCAACGCCCACCGTCTGATGGCCTCGCTCGGCGTCACGGCCCGGGAACTCGACATCCGCCCGGCCGCCACGCAGATGCTGAAGGACCTGGCGCATCCTTACAGCGAGGGCCGGGCCGCCTATGACGTGACCTTCGAGAACGTGCAGGCGGGCCTGCGCACCGACTACCTGTTCAGGCTCGCCAACCACCGACAAGCCATCGTGCTGGGCACCGGAGACCTGTCCGAACTGGCGCTCGGCTGGTGCACCTACGGGGTCGGCGACCAGATGAGTCATTACAACGTCAATGCCGGCGTGCCCAAGACCCTGATCCAGCACCTGATCCGCTGGGTGATCGTCACGGGCCAGTTCGACGCCGCCGCCAATGCGACGCTGGCCAGCATCCTCGACACCGAAATCTCGCCCGAACTCGTGCCGGTGGAGGCCGGCGCCAAGCCGCAGAGCACCGAAGAGCGCGTCGGCCCCTACGAACTGCAGGACTTCAACCTGTTCTATACGCTGCGCTACGGCTTTCGCCCGTCCAAGATCGCCTTCCTGGCCCTGCAGGCCTGGGGCGACGCGGCACTCGGCGCCTGGCCGGAGGGTTTTCCGGATGCGCGGCGGCGCGCCTACGACCTCTCCCATATCCGCCAATGGCTCGAGGTCTTCGCGCAGCGCTTCTTCGGCTTCAGTCAGTTCAAGCGCTCCGCCATGCCGAACGGCCCCAAGGTGTCGGCCGGCGGTTCGCTGTCGCCGCGCGGCGACTGGCGGGCGCCGTCGGACGGCAATGCCCGGATCTGGCTCGAGGAGCTCGCCCGCAACGTGCCGGCCGAGTGATGCCGCCGGGCGGGCCAGCAGCGGGGAAACGCCATCAAGGCCCGCGCTGCGCTTCAGCCGAGAGTGTCGCGGATGGAAGACGGTTTTCGAGGCTGACCTGGGGTGCTAGGAATGCATCACTGCTTGCGGTCGGCGCGTTCGCAAGCTCGGGAGTGTAGTTGTTCGTGGTCAGGTGTGCACATGTCCAGGCATATTTTCATCGATAATGCAAATGTATTCAACTTCCTGAGATCGGCAAAGAGCAGGATGGAGCCCGATGTCCCGGCCTTCGCCATACGACTGCATCTGGATCACCTGTTCGATCTCGTCGAGAACGGGGAACATGTGGCGACCAGAGCGTTTGGTGGTTCCGAAAACCGAACGGCAGAAGCCGTGTGGGAAAAAGCCAGGGATAGGGGCTACGACACGTACATTCTCCAGCGGGAGATATCGGAAGACGGCAGGACGGCGGAACAGGCCGTCGACGAGATCATGCATCTCTTGATCGCCAACGCGGTGCTGGACTTTGACGCGCTGCAGACGCTCGTCATCGTCAGCGGTGACGGCGACGAGTCGGATTTCGGGACGAGCTTCGTTTCGCAAGCGGAACGCGCTCTCCGTCATGGCTGGCATGTGGAAATCTGGTCCTGGTCAGACGGCATGACCGCACGTTACGATGATCTGGTCGAGCACTATCCTGGCCGCATCGAGAAAAGATTGCTTGACCACCATTATTATTCCATCTCCTTTGTAGAACGTCACGAGGGCAAATTTCTCTACAACGACCGCATTCCAGCCAGCAATCGAGCAAGGAACGCCGGACCTGTCGACCTCGGGGCGAACAAGATGCCTGAGTCCATGAGCTTTGTGCCGGACGAGACTGATGCGGACGGTGCTGCAGCAGAGATCAGAGACGAGCAGCCGTGGGTCTGACGCTCACGTCCGGCGACGAAGCCGAGATCCGGGACAGCACCGGCCCGCGAGGGCCGTCCCCGACCTCTGAAAGCAAATGGGGCCGCAAGAAACGAAGACGTCGAGGGCAGGATCCGGGATGAGCGCCGGCACGGAGAAGGACCTCGGCCTGCGGTTCGGGCCGCCGGGCCGCAGCGCGGTCCACCTTTGCGTGGACATGCAGAACATGTTCGCACGGCACACGCCCTGGCACGCGCCCTGGCTCGACCGGGTGCTGCCCAACGTCGAGCGCATCGTCCGGGCCCACGCGGCCAGCACCATCTTCACCCGTTTCATCCCGGCCCGGAACGCCGACGAGGCGCAGGGCACGTGGCGCCGCTACTACCGGCACTGGCATGCCATGACGCTCGACGAACTCGACCCCGCCATGGTGGAACTCGTCCCTCCGCTCGGCCGCTACCTGCCCCCGGGCGAGCTGCTGGACAAGACCACCTACGCGCCCTGGTTCGAGGGCGACCTCGATGGCCGGCTCAGGCGGCGGGACGCCGATACGCTGGTGATCACGGGCGGCGAAACCGACGTCTGCGTACTCGGGGCCGTGATGGGCGCGGTCGACCGCGGCTACCGCGTGGTGATCGTGGTGGACGCACTATGCTCCGCCTCGGACGAGACCCACGACGCCATGGTTCTGCTCTACGGAAGCCGCTACGGGCACCAGGTCGAGCTCGTCACGACCGGGCAGGTGCTGGACGCCTGGGCATAGCTTCGATCCTTCACCGACTGCCGAAGCCCAAGGGCGCGTGCAGGCCGTACGCCCGGACGCCGACCTCCGGCGCCCGCCGTGATCAGGACCGCGCCAGTTTCAGCGCCATGTCGAAGCTGATCAGCCGAACGACGGCATCCTTCAAAGCCTGGCGGCCCTCGATGCGGCGGGCGAGGCTGCCGACCGGCCATTCGAGGTAGCGTGTCCCGGGTTCGAGCCGCACGGTCGCGGAAGCGGCCCTGCGATGCAGGAACGCGATCTCGCCGATGAAGGTCCGGGGCTCGATCCGCACGGTGCGGCCCGCCTTTTCGAGCGCGATGCCGCCGCGCAGGACGTAGTAGAGACTGGGGGGCGTCTCGCCTTCCCGCGTGATCTCGACAGCGGTCTCGGCCGTGCGCCACGTGGCCAGCTTGACCAGCGCCCGGAACTCGCCCGGCGTCAGCATCTCGAAAGCCTCGAACAGCTTCTCCTCTTCGGCGCTGAGTCCGACATGCGTGCGGTCGAGTACGAGCTGGGTCAGCACAGTCAGATTGATGGCCAAGCTCACGATATTCCAGAACAGGTCCTGCCAATCCGGTCCTGGCAGCACCATCAGGTTATAGAGCGCGTTAAGCCCGATGCTGAACGTCAGAACCGACCGAAGCTTCAACTGATCGCGCAAGGTCAGTGCCGCGACGGAGATCAGGGCGGCGACATGCAGCATCCAGTGTGGGTCGTAAGCTTCGTGCATGGCGGTCGATCGGAGGAGGTTTCTCGAGCCTTGAGCGCGTGGTGTCGCCACGGCTCCGGGACGGAAGACCAGCCAATCGAGGCGCCGCCGCAGTGTCAACAACCCGCGAGTCGGGGGCGCGACATGGGGGTTCGCCCGCCAGATGCGACAGCGCCGCGGCAACGCGAGCCGGCGCGGGTGGCAGCGCCGGGCGCGGTCGAGATTGCCTCAGGGTCGAGGGCGCGCCGGTCCGGGCGAGGGTTGCAGGGCTGCGGTGCCGCGCAGGGCCGCGATACATCCTCGGCCCTGGATGTCGGCATCCGCCCCGCGTATGAGTCCGGGCGTGGCGGAAGCAAGCTTCGTCCCGGACGTCGGGCTTCGTCCGGTCACCGGCGGATGGCGACATGGCACAGACACTCGAACTCGGGCTCGACACGTTCGGCGACGTCACGGCCGGCTCCGACGGCCGGTTGCTGCCGCACGCCCAGGTGATCCGCGACGTCATCGACGAGGCCGTGCTGGCCGATGAGTTGGGTGTCGACTTCTTCGGCATCGGGGAACACCACCGCGCCGATTTCGCCGTATCGTCGCCCGAGACCGTGCTGGCCGCGATCGCCGGGCGGACCCGCCGGATCCGGCTCGGCTCCGCCGTGACGGTGCTGAGCTCGGACGACCCCGTGCGCGTGTTCCAGCGCTTCGCGACGCTGAACGCCGCGGCCAACGGGCGGGCCGAGGTGATCCTCGGGCGCGGTTCCTTCACCGAGTCGTTCCCGCTGTTCGGCTATGAACTCGGCCAGTACGAAAGGCTCTTCGAGGAAAAGCTCGACCTCTTCGCGGCGCTGATCCGGCCGGGCCCCGTGACCTGGCGCGGCACGACGCGCGCGCCCCTGGCGGGCCAGCGCGTGTTCCCGGAGATCGAGGGCGAGCCGCTGCGCACCTGGGTCGGGGTCGGCGGCAGCCCCCAGTCGGTCGTCCGCGCGGCCCGCCATGGCCTGCCCATGATGCTGGCCATCATCGGCGGCGACCCGCTGCGCTTCATCCCCTATGCCGACCTCTACCGGCGCGCCTTCGCCCAGTTCGACCGGCCCGTGCAGGCGATCGGCGTGCATTCGCCCGGCCATGTCGCCGAGACCGATGCCGAGGCGCGAGAGGCTTTCTGGCCCGATTACAAGCGCATGCGCGACCATATCGGGGCCGAGCGCGGCTGGCCGCCCCTGGAGCGGGCCGAGTTCGACCGCGAGATCGATCACGGCTCCCTTTATGTCGGCGCCCCCGAGACGGTGGCGCGCAAGATCGCCGCCACCGCCCGGGCGCTCGGCCTCGCGCGCTTCGACCTCAAATACAGTGCCGGACCGCTCTCCCACGAGACGCTGATGCGCTGCATAGCGCTCTACGCCGAGAAGGTCGTACCGATGGTGCGCGACATGCTGGCGTGAACCCGCTCTGGCGCGTCGTGCAGAACGCTGATCCCCAAGGCACCCACGGACACCGCTTCGGAACGCCCTGCTCCTTAAAGACGCATGCTTGGCAAGCATCCCATTGATCCTTGGCGGCGCTTAGACCAGGATATCGGCGTAACCATCAACGGCCGGGGCGGGATCATGGACGTCAAAGAGGCTGTCGCCAAAGCCAAGGCTTTCGCGGAACAAACCTTCGCGTCGGACGGCCTTGGCTTGATCCGCCTGGAGGAAATCGACCACGACGACAGCCTAGGTGATTGGCTGATTACTTTGGGATTATATCGACCGGCCGTCAACTCTCGAGGAGAGCAGATTGCCAGCTGGATGGGCAATGCGGAACTCAAGCGTTCCTACCGCATCTTCCGCGTGTCCGAATAGACCGGCGCGCTCAAGTCGGTCAAAATCCGAGAATTGACCGGACAGGACTGATCGTAGATAGCCATGAAGCGTGCCATTCTGATTGACGCGAACTTGCTCGTCCTCCTGACTGTCGGCTTGGTGCGCATGGATCTGATTGGAAAGCACAGGAGGACAAAAGGGTATAACAGATCTGATTTCGAGCTTTTGCGAGATCTGCTCGGCAGTGCACCCGTGCTGATCCTGCTGCCGAATGTGGTGACGGAGACGTCGAACCTGATCGCAGGTTACGGCGAACCCGATCGGTCCAAGCTACTTCGGCAACTGAAAGCTCTGGTGAGCGATCATGCCGAAAGCTACGTAGCAAGTCGCGAAGCCTGCTCGAGCGAAGACTTCCTCCGCCTCGGGGTCACTGACGCTGCCCTGCTAATCTATGATTCGGAGAGGAGCGAGATCTACACCGACGACCTTGACCTCTACTTGGCGGCTGGACGGCGCGCGGTCGCTTGCGTGTATTTCACACATGAGCGCGAAGCAAAAGGGCTTCTCTGATCTACAGTTGAACAACCGCTCGGTTCCTCATTTCATCGAGCTCTCTGTGATCGTCGCCGGGCCGCTCCCATTCGGGCTGTGACATTTAGGCGTGATGGGCTGCGCGGCTGTCGGCGGGCGCTTGCTCCCGATCCGTCATGCCGTAGTCGCGCGAGACCTCGGCGATGCGGAGCCTGTAGTCAGCGAAGACGCCGCCGCGCCCCCGGGCCTGGGTGGCCCGGTGATGCGGGCCATTGCGCCAGGCGCGAACCGCCTCCTCGTCGCGCCAGAACGACAGCGACAGGAGCTTGTCGGGTGCGGTCAGGCTGCGGAACCGCTCGACCGAGATGAAGCCGTCAAGCCCGACGAGTTCGGCGCGCAACGCCGCCGCGAGATCGAGGTAGGTTTCCGTCTGGCCCTCGGCCGGCCAGACCTCGAAGATGACTGCGATCATGACAGGGCCGCCGTCGCAGGCGCCGAGGCGCGGCGCAAGAAGGGCCGATCCTCGCGCCGGATGAAACGTTCGCGTTGCGCAAAGGCGAAGTTCTCGCGCCCTTGGGGATCGCCGCGCAGCGGGCAGGTCGATTCGAGGTCGCTCGGTTGCATGAGCCTTCGTTCCAGGTCAATGTCGCTCGTCGGGGTTGACCTTATCGTATAGGGCGTGGGCTCGGTTCGAGCGATAGCCCCCATCTGAGAGCAGATGGGTAGGGTCGGCGTCGATCTCGACGACCTCAGGGACGGGATGAAATCTGTCCCACGGCTCTTCCAACCTCCTGATTTGGGACGGATGGATCCGGCGGTGTTCATCTGCCTGATCGCGACCATGTTCACCGCCTTTTCGATCCTGATGCTCTACATCTCGCTGACCGGAAACATGCTGGACGCGAACAATCTCTGATCGCCGCCCCGCGCCGTCGAGGAACGACTTCTGCGTTACCTGTCCGGCCACCGATCGGCGGGCCAATCCCTCGCGCCGTGAATGATCCTCAGGATCGAGACACGCTCTCCTGACCCTGGTTGAACGTCGACTTCGTAGGCGATGATATAGGGGAGACCGCGCACGACCTTCTCAAAGGTTTTCGCTATTCGACCAGGACGTCCAGTGGCTCCACTTCCCAGCGCCGCAGCCGCGTCCTCAATGCGAGTCGCGACACGATCGGCCGCCCGCGGATTATGATCCAGGATGTACTGCAGGATACGCACAAGGTCGGACTGCGCCGCGGGAGCCCAGACGACCTCGTGTGTCACGGCCGGGCTGGGGTCGCTTCGATCAGTTCCCGGATGTCCCGCATGACCTGTTCGTGAGGGATGCCGAGCCCCGCCCGGATCTCGGCCTGTCCCTGCTCGATTCCCGCTACGACGGCAGCCTCGCGCTCCAGAAAATCCGCTACCGCAAGCGCCGCCAGTGCATCGGGGGTGCTGTGCTCCCGCTCCGCGATGGTGGCCAACCGCTCGGCCGCCTCGGGCGAGAGGGTCACGGCGAGGGTTGCGCTGTCACTCATAGTCGGCTCCATATCTCGCGTCAGGTTACATCCTTAAAGCGTCCCCCGCCACCGGCCAGCGCCAGAACGCCCGCCCTTCGCCGGCCAGCGCCCGGTTGAGCACCATGCGGTGCACCTCGTCGGCGCCGTCGACCAACCGGGCCTGGCGGGCGTAGCGGTAGATCCATTCGAGCACCGTGTCCTTGGAATAGCCCTTGGCGCCGGTGATCTGGATGCCGGTATCGGCGGCGCGGTGCAGCACGCCGGCGCATTGCACCTTGGCCATCGACACTTCCACCCGGGCGAAGCCGCCGCGGTCGAGCTCCCAGGCGGCTTTCATCACCAGGAGCCGCCCGATCTCGATGTCCATGGCGAGCCCGCCCAGCATGAGCTGCACGGACTCGCGGTCGGCGAGCCGCACCCCGAAGCCATGCCGCTCGGCCGCATAGGCGGTGGCGATCTCGACGCAGCGCTTGGCTAGGCCGAGCCAGCGCATGCAGTGGGTGAGCCGCGCCGGCCCGAGCCGGATCTGCGTGACCTTGAGGCCGTCGCCCTCCCCGAGCAGCACGTCCTCGGGCCCGACCACGAGGCCGTCGAACGCGAGTTCGCAATGGCCGCCATGCTCCTCGGGCCCCATGATGGGGATGCGGCGCAGGATGCGCCAACCCGGCTGGTCGCGGTGGAACTGGAAGGCCGTGAGGCCGCGGCGGGGATCGTCCGAGGTCTTGGCCATCAGGGTGAAATGGGCGGCTTCCGCGGCCCCGGTGATGTACCATTTGCGACCCGTGATGCGGTAGGAGCCGTCCGACTGCCGCGCGGCGCGGGTCCGGATCATCGAAGGATCGGAACCGCCGCCGGGGTGTGGCTCCGTCATGGCGAAGGCCGAGCGGACCTCACCGCGCGCGATGGGCGCAAGCCAGCGCTCCTTCTGGCCGGGGGTGCCGATCGCCTCCAGCATCATCATGTTGCCGTCGTCGGGCGCCGCGGAATTGAACACCACGGGTCCGAAGATCGAGCGGTTCATCGCCTCGTAGCAGACCGCCATGCCGACCCGCCCGACGCCCAGGCCGCCGT
The DNA here is from genome assembly GCA_964249275.1 of uncultured Lichenihabitans sp. Taxonomy (GTDB): domain Bacteria; phylum Pseudomonadota; class Alphaproteobacteria; order Rhizobiales; family Beijerinckiaceae; genus Lichenihabitans. Next base: position 20,713 of record CAXUCF010000054.1, read on the forward strand.
TCTCGGGGCGGAGCTGCAGGCACCACAGGCCCTCGGCCCGCGCCTCGGCGCGCAGCACCTCCAGGAGGTCGAGCGCGACGTTCTCATGCCGGTCGAAGGCGGCGGGATCGGATTCGAGCGGGATCAGCCGGCGCTCGACGAAGCCGGCGATGCGCTGCCGCAGCGCCTCGAGTTCGGGCGGGATCGTGAAATCCATGGCGGGCCTTCAGAGCGACGAGACGAGGTGGCCGCCGTCGACCGCGACGACCGCGCCCGTCATATAGGCGGAGGCCTCCGAACACAGCAGCAGCAGCGGGCCGTCGAGGTCGGACGGCTGGCCGAGCCGGCGCTGCGGCACGCGCTTCAGCATGGCCTGGCCGGGGTCGCCCTGGAAGAAGCCGCGGTTGATGTCGGTCTCGATGTAACCGGGGCAGAGCGCGTTGACCCGCACGCCATGCCGGGCCCATTCGAGCGCCAGCGCCTTGGTGAGCTGCACGAGCCCGGCCTTGGAGGCCGCATAGGCGGCCACCTGCCCGGCGACGCGGAGGCCCAGGATCGAAGCCACGTTGACGATAGTCCCGCCGCCGTGACGCTTCATGGCCTGGGCTGCGGCTTGCGCGGCCAGGAAGGCGCCCTTGAGATTGGGGTCGAGCACGGCGCCCCAATCGTCCTCGCCGAGGTCGAGCGCCGGGGCCGGCGCCGCGATGCCGGCATTGTTGACCAGGATGTCGAGGCGTCCGAAGCGCGCCTCCACCTCGGCTATGGCGGCCTTGACGGAAGCGCCGTCGGCCACGTCCATGCGGACGGAAAAGGCCCCGCGACCGGCGGCCACGAGCGCCGCAGCGACGGCCGCAGACGCGTCGGCCCGCCGCGCCGCCACCGCCACGCGGGCGCCGGTCGCGAGGCCTTTTC
>CAXUCF010000055.1:0-21564 GCA_964249275.1 uncultured Lichenihabitans sp.
CGGCCGAGGTGCGCCCGGCTCGGGACGGGGCCTGGGCCGAGGCGGTGAGGAGCGCGGCGGCGGAGGGCGACACGGCCGGCTGCGGCGAGGTGCAGGCGACCGACCCGCTCTACATCCTCTACACGTCGGGGACGACGGGCCTGCCCAAGGGCGTGGTGCGGGATACCGGCGGCTATGCGGTGGCGCTTGCCTGGTCGATGCCGAACCTTTACGGCGTCGCGCCGGGCGAGGCCTTCTGGACCGCGTCCGACATCGGCTGGGTGGTGGGCCACAGCTACATCGTCTACGGGCCGCTGATCCACGGCGCCACGACGGTCCTCTACGAGGGCAAGCCGGTCGGCACGCCTGATGCAGGCGCCTTCTGGCGGGTCTGCGCCGACCATCGCGTCGCGGCCTTCTTCACGGCGCCGACGGCGTTCCGGGCCATCCGCAAGGAGGATCCCGAGGGGCAGCTGCGCCGCCGGCACGACCTCACGGGCCTGCGCACCCTGTTCCTGGCCGGCGAACGCGCCGATCCGACGACGGTACGCTGGGCCGAAGAGCAGTTCGGCCTGCCCGTGGTGGACCACTGGTGGCAGACCGAGACCGGCTGGTGCATCGCCGGCAACCCGGTCGGGCTCGGCCTCCTTCCCGTCAAGCATGGCTCGCCCACCGTGCCGATGCCGGGCTTCGCCCTCAAGGTGGTGGACGACGCCGGCCGTCCGGTGCCGCCCGGCACGACGGGGTCGCTCGTGGCCGAACTGCCGCTGCCGCCCGGTGCCTTCCCGACGCTGTGGAACCAGGACGAGCGCATGCGCGCGAGCTACCTCGCGGCGTTCCCCGGCCACTACGAATCGGGCGACGCCGGCCTCATCGACGAGGACGGCTACGTTTTCGTCATGGGACGCACCGACGACATCATCAACGTGGCGGGCCATCGCCTGTCGACGGGCGGCATCGAGGAGGTGCTGGCGGCCCATCCCGCGGTCGCCGAGTGCGCCGTCATCGGGGTCAGCGACGCGCTCAAGGGCGAGGCGCCGCTCGGCTTCCTGGTGCTCAAGGCCGGGAGCGGCCGCACCGGGCCCGAGGTCGAAGCCGAGGCCGTGGCGCTGGTGCGCGACCGCATCGGTCCGGTAGCCGACTTCAAGCTCGCGGTGGCGGTCGACCGCCTGCCCAAGACCCGCTCGGGCAAGATCCTGCGCGGTACCATGAAGAAGATCGCGGACGGCACGGCCTGGACCGCGCCCGCCACCATCGAGGATCCGGCCGTGCTCGACGAGATCACGGCCGCCCTGAAGGCCCGTGGCCGGCCGGCGCCAGGGGAAGGCCGGTAGCGCCTCATGCTGGCGCCGACACGGGGCCAGCCTGAAGGCGCTCGAACGTCAGTGCCAGAGGCGGCGATCGTGCCGCCGCGCGGAGAAGAACCGGCCCGGGTCGCGGCCGGCCCCGAGCGCCGTGGCGTCCCGCAAGTCCTGCCGGCTGAGGCCGATATCCCGCAATTGATGGTCGTCCATGGCGCCGAGAGCATAGAGGATGCGGCGGTTCTCACTCCTGCGGAACGGCCACATCACGACGGCATCGACCATCGCAAAGGCCGCGCCGGTCAGGCGGGACAGGGCCGCGAAGGCGCGTTCGACGGACGAGCGGCGCGGCGTTTCGAGCATCAGCAGCATGACGATACCCTCGATGGGGCGGACCACGACGGCCACCTTGACAACAAGGTGGTGCCGGACCATTCATAGGTCCAACGAATGTTTCTCATGTGATCCATCGTGGAACGGCATCGATCATGCTCGACACCGACCAGCTCCGCTCCTTCCTCGCCATCGTCGACACGGGCAGCTTCACGCGCGCCGCCGACCGGGTGAACAAGACCCAGAGCGCCGTCTCGATGCATGTGCGCCGGCTCGAGGAGCGCCTGGACAGGCCGCTGTTCGTCAGGCAGGGGCGCGGCACGCGGCTGTCGCCCGATGGGGAGCGCCTGGTGGAGCATGCCCGCCGCATGCTGCAGGTGGAGGCGGCCGCGCTGGCCGACATGACCGCGGAGGGACTCACGGGACGCGTGATCTTCGGCATTCCGGACGATTACGCCGAGCCCTTCCTGCCCGACATCGTCACGCGCTTCACGCAGCGCCACCCCCAGGTGGAGCTGTCGGTGCTCTGCTATCAGAGTATCGAGGTGGCCGAGCGCATCCACACGGGCGAACTCGACGTCGGCGTCGCCACGGACTGCGCCGAGATCCGCGGCATCGAGATCCTGCGCGAGGAACCGCTGTGCTGGGTGGCGGGCTTGCGGGCCGGCCCGATCGAGGAGCGGCGGCCCCTGCCGCTGGCGCTCGCCACCCCGAGCTGCGCCTGGCGCCAGCAGGCGTTCCGGGCCCTCGAGGCGGCCGGCATCCCGTCGCGGCTGTTCCTGATGTCGGCCAATTATGCCGCCATCGCGCCCATCGTCCAGGCCGGGCTCGCCCTGACCGTGATCCCGGCCGCCTCGGTCAACCCCGCGACGCAGCGCGTCCTCGGCCCCGACTCCGGCCTTCCGCCGCTCCTGCCCATTCGGGTGGGCCTGCTGCGCGGGTCCTCGGGTCATTCGGAAGGCGCCGCCGCCTTGTGCGAGGAGATCCGGGCCAGCCTCGCGCAGGAGGTGGTGGCGCAGAAAGAGGCAGCGTAAGGGGCACGTAGGGCAATCGGGTGAAGTACGTTCGCCTTTGTTCATGACCAGAGCCGTCATCGCGAGCGCAGCGAAGCGACCGTGCGTCCGTGAGGACGCCTTGTCAGAGGGGTGCAAGTCCCCTCGGCGCGGAGCCATAGCGCGCGAAGTCGAAAGTAACCGCGTCGCACAACTCACGCCATGGACCTTGTCCAGGGTGTGAGGAGGCGGGGTGGGAAGCAACTGGAGGCGAATATGTAGCCCGTAGGATGACGAATCGGTTTCGGCGGGATGGTTCGGCGAGCTTGCGGTTGTAAGGCGAAGCCCTGAAAGGCGCTCAGGCTGAGATGGCGCATGAAGCCATGAGCGCGGCCATCGAGTGGTTGGGAGCGGGATGCACGGGCGGCAAGGCGGAGTAAGCGGAGAGACCTTCGCGGCAGGGTGAGCCGCGGAGGGGTCAGAGCCCGCATAGTACCGATGCCCGCAAGGGCGAGAGGAGCGGCGAGCCAAACCGCGCCGAGGGAAGGCCGGGCAGGAAGGCGGATGCGGAAGCAATGGACGAGGCAAGAGCAGCACCGTCAGTGCCATTGGCTAAGCAAGGTGCAGAAATCCGCGACTGGTCGTGGGTCGAAGCCTCGGTCTGGACGGACCGCATGCTGTCGGCGCTGGAGAACGGCGTCAAAGGTGGCGTCTGGTCCAGTCTGATGGACAAGATCTACGCGCCGTCCACGCTGTCGGCGGCCTGGGCGAAGGTCCGGGCCAACGGCGGAGCGGCCGGCGTGGATGGGCAGAGCATCGAACGGTTCGCCGCGCGGTCCGACACCTATCTGACGGAACTGTCGCGGGAACTGCGGGAGGGACACTACCGTCCCGCGGCGATCCGGCGCGTCGAGATCCCGAAGGCCGATGGCGGAACGCGACCGTTGGGGATACCCACGGTCAGGACCGCATCGCGCAGACGGCGGTCAAGTTCGTGCTGGAACCGATCCTGGAGGCGCATTTCCATCCGTCGAGCTTCGGCTTCCGGCCGAAACGCGGCTGCAAGGATGCGCTGCGGGAGGTCGATCGCCTGGTCAAGTCGGGCCACTGCTTCGTGGTGGATGCCGATCTCAAGGGCTATTTCGACACGATCCCGCACGAGGGGCCGATGCGACGCCTGGAGACGCGGGTCAAAGACGGCCGCGTCCTCGACCTTGTCCGGGCCTGGCTCGATCAGGACATCATGGCGGGATGCCGGAGATGGACCCCCGTGGGCGGAACGCCGCAAGGCGCGGTGATCAGCCCGCTGCTGGCCAATCTCTATCTGCACCCTCTCGATGAACTGATGGCGGCCCACGGCCTGACGATGGTGCGCCATGCCGACGACTTCGTCGTGTTGTGCGACAGCCCGGAGCAGGCGCGAGCGGCCCTCGCGCTGATCCGGTCCTACGTGGACGACGCGGGCCTGACCCTGCACCCGGACAAGACCCATGTCGGGGATTGCCGGATCAAGGGACAAGGCTTCGAGTTCCTCGGCTACCGCTTCGAAGCGGGACGCCGTCTCGTGCGCAAGACCAGCGTGCTACGCCTGCGGGACAAGATCAGAGCCAGACATGGCGGACGAGCCGACAAGGCCTCGCCCAAACGGTCGCGGCGCTCAATCCTATCCTCAAGGGGTGGTTCGGCTACTTCAAGCACGCCACGTCGGGCCTCAAGGACATCGACGCGTTCACGCGTCGGCGCCTGCGGGCGATGCTGCGCAAACAGGAGAAGCGCCCGGGATGCGGCGCCGCCCGCCAGGACCGGTTCCACTGGCTAAACGCCTACTTCGCGACCGCCGGGCTGTTCACCCTCGACACGGCCTGGCGGCAAGCGAGACAGCCCCGATGAGGAAACCGCCGACTGGAGGAGCCGTATGCGGGAAAACCGCCCGTACGGGTCGGAGGGAGGGGAGGCCAAAGCCTTCCCTACCCCTATCAGATCGACGGTCGCGTGGAGAACCCTGGCGTCGAGGGATCGCCATGAAGCTGATGAGGGCGGTAGAAGGAGCATCCGCCCAGATCCTGACCTGAGACAGACCCGGCGAGGTCGCCGAAGAGGCGTCCACGACCGTGAACGTGTCGCGCGGGGTCAGGCCGCAACCGGCCGCGACCGCGAGGGCTCGGAGGACCACCATGGGCCTCGCCGCGGTCGGCGAAGGTCCGGTGGGACCAGGAAGCGTCATCATTCGATGTATCGAGCCTCACCACCGGCGACAAACGTCGCTTGAGCCTCAGGTACGGCCTTCGGGGGACCGGAGTGTTGATAAGATCGACGCATTGCACCAAGGTTGCGGCATCCGCCCAACCGGAGGCCCGTGCCGGGCGACGTCGTATCCCGTCGATCGCTCCTCGCCTGCAGACGCAACATTGGCGCAACAATTCGGGCCTACCGAGCCCCTATGCAGTGCACCTCCAAAAGGAAGCGGTGGTCTTCCATGGCGCCACCTGTTGGGCCGGATCGCGATGCCGGGGCAGCCTCCTCCCAGGCCCTAACGGCGACCTTTTCGACCTCGGCGGACGAACTCGTCGGAGGTCCAGCCGCCGCCGGCGTCGTGGACGGCACAGGTCTGCCACGCGAGGAGGCGCGAGCCGGGGGCGGCGCTGAGCTCGCGTCGACCCTGACCGGCCGCCCGCGAGGGACTAGGCTTTCCGACGGCATAATCTGTCACGGTCCCGGGACGGCCCTGGCCAGATTGGCTCAGTTCGACCGCGCGGCGGTTCGGCTGATGTCGAACTGCGCCCGGCCGCGCCCCATCCGCGTCTCGGCGATGGTCTTCAGCCGCCTAGGAAACGGCGGCATCTATGCCGTCCTGTCGATCTGCATCTTGGTGCGGCTCGGGAAAGGCGCGTTCGGCGTGATCGCCATCGCGATCTGCAATGCCGCCTTGCTTCACGCATTCTACCCGGCTCTGAAGCGCCGCATCGGACGACCGCGCCCCTGCAAGATCGACGGCGGTCCGCCGAGCTTGCTGGAGGTCCTTGACGAGCATTCCTTTCCGAGCGGGCACGTTATGACGCTCGCGGCGGCCCTCGTGCCGATGGTCTATGTCGATCCGGGCGTCGCCCCCGCCGGGACCGGGCTGCTGGTGGCGATGGCCTGGGCCCGCGTCGCTTCGGGCCATCACTATCCCAGCGACGTCATAGCAGGCGCGCTCTTGGCCTTGGCTACGGGCTATCCGCTCACCGTCATCTGGTTCAGTCGGCACTGAGCCGCCTTCACCGCGGTTCTAGCGCGACGGGCAGTCGGATGATGGCCCCGGTCGCCGCGACGGCAACGGAACAATAAGAGCGATGACCAAGGTTCTGGTGGCGACGGATGCGTGGCATCCGCAGATCAACGGCGTGGTTCGCTCGTTGGAAGGCCTCGCATCCGCGGCGCGGGAGTTCGGCGCATCGTTCCGCTTCATGACGCCGGAGGGGTTCAGGACGGTCGGGCTGCCGTTCTATCCCGAGATCCGCCTGGCTCTGGTCGGGGCCTCGACCGTCGGCCGGCAGATGGAGAAGGAGCGGTTCGACCACGTCCATCTTGCCACCGAAGGTCCGCTCGGGCTAGCGGTCCGCCGCCACTGCCTTCGGGAAAGGATTCCGTTCACGACAAGCTATCACACCAATTTTCCGGCCTACGTGGCCGAACGGACGCGCATCCCGAAGCCCTGGACCTATGCGCTGCTGCGACGCTTCCACAACGCCGGCACCGGCGTCTTCGTGGCGACCGACACCCTGGAGCACGATCTCGCGCGGCGCGGTTTCGAGCGGCTGATGCGGTGGTCACGCGGCGTCGACCATCGCCAGTTCCGCCGCCGCCCGCGGTTCGCTCTCGGGCTCGCAGGACCCCTGTTCCTCTACGTCGGCCGGTTGGCGGTCGAGAAGAATCTCTCCGCCTTTCTCGACCTGGACCTGCCGGGCACCAAGGTGGTGGTCGGCGACGGGCCAGCCCGCCGCGGGCTCGAGGCCTCCTTCCCTGACGCGGTCTTTTTGGGCCACCGTTCCGGCGACGCCCTGGCGAGTCTTTATGCGAGCGCCGACGTTTTCGTCTTCCCGAGCCTCACCGACACCTTCGGCCTCGTGCTGCTCGAAGCCATGTCCAGCGGGTTACCGGTTGCGGCCTTTCCGGTTCCCGGGCCGCGCGACGTCGTGGGCTTGAGCGGCGCCGGCGTGCTCGATGAGGATCTACAGCACGCCTGTCTGGCGGCTCTGGAGATTCCCCGCTGGAAACCGCGGGCGCACGCGGAAACCTTCAGCTGGCGCGACAGCGCGCGCCAATTCCTCGACAACCTCGTAGCCGCGCAGGCCTCGCCGCCCAGCAGCGTCGCGGCCGGCGGCGAACGGTTCGGAGCCGGCCGCCTCTATAATCGCGACGACGCGGTCGCGTGATCCGACGGCAGCGCTCGGCCGGGGCTAGATGGTGTCCCGGCTTCGACCCAAGAACGCTCCGGCGCGCGAACCACCGGTCCCTACAGCGGCGAGGGACCGAGTATCTCCAGCCCGCATCTCGGTCGCGGCAGCTTGAACTCGCCTCCGGCTGCACCGAGCAGGGCACCAGCCATCCCGGCCGCCCACCACGCCCCCGACGCGTCGTATAGCCACGAACTCGCGAGCAGCGAGATCAGGCACGGCGTCGCGCGGACTAGGAAGAACGTCGCCAAGCCCTTTAGGGCTGACCAGCCACGATGCCGTCGGTCGGAGAAGGCGAGGGCATTCTGGATACAGAAGGCCGTCGTACAGGCGGCTGCGAGGGCGCAGAGCTCGGCCGCCGTGAAAGACAGGCGGCCCTGCATCGAAAGGAGCCAGAGGGTCGTCATCTGGGCGGCGACGGCCAGGAACCTGATCGACATCGTCCTAATGGAGCGGGCGCCAAGGCGGCCTCCCCAGAGCTTCGCGAGCAGGAGGGCGACAAAGTCGAAGGACACACACGCATCGAGCTTGCTCAGGCCATACGTCCGCGCTTCGAACGCACAGGGGAACTCGATCAGCCTCGGATTGTCCCCGGAAGTCGCGATAAGGTCGAGGAGGATCTTGAATCCGTCGACCGAGAGGTTGGGGGCCGCCGCATCGACGACGGACCGGCGCGCTGCAAAGAAGCCGCTCAGCGGATCGGTGATCTTGATGTCCAGCAGCTTTCGGCAGGCCGCGATGGCGAACCTGCTCGACATTAGCCTCCTACCGCTGAGCCCTGTCGCGGTGTGTCCGCTCAAGAAGCGGCTGGCGACGGCGATGTCCGTATAGTCGTACGCGATTGCGGCATACAGGTCGGGGATCAGGGCTGCGTCATGCTGTAGGTCGGCATCCATGACCACCACGATCTGGGCCTGGGCGGCCAGCATGCCCTCCAGGCACGCGCCCGCCAGACCGCGTCGGTTGACCCGCCGAATACATCTGATCCGGTGATCCAGTGCGGCGATCCGGCGGACGACCTCGGCCGTCCCATCGGGGCTGTCGTCGTCCACAACGATAAGCTCCCATCGCAGTTCACGAAGGCTCGACTCGATTCGGCCGATCAGGAGTGGGATGTTCTCCCGCTCGTTGAAGGTCGGCACCACGACCGTGACCTCGATGGCTTCTCTGCGCCCCGTGCCGTTCATCGATCGGTCCCGTATGTCCAGTCGAATGGGGTGTGGAAGCCACTGGCCCGGTAGAGGACGAAGTCGACATCCGGGCCGAGACCGCGTCGCAGAGCGACCGTCCGGTCGGGCCCGACCTGTGCAAAGTGATAGTCGACGAGGCGATGCATCGCCTCGGCCTTGTTGCTTCGTACGATGACGATGGCGTCGGAACCGAGAAGGTCGCGCTGCCGGACCGTGAAGCCGAAGCCGTGGGGATCGGGCCCGGCCGGCACCACCGGCCGCGAGCCCTTGAAAACGAGGTCGAGCTTGCCCGCGCTGGCCCAACCGTCCGTGACGATCATTGCGTTGGGCCTCTGCTCCGAATCCGCGAAGCGGGCTGCCTCGCGCAGAGCGTCCCAGCGGAAGGCTTCCAGCGTGGGATCCTTCGCGACCGCGCCGGACGGCAACAGGTCGGAAAAGCAGCCGGTCGAGACCTGGGCGCCGGCCAGCAGCAGGAGCAGGATGCTGACACACGCGAGTGCGACGACACTGGGCGCGACTGTCCGCCGGCGCTCCGCGACGCCCGCCATGAATCGACCCGCCGGCGGCATCAGAAAGAACCAGCCCGGCATCGACCAGTGCGGCAGGGTGGCGTGACCGAAAAGGGACGCCAGCGCGAAGAGCGCGATCGTCGGCAGGCCGAGCAAGAGGCAGAAACGATCCGCCTGGCCCTCCGTCCGGCCGCGCAGGGACTCGAAAACCGCCAGGCAGATCGTGACGCCGATCCAGGGCGCGAGGAGACCGAACTGGCCCGCCGCGCTGGCCAGGAGGTGGGAAGGAAACAGGCCGCTCGGCACGTCGCGACCGAGCTGAAACGACAAGGACGCCCACCCATGTCCCATGTTCCAGACCAGAACCGGTGACGCCATGACGAGCGCCAGAAGACCGCCCACCCAAGGGGCGGGGTGACGGAGATGCCGGCGGTGGGCAGGTGTTGCCAGCAGCGCCAGCAGGCCGGCCACCGCTAGGACCGCATGATATTTGGACAGGGCCGCGATGCCGAAGCCCGAGCCGGCAATGAGCCACGAACGCCACGGCGTCGCCCGTCTCCCCGGGATGGGCAGGAGGGCTCCGGCGCAGGCATCCGCCGCTAGCGCCAGCCCGAACAGCAAGGGACCGTCCGGCACGATCCAGGATGCCGCCGAGATCGTGAAGAAGGGGGTGAGGCTCACACCCGCCACGGCCCAGAAGGCAGCTTCTCGGCCATAAAGGCGCGCCGTCAGCCGAAAGAGGATCCAGGCGGTCGCCGAGAAGAGTAGGACGAAGGGCAGTCGCGCGAACCGGTTCTCGCCGAACAGCGCGACCGCGCCATGCGTGATCCAGTAATGAAGAGGAGGATGGTCAAAATACGACAGTTGGAGATGGCGCGATTGCACGACCGTGTAGGATTCGTCGATGCCGAGATCGCCCATCTGGCAGAAGGTGCAGCGGATCAGCAGCGAGATGCCGATTACCGCGAGGGCGTGCCGCGCCTGCTGCGACGCGAGGGTCTCGTGGGCGAACCTCGGGTATTGTTGAAGCGCCATCAAAGCATCCGGCAGAGCGACTTTCTGGCCTAGCGTGGAAGAGGAAGGCATGCCGAGTCGGCTCCTGGTGATGACGACCGGCGTCGCCTGTCCATCCTGGCCAAAGGGCTTGATCGGCGAGGCAGTCTGCCGTTTCGGCGTCGGTGCAGTCTGGGGATTGCAGCAGCATTGCCCCACGGTCCGACCTCACCCGCACTCGCGCCCAGAGGAGCGAGCGGCCGCATGGTTCGACGCGGCCGACCGTTGCCTGGACCGAGCCTGAATCCTCCGATGGCCCGATCAGAGTGCCCTGGTCCAGACCAACGATTTGCACAGCAACCCGCCGATAAGACAGCCCGACAGCGTCAACGTGTTGCCGGCGATCGTCATCTTGCCCGAGTAGGTCTTGTCCTCGCCGGGTTGGCTCGCCTTGCCGCTCCAGGAGTCGGCGCCGTCGGGCCTCATGTCGTAGACGACGCGCTGACCGACCTGGGCTTTGGTGTCCCGACCTGGCTTCAGCCAGACGATGGAGCCGCAGACGGCATCCTCACACCTGTTGAACCGAATTTTGGCACTGCCGTCGTCGCGCAGCCACGTCGTTCCGACGATGTCGGCCGCGAGGGTGGGCCCGCTCAGGGCGACGAGCGTCGCCAGTGCCATGCTGAACTGCATCGATCTCATGTGTTCTCCGCTCAGTATGGGGCGGCTACCCGCGCCCCTCGATCAGATGCATGTCGAGCAGAGTCGGCTCGAGGCTCTGATCGATCAGTTCCGTGATGCCGCGGCGCACGGTGTCGTTCTGGGCCACCTCGGCGCCGCGCGGGACGGCGGCTTCGTCGACCACCCGGGTCGGCCCCGCCAGTCGCGAGAGTTCCATTGGCCCAATCGGTGCCGCGCTCAGCGACTCGATGACCTCGAAGCTGTGGCCATCCACTACCTTGATCTCGTAGAGCGCGTGGATCTCCTCATAGGAGCCGATGACGGTGTGGAAGGTGACGGCGCCGAGCCCTCCGACGAGCCGGTTGCTCGGTCCCGTCTGGGCCTCGGCCTTGACGATCACGACGTAGGCGTCGACGGGCTGCGAGGTCTTCGCCTTGCGCAACGACCCCTTGAGCGCGTCTTCGCCGAACATATTGACCGGGGCAATGGGCGATCGACCATCGCGTTTTGCAAAGTCATCCCGGCGATACGTCACGGGACGGACCTGGAAACGGCGCCCGAGGAGCGCGCCGACCTCCCGGGCGATCATTGGGTCGAGATCCCAGGACGAGATGTCAGAGACACGGCCGTCGTCGGTCAACCTGGTCAGTCCAGCGTCCGTGAAGGTGAACGTGTCACCGATTGCCGAGATGACGGCGACCGTCCTGATCGGCTGCAGCTTGGCCCTCTCGCTGTCGAAAGCGGCGCAGGCCGCGAGCGACATCTGAAAGCAGAGGAGAGCCGCAGTGCCGGCCATCTGAGAGAAACGTGACATGGCTGGCTCACCGCACCCTGACATCGAACGCATAAGAGACGCCAAGCCCGACCGTGATCTGGTCGGCGGAGCCACGACGTTTGACCAAGGGGCTGTTGGCGACGCTGCCGAGAAGGCGCGAATATTCGGCGAAGCCGATCAGCTCCCACTGCGGCGTCAACTTGTAGCTGATCTGTCCCCCCACCCCGGTCGAGAAGGCATCGCCCTTCACTGAATATTCCGGCAGTCCCGTGGCCTGCGACTCGGCGCCATTGACGTCGAAGTACGGCGCCAACGCTCGGGTACTCTTGAGCACGAAGCGCGGACCGGCCGAGAAGGTGAGCCGTTGGCTGAACGGCACGATCAGGTCGGCGGACAGGTTCGCGAGCAAGCCCTTCTGGCCGCCGAAGCTGTTCCTGACCTCGGCCCGGGTCCGGAACCAGTCGACGGGGAAGTATTCTGCGAAGCCGCCGATCTCGATGGACTGGTCGACCTTGCGGAGGCCGCGCAGGGCCTTGTCGGTTGATCGATCCTGGGCTCCGTCGTATCGGCCGACCACGCCGGCTCGGAACTGACCAGTATCGATGATGGCGACCGAGGGATTGTCGAGCGCGCTCCGAAAGTGATCGGGCGAGCCGGCCCGCTGGATGGACACGATCGGACTCGGGTTGAACGCGAGATCCTTCGCGCCCGCGAAGTTCGGCGCCATGTTGCCCTGGACGCCGAGCTTCACGGTCCAGTCGCCGGACACCGACGGCAGCATCGGCAGCGTGAAAGGGGGAGCAGGAAGCGTGAAGAGCGGGTCGGCGAAGGCCGAGACCGGACAGGCCAACATGCCGACCAGTCCCGGCATGCAGCGCGATAGCAATCCACCGACCGCAAGAGCCTTCCTACGCCGCTGACCTAAGGGCACGGAAACGTGCAATCTAGCCTCCGAGCATCGCGGGTCTCTACGGGGCAGAGCAACCGAGCGCGGTGCGGCAGAGCAATTGGTGGCCAAGATTGCAGGAGCATTGCAGGCTGGGCAGGAATGGGCGTTGCCCAAATTTGCTCGTTTCCCGTGACGACACCGGTCGTCACGCTGCAAGCCGACACGTACCCTCAAGCCTCTCACGTAGGTATACGACGTCACAAAGAGCGTTAAACGAGGGTAGGATCGCCGGCGACGGGATCGTCGAAGTCTTGCCTATCTGCGAGCCCGATCCTGGATTGTCTGCATCTCGACCCAAGCTGCGGAGGAAAGCTTTTCGGACACGTACCGAACGAGATAGGGCCGGGGATCCCGCATCCGAGCGAGATTGCTATCCGGACAGGGATCGTGCCGGTGGCTGCCGGCCCGAGAGACGTCGGGCAACCGTGGTGCAATGTTTGCGGCATCATCGTGCAGGTCGGGTTACATCGAGCACGCGCTCCTCGGCCGTCACCACGAGGCTAAGTGACGGACCGCTCGCAGCGTCGGGGGAAGCGGTGGCGATGGGCTCGGACACTCCTGCCTTCGACGGCATCGCCCCATTGCTCGTGCCACGGATTGAATGTCCATGAAGTCCATAACGAGGACTCTGACGCTCTCGCTCTCCTCCGTCGCCTTCTTGATCTTCCTCACTGCGCTCGTCATTGTGGTGGGGCTCGATGTGTTGCACGAACCGACGATGGCGCGGTGCGAGACCGCCACGGGGATCGTCGAGGAGGCCGTCGAGGTCGGATCGTCCGGAGCGCTCGTCCTTCGATCAACCCGAAGTCTCGAAGCACTGGAAGCAAGGGGACATGACTTCTGGTACGCGGTGTCCAACGCCGGTCATGTCGTCGAAAGCAGCCCGGACCGTCGACCGAAGCTGCCCTTCGAGCTGACCTACATTGGTCCTGTCGGGCGATCCGTCGTCGACACCAGCGATCAGAGCGGCTCGTTCTGTCTGGATGTCAGGCGTCAGGGCTCCTCGGAGCTGGTCGTCATGGTCAGCGGCGCACAACTGACCTTCGGCCGAGTCGCGGCGTCCTTCGTTTCGCGGAACGCCATCAGCGTGTTCTTCGTCGGGGTCGGGTTCGTGGCAACAGCCGTTGTCGGGGCCGCCCTTTCGGCACGCTTCGTGTCGCGCAGCATCAAGCAGGTCACTCAGCTAGCTCTAGCTATCGATCCGATGGCCCCCCGCGCCTCGATACCGCTCGATACCGTGCCGGTCGAACTCGTCGCCCTTGTTACGGCTCTCAACCGCGCTTTCCTGGAAATCGACGGGCACATGCGCCGTCAACGCCGCTTCATCGGCAATGCGGCGCACGAGCTGCGTACGCCGCTCACGCTGCTGCGGGCCAAGATCGAGGACATCCCCGATCTGACCTTGAGGGCCGAACTGGTCCACGACATCCGTCGGCTGGCGTCGCTAGTATCGGCGATGCTGGATTTGGCCACGCTGCAGAACCACGCTGTCGAGAAACGTCCCGTTGACCTCGCCGCGCTCACGCGCGATGTCCTCGCCGATCTGGCGCCCTCCGCACTCGACAGCGGCGTCGAACTGTCCCTGGAACGGGAGAGTGAGGGCGCCGTCGTCGTGGTGGGCGTCGAGGCGGCACTTCGCAGCGCCGTCGCCAGTCTTATCGGCAATGCGATGCTCCATGCGCGCGGAGCGACCTCCATCGTCACGGTGCTGGAACACGCCGGCATAACGATCAAAGACGATGGCGACGGTCTGCTGCGGGGTCAGGCCTCAAGCGTCATCGAACCCTTCCAGAAAGGCGAGGGTTCGAAGGGTGGAGCCGGCCTGGGGCTGTCCATCGTGAACGAGATCATGGTCGCCCACGGCGGTTCGTTGCACGTGGCCTCGACCCCCGGCCGGGGAACGTCGATCAACCTACGTTTTCCAGACGAAGCCGCGGTGACGATGGTCTGACGCTTCGCGCGCAATGTTAGTGCAACATCGCAGCATTCCGTGGCAGCGGCGACCGAGTGTCGACATCCCGGTCGGACAGGAAGCGTGAAGATGCCAGTGAAAGTCGAAGGCGGCCGCACGACGGCCCGTGCAGCAGTGACGGCCGCCGGCCTTGCCGCGCTTCTCGGCCTGCCTTTCTGCGAACGTGCCGCCGCGGACCCGTCCGGGCAGGCCGTGACGGTCATCTCGGCGGTCAAAGGGGACGTCGCCCGCAAGATTGACGTGGTCGGCTCGCTGGTGCCGCAGGAGGATGTGCTGGTGAGCGCCGAGGTGGGCGGCTACGCGCTCGTCACCCTCGCGGCCGAAGAGGGCGACCACGTCGTGGCCGGACAGGTGCTGGCGGGCCTGTCGGCCGACACGCTGGACATCCAGCTCGCCCAGAACGCCGCGACCCTTGCGCGAGACGATGCCGCGATCACCCAGGCCAGAAGCCAGATCGATCAGATGCGGAGCGGGGAGGCCCAGGCGGCGACGGCGCTGGATCGCGCCCAGCGCTTGATCAAGGTCGGCGCCGGGACGCAGGAGGTCCTCGACCAGAGGCTCTCCGCGGCCAATACCGCCAAGGCGCAGATCGCCTTTGCGGAGGGCAGCCTCGCGGCCGCCCAGGCCGACAAGGCCCTGGTCGAGGCCCAGCGCCGCGAGCTGCAGCTGAATCGCGCCAGGACGCAGATCCGCTCCCCGGTCGATGGGATCATCCTGTCTCGATCCGCGCAGGTCGGCGCCATCGTGTCCATCGGCGGTGGGCCTCTGTTCCACATCGCGCGCCGCGGCACGATCGAACTCGCCGCCGACGTCGTCGAAAGTGCACTCGCCGACGTGAGGGCGGGACAGGCCGCCTCCATCCACGTGGAAGGTGTTGCGGAGCCGCTGGCCGGAGTCGTGCGGCTCGTCTCCCCGGAGGTCGACAAGACCACCAGGCTCGGCAAGCTGCGCATCGCCTTGCCGCAGGGGGCCGATCTGCCGGCCGGCATCTTCGCTCGCGCCGAAATCCTCGTGGACAAGAGCAGCAGCATCATGGTGCCGCCCTCGGCGGTCCTGTCGACCTCGGATCGGCCCGCCGTCAAGCTTGTGGTGGACGGCAAAGTGCGGACCCAGGAGGTCGTGACGGGCGTCCGCACGCGCGGCGGCGTCGAGATCGTCGGCGGCCTCGACAGCGGCCAAAGCGTCGTGGTCCGGGCTGGCCCGTTCCTGCACGACGGCCAGAGCGTGACGTCGGTCAGGTCCGCGTCGGCGGGAGACGCCCGATGAGGTGGGACATCTCCGCCTGGGCTATCCGTAACCCGCTGCCGCCGTTGCTGCTCTTTGTCGTTCTGTGCACGCTCGGCGTCATCTCGTTCCGCTCGCTCCCGCAGATGCGCTACCCGAGCACCGACGTCACCAAAGTGTCCGTGACGGTCGGCCTATCCGGGACAGCACCGGCCGAGTTGGAAACCCAGGTAACCCGGAAGGTCGAGAACGCCTTGGCGGCGCTCGCCGGCGTGCGGCACATCTCCTCGACGGTCGTCGACGGGCAGTCCACGACGACGCTCGAGTTCCGCCTCGACGTGAGGGCCGCTCAGGCGCTCAGCGACGTGACGGACGCGGTGGCCAAGGTCCGCAATGACCTTCCCTCCACCATCGATGAGCCGGTCATTCAGAACATCACGGTTCAGGGTGACGCGATCCGCACCTACGTCGTCGAGAATGCATCTCTGACCACCGAGCAACTGTCCTGGCTGATCGACGATCGGATCGCGGGAGATCTGCAGAGCCTCGAGGGCGTCGGGCGGGTGTCGCGCGTGGGAGGCGTCACGCGCGAGGTGCAGGTGAACCTCGATCCCGACAAGCTGATGGCACTCGGTGTCACGGCGGCCGACATCAACGCACAACTGAGGCTCATCAACCTCGACCTGACGGGTGGCAAGAGCCGGATCGGCGATGGTGAGCAGGTGATCCGGTCCCTGGCGTCGGCCTCGTCGATCATGGCGCTCGGCACGACCCGCGTCGCCCTCGCGGGCGGCCGTACTGCCCGCCTATCGGACCTGGGAACGATCGTGGATCATTGGGCGGAGCCGGTGACCTTCGCCCGGCTGGATGGCGTGCCGATCATCGGTCTCGCGGTGTTTCGTTCGACCGGCGCAAGCGACGTCTCGGTGGGCCAGCGCGTCGACCATCAGATCGGCGCGCTTATGAAGCGTGACCCCGCCCTCCGAGTCCGGCAGATCGACGACACCGTCGCCTACACGACGGGCAACGTCGAAGCCGCCCTGAGAACGCTGTACGAGGGGGCCGCCCTCGCCATCGTGGTCGTCATGCTTTTCCTGCGGAACTGGCGCGCGACGCTGATCGCCGGCCTCGCGCTCCCACTCTCGGCCGTGCCGACCTTCCTTGCCATGTCGCTGCTGGGGTTCTCGCTCAACATCGTGACGCTGCTCGGCATCACGCTCGTGACCGGCATCCTGGTGGACGACGCCATCGTCGAGATCGAGAACATCGTCCGCCACCTCCACATGGGCAAGACGCCCTATCGTGCGGCTCTCGACGCCGCTGACGAGATCGGACTGACAGTGGCGGCGATCTCGGCCACCGTGATCTTCATATTCGGGCCCGTCAGCTTCATGCCCGACGTCGCTGGACAATACTTCAAGCAGTTCGGCATCACCATCGCATTCGCGGTGTTCTTCTCCCTGCTCGTGGCGCGCCTGATCACACCGCCGGCCGCGGCCTTCCTGATGCGCGCACCCGGGCAATTGGGGAGGCATGCAGGCGAGACCCGCGACGGCGTGATCATGCGCCTCTACCTCGGCTTGCTGACGGCGACGCTGTCGCGCGGCATGCGCTGGGTGACGCTCGGGCTCGCCATAGCGTCCTTCGCGGCCGCGGTCCTGGGAATGAGCGCCTTGCCTACGGAATTCGTCCCCGAGCCTGACGATTCTCGGCTGATGGCGTCGATCGAGCTGCCGCCCGGTGCGACGCTGGACGCAGCGTCGGCCACCGCGGACAGGATCAGCGAGGCGTTGAAGTCTGTCCCCGAGATCGTCGGCATCTTCGTCAAGGGCGGCACGTCGCAGAGCGGACCTGCCGAGCCGCGCCGGGCCGAATTCGTGCTCCGACTCATGTCCAAAACCGACCGTCGCAGGAGCCAGAAGGATCTCCAGATGGCCGTGTCCCAGGTTCTGACGACGATTCCCGACATCCGCTTCACTTTCGACCATCAGCAGACCATGGCGCTGGTCGGCCCCGATCGCGACGGCGTGGCGACGGGCGCCGCCGTCATCGAAGCCGCGATGGGTCACGACCCGCTGTTCGTCGATCCCATGGCCCTGACGTCCTTCTCGCGGCCGGAAGTCCGTCTTGTCCCCAAGCGCGATCAGCCCAGCCTCTTCGGCGTGGCGCCAAGCGTTATCGCCGACACGATCCGCATCGCCACCACAGGGGCCAGCGCATCCAACTTGGCGAAATTCACCGACGGGGGGCGCGAGATCCCCATCAGGGTCCAGATCGATCCCGAGGCACGCCGCGATCTCGATCGACTGGCCCTGCTGCAGGTTCCGATCGCTGGTGGCTCCGTGCCGCTGTCGGCGCTGGTCGACATCGGCTATGGAGAGGGACCCGCCAGCATCGAACGCTACGACCGTCAGAACTTCGTCAAGATCGGGTTCGACCCCGCCACTGGACACACCAGCGGCGACGGTGCCAAGCGCGTCACGGCGCTCGTCGCCGCGGCCTCCCTTCCGGCTGGCGTCCACCTGCAGGATGCGGGCGACTCGGAACTCGAGGCGCAGATGTTCGCCGACTTCGCGGTCGCCATGGGGGTCGGGATCATGCTGGTCTTCGTGGTGCTGATCCTGCTGTTCGGCAGCGTCTTCCTGCCCGTCACCATCCTCGCGTCGCTGCCGCTTTCGCTCGGTGGAGTGGTAGTGGCCCTGCTCGTGACCCGGAGCGCGTTTTCGCTCCCCGTCGTCATCGGCCTGCTGATGCTGATGGGGATCGTCACCAAGAACTCCATCATGCTGGTCGATGTGGCGGCCACGGGAGCGAAGGCCGGCCTGTCCCGGGTCGACGCCGTCGTGGAGGGAGCACGAAAGCGGGCCCGGCCGATCCTGATGACGACGCTCGCCATGGCGGCCGGCATGATGCCATCCGTCTATGCGGTCGGTGTCGGGGGAGAGTTCAGGGCGCCGGTCGCCGTCGCCGTGATCGGCGGCCTCCTGGCCTCTACCGTCCTCTCCCTCGTGGTGGTTCCCGCCTTCTACACGATCATGGACGACCTTTCACGACGGACGATTCGGGCGTTCACGTGGACTTTTAGGCCCAACCAGCCCGACGCCGATTGCCTGCACGGGGATCAGTCCCCGACGCGGGGGCCTGTCGCAAAACTTCTGGAACCCTCGATCTGAATCACAACAGCATGGTGGAGCAGCCGGTCCAGGAGAGCGGTGGCGACCACGGGATCACCGAAGACTTGGCCCCATTCGGCGAAGCCGCGGTTGGAGGTGAGGATCATAGCGCCACGCTCGTAGTCATCAAGCCGCCCAGGGATTTGCAAGCTTGATCCCGCATCCCTCGAAGCCGCCCGTGTCCCGGGTCCCGACGATGTTGGCACCCCGAGCGCGTGCGATCGCGGCAATCTGGCCGTCCGCGGTTGCAACGGGCGGCGCGGCGCTTTGCGGCAATCTCGCCGTAGGCCGCAGCCGCGCCACGGTCGAAGGCCAGCACCCGTCCACCAAGGCCTTCCCCGAGCAGGCGAGCGACGGCCTGAGTAAGTGCATCACGGCGTCGGCCCTTGCTCAAGAGCGCGAGCCCATAAGCGAGTTCCGCCTCGCTGATGGTCGTCGTGGTGTAGAGCTCAGCCCGGCGCTGCCTTGCGACCCAGGCCAGCACGGCCGCGTGTGGTTCTGACTTAGCCAGTTCGGAGAGAACGTTGGTGTCGAGCACGATCATGCCGGTGCCCTCTGCCCTTCGCAGGGATCGCCGCCACTCGATCGGGGGATGTTTTCTTCAAACGTCGAGGTGCGGGGGCTGGCATTTGTGCTACTTTCGAGTTTGCCGCGAGCTCAGCCGCAATCTCCCGCGTACCTCCAAAATCTGGTGGCTCACGACCGGGCTCACGTGGTGGCAATTCGAAATCGACCCCGCCGATGGGACCGAACAAGCCTCGAGCGAAGGACACGAGGTCCGTCGCGTCCTCGTCGGGCGCGGACAGCGCAATGTCCAGTATGGCTTGAGCCTCAGCCTCCATGGACCGCCCGTTGTGGGCCGCGCGGACGCGCAGTCGTGCCTTCAGTTCGGGGGTTAGTCCACGAATGGTGACAGCTGCGCTAGGCCGTGTGGACGAATTTGATCAAGCATAGTCCTGCAGCGAAGCTGACGATAGATCGATAGTTTCGGGCGGTTTTCTCGCAGCGCAGGGCGACACGCTTGAAGCGACACGTGAGCGCCAAGCCAGTCGTTAACTATTTCAGAGTCTCGACCGAACGGCAGGGCCGCTCAGGCCTCGGCCTCGAAGCCCAGCGCGAGCGCTGTCAAGTCTTCGCGGCCCAGAACGGGTTGGAGGTCGTCGAAGGCTCACCGAGATTGAGACCGGCAAGGGATCCGACGCGCTCGATCGACGACCGCAGCTGGCAGCGGCCCTTGCGGCCGCCAAGCGCCTAAAGTGCTCCGTGCTGGTGGCCAAGCTCGATCGCCTGTCGCGCGACGTCCATTTCATCACCGGCCTGATGGTGCAGCGTGTGCCTTTCCTGGTGGCCGAACTCGGACCGGATGTCGCTCCTTCATGCTCCATATCTACGCTGCGCTGGCCGAGAAGGAGCGGCGGATGATCTCCGAGCGCACCCGAGCGGCCCTGCAAGCGCGCAAGAACCAGGGCGCGCTGCTCGGCAATCGGACCAATCTCGCCCAAGCTCAGGCGAAAGGATCAGCCCGCGTGGCCGAGGATGCTCTCCGTTTCGCCGAGAACGTTCTCCCCATCATCGAGCGCATCCGAGCCAGTGGCATCACCAGCCTACGGGGCATCGCCGCCGTTCTGGATGCCCGTGGCGTTCGAACGGCGCGCGGAGGCAAGTGGAAATCTATGCAGGTCGGGGCGATCCTGGAGAGGGTCGATCGGTGATGGATAGATGGCGAGGTGGATGGATCGGGCCAGACTGTTGGCCGTCCACGGCGCGCAGCAATGCCGGCAGATCCAGCCGACGCAGGCTCGCCGTTGTCACATTCTCGATGATGTCGGCGAACAACGCGCGTTTCTCGTTCAAGATCTCGCCGATCCGCTGCTCGATGCTGTCCGGCGTGAGATAGGCGAACACCTGTACCGGACGGGTCTGCCCGATGCGGTGGGCACGGTCTTCGGCTTGGGCCTCGACCGCGGGATTCCACCAACGGTCGAAATGGAACACCACCGAGGCGGCTGTCAGGTTCAGCCCCACGCCGCCCGCGCGTAGCGACGCCACCAGCACGCGCCTGTCCGGGTCCGTGGCGAACAGCGCCACCGCTTCGCCGCGCGCGGCGGTCGACATGCGACCGGTCAGCAGCAGCGGGCCAAGCGGCGCGACGGCCCGGGCGATGCTCTCGGCGCCGAACGGTGCGGCGACGAACTGAGAGAATACCAGTGCCTTCTCGCCTGCCGCGGCCACGTCGTGCAATCGCCGCCGCAGATCCTCCATTTTGGCCGAGGCACCCGTGCGTGGGCAAGCGTTGCAGATCTGCTTCAGGCGCAGGATCAGCTCCAGCACGTGCGTTACCCGAAGCTCCGCGCCGAGCGAACGCAGCCACACCAAGCCCTCGCGATGTGCGATCTCATAGGCGACGCGCTGAACAGGCAGCAACTCCGGCGCGATCTCGAAGACGGTCTTGGGAGGAAGGTCGGGCAGCACGTCAGCGCGGCGGCGGCGCAGTTGCACCACCGACAAGGCCCGGCGCAGCCCGGCCACCATCTCGGCAGGGTCGCACAGCCCGGGGGCGATGAAGTCGAGGATCGATATCGCGTCGTCAGGCCGGTTCTCCAGCGGCGTGCCGGTCAACGCCCAGGCACGGTATCGAGGCAGGGCTTTGACCGTGGCGGCGATGGCCGTGTGGGCATTCTTGATGCGCTGGGCCTCGTCGGCCACCACCACCTGCCATGATCGCCGGCGCGGGCCGTACGGAGCGGGCAGCGCCATGTCACCCCGTAGCGCGTCGAAGCCAATCAGGTAAACCTGTGCCGGAGCCCGCCAGCGTCGGCGACGCTCCTCGGGCGGTCCGATGCAGGTGGAAAGGGTCAGTTCAGGCGCCCATTCGCGCAAGTGCAGCCGCCATTGCAGCACCAGCCCGGCCGGCACCACGATCAGCGCCGGTCCCGGCGCGCGATTTCGCAGCAGCACACGCAAGGCCCCGATCGCCTGAATGGTCTTTCCCAGTCCCATCTCATCGGCCAGCAGCACCCCCGGCGCCGCCAGCAGGCGAGCGATCCCGGCCTGCTG
>CAXUCF010000056.1:0-21201 GCA_964249275.1 uncultured Lichenihabitans sp.
TGGGTTGATGATTCGAAGACTTGCCCACCCATAGTTGTCAAACGGACTCTAAGCGAGCGTAACCAATTGATCAGAAGGACTGGCGCACCCGATTCCATTGGAGCGGGGCCTCCACCCTTCGGAGGGGTGAAGCCCGTGGGTCGCGGCGACCGACTGATCGAAACTCGAGATGCCGGAATAGGCGGATAAGGTCAGCTGACTTCCAAAGCCAAGGCGCTGGTGGGACGACCTGCCTCAGGAGGTCTCACACGTCGATCAGCCGCTCAGCAGATCCACTAAGAGCGGGACCGGTGGACACCATGTGGACACCAGAACCTGGATGCGAGAAGGCCGCCTCGCGGCGGTCACGCCCAACTCACTGATTCAGCCAGTAAATTTGGAGCGGGCGAAGGGATTCGAACCCTCGACCCCAACCTTGCAACTTTCGGCGAGGCATCTGGCTAGCAGCCTAGCCCAAGGGCGGATATCCTGCAAGCTATTCTATTTGCTTGATCTTTCCGATGCAGCCTATTACGACTGAGCTCGTCCGAACGCGCCCGAGTTGGGCGTTTTCTGCTTACCTCCTGCTTACCCGGGCGATAGGCTCCAGCCGGGTAAGCAAATCTGGCGACCGGAGGATGGTGACATGCCGAAGCTCACGAAGCGAATCATCGACGCCCTCCGGCCGGACCCAGATCGTGACGTCGTCACCTGGGACAGCGAGCTCCGCGGTTTCGGCGTGCGGGTGAAACCGAGCGGCGCAATGTCGTACCTGATCCAGTACCGCAATTCGGAGAGCCGGAGTTGCCGCCTGACCTTGGGCAAGGTGGGCACCCTCACACCCGACGAGGCCCGAGCGCTCGGACGCAGCAGGCTGGCTGACGTCGCTAAGGGCGCTGACCCAGTTGCTGAGAAGAAGGCCGCGAATGCCGCCCCGACCGTTGCCGAGATCTGCGACTGGTTCTTGGAAACGGCTAGGGCTGGGCGCATTCTTGGCCGCAAAGGACGGCCGATTAAAGCGTCGACGCTTGCCCTCGATAAGAGCCGGATTGAAATGCACGTGAAACCGCTGATCGGGAGCCGGCGAGTCAAGTCGCTCACCATGGCCGACCTCGAAGGCTTCCAGGCCGACATTGTTGCCGGCAAGACGGCGAAGGCCCGAACCGGCCCGCGTGGGGGTAATGCCACGGGAGGTCCGGGGGTGGCCGGGCGTACGGCTGGAATGCTCCATACGATCTTCGCGCACGCAAAGCGGCTCAACCAGATCGATACGAATCCGGCTGCGGGCCAGCGCAAGTTCAAGGCACCCACAAAAGCAAAGCGGCGGCTGAGCCTCGACGAGATTGCCCGGCTCGGCATCGCGATGCGCGAAGCGGCTGCCGATCACGAGAACGCGACGGGGATCGGTGCCATTCGCGTGCTCATCCTCACGGGTTTTCGGCGCATGGAGGGCCTTGGCCTCAAACGGGCCTGGGTGCGCGGCCGGGAAGGTGCGGTCTACTTCCCCGATACGAAAAGCGACTTCCAGATCCGCGCCATCGGCCGCTCGGCGGTCGAGGCGCTCAAGGTGCAGCCCGGCCGGCGCGGATCGGACTACATCTTCCCGGCCGACGTGGGCGACGGCCATTTCATCGGCGTCGTGCGCGTCCTCCAGCGGGTCTGCAAACGTGCGAAACTGACGGGCGTCACGCCCCACACACTCAGGCACACCTTCGCGAGCGTCGCGGGCGACCTCGGATTTTCCGAACTGACCATTGCCGGCCTGCTCGGGCACGCGCCGCGAGGCGTCACCCAGGGTTATGTGCACCTTGACCGTGCGCTCGTGGTGGTGGCGGCGGATCAGGTTTCGTCCGAGATTGCCCAGGCATTGAGCAAGCCCGTTTCGAGACGGTCCAAGCCGGCGGGAAGCCGCACCGCGCTCTCCATAGCAGCGTAGGGCCACGCTGCTGCTCGACACGGAGTGGCAGCGTGGACTCCTTTCTGGGTCAGCCTAACCCGATCCCACGCAGACGGCGTGAACGACGCCGTTCACCGCCGCGCCAGCCCAGTGGTGCTCGACGGGCTCCGCGCCCTGCTCTGAGGCGAGGAGCAGCAGCGCCTATCCCGTCGCCAACTCAGGCCGCCTCAGCCCGCTCCTGCGCGTCGTCGAACAGGAGCTGCTTCCTGCCGTCGACGGGGACCTCGTCGCGGATGTGCTGGCGCACGAGCGCGTGGACCCGGCGCACGTAGTGGACCTGATCGCGCGAGAGAGGCCCCTTCTCGGCGTGGTGCGTCACCTGGCGCGCCTTATTGATCTTGCCGATCCATCGGACGAGCGTCGCCTTCGCGCCCTTGCCGTAGAAATTGTATCTGTCCTTGAAGAGCTCCCAATTTCCCTCATGCAGGACGATGCCGATGTAGTCGACCAAGAACAGGTAGCGCCAGCGCTCGTGTGCGCCGTTATCGTTGTTGTAATTCTTATCGGC
This sequence comes from uncultured Lichenihabitans sp., assembly GCA_964249275.1. Taxonomy (GTDB): domain Bacteria; phylum Pseudomonadota; class Alphaproteobacteria; order Rhizobiales; family Beijerinckiaceae; genus Lichenihabitans. The sequence continues at coordinate 2,445 of CAXUCF010000056.1, forward strand.
TTCGATCCTGATGCCCTTGGGCACACCGGACAACCACCAGGCGTCCTTCTCCTCACCGTAGTGCGCCTTGAGCGTGGTCAGCACGTCGTCGAAGATGATCTGGTTGATCTCGTCGATCATCTCGCGGGCTTGCCGCGTACCCTCGGCGTCCTGGCTTTCTAGGTACGTCTTCACCTCCGGGGGATCAAAGGCCGGATCGGCTTCCATGATGATTGCCATCATCTGGAGCGCGCTCTGGTCGACGCTCGCAAGCGAGCTGCCGCGGTTGCGGAACCGCGCCACATCGGCCGCTGAGGCGTGCGCGAAGTAATTGACGACGTGTTGCGCGAGCGGACGCACGCGCTCCACAATGTCCTCCGGGTCAAGCGTCACCGCGCGTACGCCGTCCCGCTCGACGAAGACGATCAGCTTCCGCAACAGAACGAGCAACGCTCTCAGGCCCAGGTTCGTGCACAGGTAGCCGCCCTTTGCATCGCCGAGCGCCCAGTGCTCGGGAACGCCATTCGCGAAGAGGGAGAAGTACGCCGAGATCGTTTCGACGGCCTTGTTCATCATCGCCGACGGATCGTGCGAGAGCGTGCCCAGCGGCCCGGGATTGAGCGTCGGGGCCGACTTCTTGCCTGCAGCGCGATGCACCGTTCCCAGCAGGTTGTTCTTGTCGAGGCCGTCGGCAAGCGACGTCAGCGTAAGGCACTGGAAGGGGTCCTTCTGCTGGCCGACTGTCAGGATCCGGTTCCGGACCGGCGAGGACTTCTCCTGGTCGAGCTTGAGGACGATGCGGGCGCACAGCGCATCCAGGCGCTTGCGCGGGTCCTCGTCCTCGATATTGAGGCTGGAGATAATCTCGTTGACTAGGTTGCGCTGGACTTTCACCTGCTGCGTGTTGATGTCGACGAACATCTCGATCTCTTCGCGAATCGGTAGGTTCTGGTAGGCGAGCACCGACAGGACCGACCTATCCTCATCGGCGTCCCTGCCCGCGTACGCGTAGCCGTAGAGACGGTGCTGGCCGTCGATCACCCAAGCGCATCCGTACTGGCCGGGGAGGTCGAGGGTTCCCGTCGCTGTCTCGCCGTGCGTCTCACGTATGTCGAAGTTCAGGCTGTCCAACTTGACGTTGACGACGATGTTCGTGGGAAACGTCCCACCCCGGTCCAAGTACGAACCGATCGATTTCAGGCGTGCCGGCTTCACCATGCGCTGGTAAGTCTCTAGGTCGTCGTTGGACGACTTGCTCATATGGCTGATGTAGGCGATCCGCAGCAGGTCGTGCGGCGACATGAGAAAGCTGTAAAAGATGGTCTTCCCGACCCGTCCCCGGGTGGCTGAGACCTTCGTTCGCAGACCCTCGACCTTCTCGCCCCGTAGGTAGCGGGCAAGGAACTGGTAGCGCGCCGCTGATCGGAGGATGGTCGTCAATCGGTGGAAGTACTCAAGATCGGCGTCGACGATGATCGGCACGCCAGCCTGGACGGCCCGCTCTCGGTCGACCGGGCGAGCCTCCGCATTCCGGACCGCAATGGCGAACTTGACCTTGAGCTTTGGCTCCTTGCCGAAAGTTTGATGGACAGCGGCCACCACGTCGTCCCGGATGGCGATGATCTTGTCCAGGAGCTGCTTGACCGATTTTTGGCCGGCCTCGCGCGAGTGTGTGCACTCGACGATGAACACCGTCTCGTCGTCCTTGGCGAAGACGTCGAGCTGGCGTTTCGACCCGTCCTTGGCCGTGATGGTGAAGTTGCGGTCGGGATTCATTTCCCTGAAGCCCATGCGGTGGAAGAGCGACCACACGTCGTCCTCCAACTGCCGGTCGACCGGCTTCGGGCGGGAGAGCCGGATCGAACGACGGTTCCGCTTGGCAACCTCCCAGCCGTCCGCCATCTCGCCTGCGAGCTTTAGCTCCAGGGCCTCGGCGGTATTCGCAGCGATCGTCCGCTCGTCCGCCTTCCTGGCGCGTGCGACCGACGCGACGCGAAGCTCCTCGCCCGATGCAAGTACGTCCAGCGCTGCGCTCATCGTGGTCGAGATCTCCTCATCTCCGCCATACTGGCCAATGACTTACTCACAGTCTACGGCACCGCGCGGCTCGGCACCTTCCGTCACGCGAAATCGGTGGTGCCGTAGAGTTCCTCGACCACGCTCGAGACCATCGAGAGCGTCCTCGGTTCGAGGCGCGTCCGGAACGCCCTCATCAGCTCGCGCAGGGTCTCCTTCTGGGTTTGCTCCCTCACCAATGACGCATCGAGGGTCTGCGAAACGCCCAGCTTGCGCACCGCGCGTGTCTTGGTGTCGAGGAGCCTGTTCTCCAGCGACCTCAGCTGCGACGCGGTCTCGAGATCAGCGAACTTGTACGCCCTGCTCACCTTGCGTTGCAGCTTTGTCACGTCGCTCGACAGGGTGATCAGCTTGTCCGTGTCGGGCTTCGCGGCGGCGGTGAGCGTCTTCGCGCGGACATCGAGATCCTTCGCGCCTCGCGCCAGCGCCTCGACGGAAAGCTGCGCCTTTTTGGAGATGTCGTACGCACGCTTGCCGAGATCCGCGCAGAGGTCGATCAACTCCTCTCGGAACTCGGCCCAGCCCTGATTGTCCTCAAATCCGTCGCGGCGGGAGTTCGGGATGACGAAGGTTGGATCCACGAAGATCTCGCCGACGTACCAGTCGTTGAAGCGGCCATAGGACGCTGCGTCCTCGACGGACGAGAACATCTCGCTCATGACCTGTGTACCGTCGATCTGGATATTGCGTAGCCTGACGCGGATGGCCTTGGTCGCGTCCGACTTGAATGCGCCCGGCTCGCGCTTGAGGCCGACCCAGCCCCACCAGCGTTGGCTCGCGCCATCATGGATGATGATGTCGTTGAGGGGCACGTCGTCGCGGCCGACCGTGAACGTCGCCCCGTACGGCTTGCAGACCTCGACCGAGCGCTCGCCTTCGTGCACCACGATCGTGACCTCCTCGAGCGCGGACGTCCGCCTGCGGGGCGACGCGCGCCGAGCGAACGGCCGCTCCCGAGCGGCCTGCTCGATCTGCTCGCGGTAGACAAAGTCCTTCGAATACCCGACCGGCGCCACCTGGGCGACGAAGTCGACCATCAGGTCTAGGTCAGTCGCCTCCGCAGGAGCGTTGACAAGACCTTCAAGTCGGACTTCGAAGAAGCCCTCGCGCACGGCGTCCATTGCCGCATGGGTCGTCGCTTTCACGTTCTTTTCCAGCAGCCTCTGAAGGGAGAGGCGGCCTCCCTTGGCCGGCGACATATCCTCACGCAGCTGTTTCGCGTCGAACGCGACACGCGTCGTCACCTGCTCGCCGCGCGCCTTGGTCAGGAAGACGAGCCGGTCGCAGAAGGCGATGCCGGCGAGCCGTCCGATGCCTCGGAAGCCGGCTTGGTCGCGGTAGTCCTTGCGCGATGCACCGATTGACGCCAGCGTCCCGACGGCGACCTCCTGCCCAAGACCTATGCCGTTGTCGTGGATGATGAGGTCCGCGCCCTCGAGCCGGATGTCGATCCTGGCCGCCTCCGGGTCGATCAACTCCTCGTCGACTGCCTGAAGGACGGCATCCAGTCCATTCTGAACGTACTCACGGATGGCGGAACGGGCCTCGCCGTAGAGGCCGATCGTCAGCGTCTCCAGCACGAACGCGCCGAAGAAGGGCTCGATGCGGCCCTCCTCGGAGTCCTGCTGCCCAGGCGTCGTGCTCATGTCAGGTCTTCCATGTCGCCGCGCAAGTCCGCGGGGTCGGCAATGCCGACGGTTGTCCCAAGCTGGACCTCGCGGTCGAGCGCGTCCGAGAGTTCGAGCTGCTCGGCAGGCATTCCCAGTAGCGTGCAGGCGAGTTGCGCCACCTCCCGCAGCGTGGCGGCTTCCCTGCCGTCCAGCAGGCTGCGCAGCCGACGCGCCGCATCGCCCTGCGAGTTGGCCAGGACGCCGATGCCGCCGATCTGCAGACCCGTGATCCTAGACGAGCGCGGTGCGAAGGTGGCCGTCACCGCGAGAGGTGGCTTCGCCGCATCCGGAACATACACCGGACGACCGCCGAGTGCCGGTAGTCGGGCCACGAAAGCCTCGATCGCGGGCTTCGCGCGCGGATGATCCTGCGACCTGAAGAGCTCCGTCAGCCAGGGCGCCTCCGGCACCGTCCTTACCCCACTCCCCTGCTCCGGCGACTCCAGGAAGGCCGCCGCAAGTATCCCCAGGTACATTGCCGTCGCCGACCGTGGCGGCAGCCGGTCGAGGCTGGACAGGAGGTCTGTCGCGTAGGTTGTCGCGAGGGGATCACCAGCGATGGATCGGGTTCCAAGCGCTCGTGCAAACCACGTCGCCCCGGCCGTCGTCAGCTCTCCGAAGATCTCTCTGGTGAGAAATTGGTTAAGAGCACCAGCCCCAGCACCTGCGCCGGTCATCGCTTCGATGACCGGCTCCATGATCGGATCAGGCCCTCCGCCGCTCGCGTCGAGCGCCCTTCGGAGCGCGAGGCGCGCGTCCGAGACGTTGCTGCCGTCCTCCACCGGCAGGTGCCTGCCCGCTCCCGCCCGAAAGCCCTCGGTTCCCGACGACTTCGCGGACATCGCGATGTCGCGCGCCTGCTTCCTTGCTGTGGCGTCGACCTCCTGCGGCGTGGGGACGGAAACGTCGACGGCGACGCCGAACACGCGGTTCGAGGGCTGACCGCTCCGGCGCAGCAGGATGGCGAGGTACGTCCCATCGATCAGCGCCAGCTCGGAGACGCCGGCGGCATTACGCGCTTCATAGCCGAGCATCGGATGCGGCTGGGGCACTGGCGGGAGGCTCGAACGGACTTTGCGTAGGTCGTCGTCCAGCTCGGGCTGACTACCACCCGGCATCGTCCAGTCGTTCTTGCCGTCGTTGGTAAGGATCACCACACCGGTCGCCCGCACCGAGCGCGCATGATCCAGTATCTCACGCCAGAAGACCAGGTCGCCGAAGCTGTTCGAGCCGGCCTCATTCCGGTGGGGGTCGTGAGCGGCGTCGCCCTCAGCCGCAGCACCGAGGTTTGTGCTCTTGCGCCCGCGCTTGCCACGGTCCTGGAAGCCCGGCGGAACCCGGCCCTCGTACCGCGCGCTCTCGACGGCCTCGATGCCCTCCATCCAATCCATCAGCGCAGGCGTCGTGAGCCCCAGATCGTTGATCATCCCGATCACGTCCGCCGCGTTGGCCTCATAGTGCTCGTCGCGCCAGCGGCCGGCGGCGACGGCGATCCGCTTCAAGTCAACCAGGGACGCACGTACGGCGCTCGCGATCGCCTCGGGAGTCCGGATGTCGCCCGACGTCGGGGAGTCTAGATAAGGGCGTAGATCGCGGAAGGTCCGGTCCGCGACGCCGTTCAGCTCCTTGACGGCCTTCGAGAGAGTGCGGCCGTGCAGATTCTGGGCGCGGTGGCGAAAGTATTCGTGCACAGCCCAGACCGGCACGTGCACGCGTCCGGGTGCCGACGAGTTCAGCCACGCCCTCACTTCGCCCCGAGCTTCAGAACTAAGCGCGGTCATCCACACGAGGAACGACGTATCAACGTAAAGCCGACCTCGCGGCGAGGACGCCACGCGCGACACCAAGGTTAGATAGTCGTCGATGGTGTCGCGCGACAGCGGGAGCTTGAGTGGCGAGGCGCTTACGCTCCGACGGGCCCTCAATCTTCGTGCCTCAGGCCATACCTCCCTCATCGCCAGCGGCCACCAACTCATTCCCGATAATCCCCCACGCTCCCGGGTATAAGGCTGAGCGCGCGCGCGCCTCCTCGCAAGCCGAAAATGAGATTGGGACAAGAACGGCGGCTTCGTGCCGGCAATGCACGTTCTTCCCCGATGAACGCCATGGCAGGCCGGATCGTCTGTCATCGAGCAAACAATACGTCGGACGTGCTGTGACCACCCGTGGTGCGGCGGGGTGATCCGGCGTAAGCCGGCCGTCGAAACGGCAGCCACCACCCGCATTGATGCCGACCCAAACTTGTTGAAAGCCTCCGGCGCGGTCCGCCCGTTTGGCGGCTGGACGCAAGATAGAGGTCGATCCCGGGGAGGTCATCTGGTAGCGTCGGATTGCGATGCGGTTCTCGCATCATGGGAGTGCAGAAACGACGTGGCTGCGGTGCATAAACTGGAATGCCAGCTCGGGGCGTCCGCGGACCGGTCGGTGCTGCTCGGTTTCGCGCCGGCCGGCCTGCTTAAGACCCTCAGCTGGGCCGACGTGCTCGATGAGGAGGCCGGGCGTGGCTACCAGCGACGGTTCAACTCGGCGCACAGCCTCGACTTCCGGCGGTACATCCAGTCGCCCGGCAGCTCTACGATTCCCCTTACGCTTACCTGCGTCCGCGGGACGACGATGCTTGGCGGGTCGTTAGGCGCGACGGACGAGCCGCCACGCTGGAACTCGCCGCCGGTGCCGGCCGGCTGATGGCGCAGGTCGACTGCCAGCACCGACTGGGGCACCTCGGCGACAGCAACGTCGAGCTGCCATTTATGTGCTTCATGGGCCTGACCGTCGAGGAGGAGACCGCGGTCTTCTCGGTGATCAACGGCAAAGCCAAGGGCCTGAGCCGCAGTCTGCTCGATTACCAGGCGGCTCAGATGTGCGGCGACGTCGCGCGGGAGCGGCCGGAACTGTTCATCTCCCTTTGCTTGGCCAACGACCCGTCCTCTCCCTGGTACCGAGCGCTCGACTTCGGTGGCCCGACGACTTCGGGACTGGCCCGGCGCGCCTCGCTCAGGACGATGCAGAAGGCGGTCCGTCGTTTCCTGACCCGCTCGAGCGTGCTGCGCCAGGCGACCGTGGAGGAAGCCGCGCGGCTGGTGCTCGACTTCTGGACGGCTGTGGCGGTCGTCCTCAGCGACGCGTGGATCAAACCTCGGCGACACCTGCTGTCGAAGGGCGTCGGTGTCTACGCGCTGATGGACCTCGCGGCCGACCTGGTTGCCGAGGCCGGCGCCGCTACCACGCGCGGCCGCTTCGAGGCCGAGCTCGCCGACTTTGCCGAGGCGTTCGACTGGTCAACGTCCGGGTCGTTCGCGGGACTGGGCGGGGAGAAGGGCGCGGCGCAGGCCGCGGGCATGCTGCGCGACGCGCGGCGCAGGTCCAAGATGAAGGTGGTGCACGTTGACTGACAAGCGGATCCTGCTGATCGAGCCGGGCTACAAGAATAAATATCCTCCGCTCGGCCTCATGAAGATTGCCCAGTATCACGGGCCGAACGGGAAGCGCGACCGTGTCACCTTCATCAAGGGGGAGGATACGCGCGTCCTCGATCAGGCGTGGGACCGTATCTACGTGACCACACTGTTCTCGTTCGAGTACCCGAAAATATCAACGAGCATCGACTTCGCTCTGAAAGTCGCGAACGGTCAGGCAGACAAGGTATTTGTCGGAGGCATCGCCGCCTCGCTGATGCACGAGCACTTCCTCAAGGAGCGCCGTTGGCAGGGGGTGCGCTTCATTAAGGGCCTGCTCAGCCAACCGCCTGCCGTCGCGCTTCAACTCGATGACTTCGCTGAGGAACTTTACTCCGACGATCTCGTCGGTCCACCCATCGAGGATCTCGTCCCCGACTACGGCATCCTAGACCAGATCGACTATCGCTACCCCGTCCGGGACGCATACTTCGCCTACACGTCGCGCGGCTGTATTCGCAAATGCCACTTCTGTGGCGTGCCCAAGCTCGAGGGAATGCAGCGCGACGTGGAGTCGCTCACCGGCCTCGTGCGCGCCATCGACGAGGCTTACGGTCCAAAGAAGGACTTGATCCTCATGGACAACAACGTGGTCGCCAGCGCACGCTTCAAGGAGATCATCGCAGAGATCCGCGACCTGGGCTTCGTTCCAGGGGCCAAGCTCTCCCGCCCCGGCCAGCGCGTGCCGGTTCAGCGCCGCGTCGACTTCAATCAGGGTGTCGACGCCCGCATCTTGTGCAAAGACCCGATATACCTGAAGGAACTGTCATCGATCTGCCTCAAGCCGCTCCGGATCGCCTTCGATCACCTGGGCGTGAAGAAGCCTTACGAGAAGGCGGTGCGCTACGCGCACGACCACGGGCTGAACGAGCTTTCCAACTACATGCTGTATAACTTTCACGACGGGCCCGATGACCTGTTCGAGCGGATGCGGCTCAACGTGACGCTCAACGAGGAGCTCGGCGTGCGCATCTGGTCATTTCCCATGCGCTTTCAGCCCACCGACCGGCCCGACCGAGGCCACATCGGCGAGAAGTGGAGTCGGTATCAGCTCCGCTCCATGCAGATCATCCTGCAAGCGACGCACGGCATCGTCAGCGGCGAACCCGAGTTCTTCAAGAAGGCGTTCGGCGACACGGCTGAAGAATACGAGCGCATCCTGCTGATGCCGCACGACTATATCTTCAATCGGCAGTGGTACGAACGCTTCGATGGCCAGGGGGAACTCGCCGACTATCACCGCGCGATGGCCCGTCTCGACGCCTACGACCGCGCGGAACTCCTCGGCCTGCTGTCGTCCACCGATCCGCGAAATTTCGGCTCGTTGGCGGAGCTGGCAACCACGGCGGCCGTGAGGGAGGTGCTGCCCTTCTACGTGCCCAAGCCGAAAGACGAGCTGTTCGGCATCTGGGCGCGTCAGAAGGCGATGACACGGGGCGAGATCACGGCCGATCAGACATTGCCGGAGGACGAGCGCGTCGAGGATGCCGGCCTGGACTACGAGGAGGAGGCAGAGGTCGGAACGATGCTCGAAGTCGCGCGAGCCGATGAGAGGAAGGCGGCGTGAGCAACACCGTCGCGCGCAGGATGGAGAGCGCCGTCACCAACACCGCCGTCTCGGTCACCGTCGGCTCCGACCTTCTGTCGCTGATTTCAACGGCGATGTACGTTGAGCCACTGACGATCTACCGCGAGTACGTCCAGAACGCGGCGGACTCGGTCGACGAAGCCCGTCGCCTCGGGCTGCTCGGACCTGACCAGCCGGGATCGGTCGAGATCGCGCTCGATCCGGCTGCCAGGAGCATACGCATCCTCGACACCGGGACCGGCATTGCCGCCGACGTTTTCGGTATGCGCATGCGCGCCCTCGGGGCCAGCGGCAAACGCGGTATCGGCGCGCGCGGCTTCCGCGGCGTCGGCCGGCTCGGGGGCCTCGCCTACGCGCAGCGCCTTGCCTTCCGCTCACGAAGCGCCGCGGGCGAGCCGGTCATGGAGATTAACTGGGACTGTCGACGCCTGCGGGCGGGTCTCAAGAAGCACACCAGCGTTGATCTGGCCGACTTCGTCGAAGAGATTACAGCGCTCGGCAAGGTCGACGGCGATTGGCCCGACCGGTTCTTCGAGGTCGAGCTCGCGGGCGTCGTCAGGCAGGGCGACGATAGGCTACTCAGGGGAGAAAGCGTCGCAGACTACCTCGCGCAGGTGGCATCGGTCCCGTTCGACCGGTCCTTCGCGCTCGCGAGCGATCTGGAGTCACTGCTCGAGCCTCACCTCCGCGGCCCGCGCCTGTCCATCACCGTTGATGGAGGGCAGCCACTCACCCGGCCGCACCGCGACAAGGCCGACGCCGGCGCGAAGGAGCCGGTTATCCTCGGTGAGCTTTCCACGTTCGAGGTTCCCGGCCTGGAAGGCGGCATCGCGGCCGTTGGCTGGGTCGCCCACCATGGCTACGAAGGCGCGATCCCCCAAGCGGCGATGATCAAGGGTCTCCGCGCGCGCGTAGGGGACATCCAAGTCGGCGGCTCCTCGCTGCTTCAGGACGTTTTCCCCGAAACGCGCTTTTGCGCGTGGACCGTCGGCGAGGTGCACGTACTGGACCCACGCATCGTGCCGAACGGCCGCCGCGACGACTTCGAGCAGAACGGCCACTACGCGAACCTCCTCAATCACCTCGCGCCGGTCGGCCGCGACATCGCGCGCCGCTGCCGAGTCAGCTCGGCGGACCGGCAACGGCGCCGCAACATCGAAACCCAGGCCGTCGTGATCGAACAGCAGCTCGAGGTCCTCGAGCAAGGGGCGCTGGGCAGCTCGGCGTCGTCCGACCTCGCCCGCACGATCGGATCGGCCATTGCGCGGCTCGAGAAGGCCGTCGGGCCGGACGACCTCATCGACGAGGAGCGGCGCGCGATACGCGCGCGGATCGAGGCCCAGCGAACGCGGCTCGTCACGTCGGGTGCCGATGAGCAGCCGGCCACCCCACTCGACCGGATCCCCTCGGAGAAGCGGGGCGTCTACCAGGAGATGATCGACCTAATCTACGAGTGCTCGACGAACAGGGTCGCGGCCAAGTCGCTTGTCGACCGTATCCTGGCGCGGATTGAGGAGCTTCAAGGCTTGCCGACCCCGCCGGGATCCCGCCGTGTGTGACCTCGCGAGCGCCAACCTCTCGTCCTTCACCTGCACCCACACCGGCCGAAGCACCTGCCCGCCACCCGGTCGCGACGATCGCCTCGTCCCATGTGAGCGCACTCCGTCTTGGCTTACTCGAGCGGAGCAGGACCATGTCTGTGTCCGTTATCCTGGCGACCGGCGGCGCGACCGATGATGGTGGGCGTGCCGTCCTGCGCCTCGGACGAGCGGTAGCGAGGCGGTGGTGCGGGTCGCGAGCACGGACCGGAAGGCGGGCTGGTCCGAGTGCTGCTCCTCGGGACGGTCACGGGGCGGCCCTGACCGGCCCGTGGCGGGGTTCCCGTGCAGGCGAGGTCGCCTCGGGCCTGCGGCGTCCGCCCGCTCCTGCACCGGGGCCTGATCCTCGCATGTGCGCGTCGCCCCCCTGATCGGTGTTCGTTCGGCCGTCAGCGTCTTCACGGTTCGCCGTCCGCCCGCGGCCCACTGCGACCTCTTCTGGCTTGATCTGGCCGGGCTCGGCTTCCGCCTCGATCGCCTGAGCCGCAACGGTAGGGCCGAAACTTTCTTCCCCTGCACGTGCCGCGCATTCCTCGCGAGGCAAGAAAGCCCCGTCCTGCCGTCCTCCGCGGTGCTGCGGCCTGCGGAGCAGGTGCGGCGTCGATCGCCCCCGGCCGTCGATGCGCCATCGAGGCCGCGATGGACGCGGGGCTCGAGACAGCAAAGGAAGAGCACCATGGCCACCATCGGCACCTTCAAGAAGAGCGGCAACGAGTACGCGGGCGAGATCGTCACCTTCTCCGTCCAGGCCAAGAACGTCCGCATCGTGTCCGAGGCGAACCGGACCAACGACAACGCCCCCTCGCACCGGGTCTTTGTCGGCCGCGCCGAGATCGGCGCCGCCTGGGAGAAGCGCTCGAACGAAGGCCGCGACTATCTCGGCCTCAAGCTCGACGACGTGTCGTTCACCGCCCCCATCTACGCCAACCTGTTCGAGGACGAGGACGGCAGGGGCCATTCCCTCATCTGGTCGCGCCCCAACGGACGCCGGGGCGACTGACGCCCACACGCCACGCCCCGCCCGGGATCATCCGGGTGGGGCGCTCGCACGTCAGGCGAGCGGGTCCGTGACAGCGAGCAGGTTCGCCTTGAGCCAGCGCGACGCCAGACTGGCGTAATCGAGAAAGGTCAGTTCCTCCTCCCGCAGATGGATCGCGCTCGCGATGGCAGGCAGGTCGAGGCTGAACTGGGCGAAGCGCTCGGCGATCTTGGCCCCGCCCGGCAGCGGCTTGTCGTTCGCCGCCGCGCTCAGCCAGTCGCGCACCTTTCCGATCAGCTTGGCGACCTCGCCGTCATGCGAGGCGATGTCCTGGCCGGCGATGTCGGAGATGAATTTCTGAAAACGGTAGGGTTCGCGGTCGAGCACGAGGCAACTCTTGCGCTTCTGCGCGCCCGAGCCGAAGCGCTGAGCACCCAGAAACAGCCCGAGTTCGAGCGGCATGTTGAACCGGGGAAGCTGGTTGACGCCGTCGAGCTCGGTGCGCGAGATGTCGTGCAGGCCGTAGCGGCACGCCTCGACCAAGCCCATGATCTTGTCGATGCGCACCTGGCCGGAGTTGTAGACCTCCAGCGCGCAGCGCGGTTCGAACCCGCAATCGTAGACCGCGAACACCGTCGCCCGGAACAGCGGCTGGTAGGCCGCGTCGAACGGGCAATTGATGAAGACGCTCGCGTCGTAGGCCTGGGTGACCTCCGGGTCAGCTCTGCGTCTGGACGGCACGCTTGGCCATGACGTCGCGGATCGCCTTGTCGACCTGCTTGATCGTGATCCCGTTGCTCATCTTGAAGCGCGGGGCCTTGATCCGGTCGGCCGCCGACGCCGGCTTGGTCGCCTTGCCCGTCTTCGGCTTCGCGGCGGTAGACGCCATGGCAGTGGTCCTTCGTCGATGAGCGCGGAGCCTACCCGACTCCTGCGCCCGTATATGTTTAGCGGGAGGCGATTCGACAATCCATAACGATCGAGGGGGTTTGGGAGGGAGCCGGGACGAAGCCGGGAGGGGCGACCCTCCCTGCGGCCGAGCCCGTGCGCGGTCTCGGCCGACCCACCCGAGCGGGGCCGCCGCCCCGCAACGCCCCGCCGAGAGGAAGAGGTGGGCGGCCCGAGCCGTCACGGGTCGAGCGCCGAGGGGAGAAGCTCCCGGCCGGCCCGTCGCGGAGTACCCACGATGCAGCTCATCACCGACCAAATCCACGACCAGCTCCTGGCCAACGGCGCGCGCTTCGCGACGAACGCCGACTTCGATCCGCCCCCGGCCGTCAAGCTCTTCACGCCCGACGCCGGCGCAACCTGGCTCCTCGCCTCGCTCGACCCCGCGGCCCCCGCCATAGCCTTCGGCCGCTGCGACCTCGGCCTCGGCTTCCCCGAGCTCGGCACCGTCTCGCTCACCGAACTCGCCGAGGTGCGCGGCGCGATCGGGCTCCGGTCGAGCGCGACCTGTTCTTCAGCGCCGACCGACCGCTCAGCCGCTACGCAGCGGAGGGCGTGGCGCTCGGCGCCGTTCGCGCCTGACCGGACCGCGGGACGAGAGGGAGAGGCCGGCGGGAGCCGCGCGACGGGTTAGGAGGTCGGGAGAGAGGCTCCCGGCCGCCCGTCGCGAAAGCTCCCGCCATGGCCGACTACACGACCCACTTCTCGGCGCTGTTCGACGTGCGCACTCCCGAGAACGTCGACCGCGCCCTCGCCGTCCACGACGCGCTCGCCCGCGAGATCGAAGAGGAGGACGAGACCAGCCTCAACTTCGTTCTCAGCCCCGAGCGGGACGAGCCCGGCTCGGAGGCGAGGACAATCCTCTGGATCCACGACGGCGATTATGGCTATCCCGGCCACGTCGTCGCCTTCGTCAAGCGCTGCGCGGCCGCGTTCGAGCTCGACGGGCGCTGGGGGTTCGTCTGGAGCCACGACTGTTCCAAGCCCCGGCTCGACGCCTATGGCGGCGGTGCCGCGGTCATCGACCTCGCCAGCGGCACGTCGGAGACGATCGACGTGAGCGACTGGCTCGCCGACCGCCTCGCCGGCCGCGCCGCGTCTGGCCCGCCCACGCTCCTCGCGGAACTCCTCGCCCTGCTCAAGGAGCCAGCGCAGCCGATGGGCTTGTCCGAGCATGACTTCCGGCGCTGGCTGCCCCGCGCCGTCGCCGCGATCGCGCGGGCGGAGGCCGCGTTGGGCATCGGGGCCGGCGAGGCCTCGCCCGAGCCCGGGCTGAGAGTGAGAGGATGGCGGCTGTCGCCGTGACGGGTTTGAGGGTCGGGAGAAAGGCTCCCGGCCGGCCCGTCGCGGAGACTCGGCTCATGCCTCGTTCTTCTTCCCGGTCCGCTGCGGCCGCGCCCGAGCGCGCAAACCTCTACGACGAGATCACGGCCCGGATTGTGGCCGAACTCGAGGCAGGGCGCTTTCCCTGGGTCCAGCCCTGGCGCTCGTCCGGCGTTGCGGCCCCGTTGGCGATGCCGCGCAACGCCGCGACCGGGCGCGGCTATTCGGGTATCAACGTCCTGATCCTCTGGGGCGCGGTTGTAGCCCGGGGCTATTCCTGCCAGAGCTGGGTCACGTTCCGCCAGGCGCTCTCGCTCGGCGGCTGCGTCAGGAAGGGCGAGCGCGGCACCACGGTCGTCTACGCCGACCGGTTCGTGCCCGAAGATGAACGGCGTCGCGCCCGCGAGAGGGGTGAGGACGCGCAGGCGATCCCGTTCCTGAAGCGCTTCACGGTGTTCTCGGTCGACCAGTGCGAGGGCCTGCCCGAGGACCTCGTCCCCACGCCGCCCCCGATCCCCGAGGGCCTGATCCAGCCCGAAGTCGAGGGGCTGATCCGGGCGAGCGGCGCCGATCTCAGGCTGGGCGGCGACAAGGCTTATTACGCTCCCGGCCCCGACTACATCCAGGTGCCGCGGCCGGAAGCCTATTTCGAGCCGATCAACTGGCACCGGACCGCGCTCCACGAGCTCGGCCATTGGTCGGGCCACGCGTCCAGGCTCGGCCGCGACATGACGGGGAGCTCCGGGTCGGCGAAGTACGCACGCGAGGAGCTCGTCGCCGAGCTGTGCGCGGCGTTCACCTGCGCCGCGCTCGGGATCGTGCCCACCGTCCGTCACGCCGATTATGTCGGCGCGTGGCTCGACGTGCTGCGCGAGGACAACCGCGCGGTCGTGCGCGCCGCCTCGGCCGCGTCCAAGGCCGCCGACTTCCTGCTCGCGTTCCAGCCCGGGGCCGCACAGGCCGACGCCGACGCGCCCGAGCGGGCGGCGGCCTAGCGCGTGCCTGTCGGCGCGGGTCCGCCAGTGAGGTCGGGCCCGTGCGGACCCGTAGAGGCGCAAACCCGGCTTCCCGGGTCCGAAACCTTCCTGATCTCCGGCTTTCCGGCGCGGCTCCTCAGAGGAAGAGGGCTGCGCCGGTCTTCGCGACGGGTAGGAGGTCGAGAGAGAGTCTTTCGGCCGCCCGTCGTGGAGCATCCCGACATGGCCACTGCCGTTCAGAAGATCGCCGTCCTCGCGGTGACGCGCGACATCCCCTTCAACAAGCTCGTCCTCTCCCAGGCCAACGTCCGGCGCGTCAACGACGGCGTGTCGGTCGAGGAGCTGGCCGAGGACATCGGTCGCCGCGGCCTCTTGCAGAACCTCAACGTCCGCCCGGTGCTGGACGGCGAGGGCCAGGAGACCGGCACGTTCGAGGTTCCGGCCGGCGGGCGCCGGTTCCGCGCGCTGGAGCTGCTGGTCAAGGCCAAGCGCCTCGCCAAGACGGCGCCCGTGCCCTGCACGTGCGCAACGCGGGCTCGGTGATCTCGGCCGAGGAGGACAGCCTCGCCGAGAACGTGCGCCGCGAGGACCTGCACCCGCTCGACCAGTTCCGCGCCTTCCAGGCGCTCGTCGCGCGCGGGCTCGGGGTCGAGGACATCGCCGCACGCTTCTTTGTCGGCCCGCAGGTCGTGCGCCAGCGGCTCAAGCTCGCCTCGATCTCGCCCAGGCTGCTCGAGGTCTACGCCGAGGGCGGCATGACGCTCGACTTGCTGATGGCGTTTTCCGTCACGGCCGACCATGCGCGCCATGAGCAGGTCTGGGAGGCGCTCGCACGCCAGCCCTACCGCGAGCCGTATCAGGTCCGGCGCATGCTGACCGAGGGCGCGGTCCGTGCGTCCGACCGGCGGGCGCAGTTCGTCGGCGTCGCCGCATATGAGGAGGCTGGCGGTGTCGTGCTGCGCGACCTGTTTCAGGCCGACGACGGCGGCGGGCTGCAGGACCCGGCGCTGCTCGACCTGCTCGCGGTCGAGAAGCTGCGCGAGGCGGCGCAGCCCATCGCCGATGAAGGCTGGAAGTGGGTCGAGGTCGCGCTCGATTTTTCCTACGGGCACGATCGCGGGCTCCGGCGGCTGCACGCCGCACCGGTGCTAACCGACGAGGAGCAGGCGACCTACGACGCGCTCCAGACCGAGTACGGCACGATCGAGGAAACCTACTCGGAGTCGCCCGACGACCTGCCTGACGAGATCGACCGGCGGCTCGGCGAGATCGAGGCCGCGCTCGACGCCTTCCACAACCGGGTGCCGAGCTTCGAGCCCGTCGACCTGGCGCGCGCGGGCGCGTTCGTCAGCATCGACGGCGCGGGCAGCCTCAAGGTCGAGCGCGGGTTCGTGCGGCCCGAGGATGAAGCCCCGGTTGTCGCGCCGGAGGCGCTCACCGCCGACGAGAATGAGGAGCCGACCGCGACCTCCTACGCTCAGGCGAGCGGCGCCATGCCGGCCGCGCAGCGCGCCGTCATTACGGTCAGCGGCGCGCCCGAGCCGGAGCCGGCCGAGGAGGATGAGGGCGTAAAGCCCCTGTCCGAGCGGCTGTTGACCGAGCTGACCGCGCACCGCACGCTCGCGCTGCGGGACGCGGTGGCGCTGCACCCGCACGTCGCGATGACGGCGCTGCTGCACAAGCTCGTCTCCGACACCTTCCAGCGCGTGTCGGCGTCGGGCGGCTGCCTGGAGGCCGCGGTCCGTCACGTCTTCTTTCCCGTCCAGGCAGACGGCTTGAAGGACAGCGCGTCGGCCCGCGCGGTCGACGAGCGGCAGAAGGCGTGGGCGGCGAAGCTGCCGCTCGGCGATGACCAGGCGCTCTGGAACCGGCTCGACACGCTCGACGACGCCAGCCGCTCGGCGCTGCTCGCGCATTGCGTCAGCTTCGGGGTGAACGCACTCGTCGAGAAGGTTGACCGCTACGGCGGCGCCGGGCTGTCGCAGCATGCGCTGGAGCGGCGGCTCGCCCAGGCCGATCGCCTCGCGCGCGCGGTGAACCTAGACATGGCCGAGGCGGGCTGGACGCCGATGGTCGGCAACTACTTCCGCCAGGTCACCAAGGGCCGCATCCTCGAAGCGGTGCGCGAGGCCAAGGGCGATCAGGCGGCGCAGCTGATCGATCACCTCAAGAAGGGCGACATGGCCAGGGAAGCGGAGCGGTTCCTGGCCGACACGGGCTGGCTGCCCGAGCCGTTGCGCACGCCGGGCGCGGAGGACGGCTCGACCGCGGACCAGTCGGCCGACGCCGGTCAGCCCGAGGCGCTGCCGGCCTTCCTCGCCGGGGAGGATGAAGCGGGCGACACCGACCTCGACCCCGAGCCGCTCGCCATCGCGGCCGAGTGACCTCGAACGGCCGGGGCGTGCGCGAGCGCGTCCCGGCTCCTCCCCCTATCAGGAGACCTCTCATGGACACGCGTCGTTTCGGCGAGGCCTCGGTGCTGCACCTGGAGCCCGAGACCTACGCCATGCTCCTCCACCTCGCCGCGACCGGTCCCGGGCGGCCCGGCGGCGCCCGCTACGATCCCGACGACCCGTGGCACGCCCTCATCGTCGAGCCGCACACCTACGGCTGCTGGGTCCACACCGGCGTCGTGGACGACGGCCTCGACGACCACCTGCCGCCCTCGCTGCTCGGCGTGCTGCGCGAGGCCCGCGCGAGCGACGCGGACTATGTGCTGTTCGACGCGGATCTCCAGCCGCTGCTCGACCTGCCGGTGTTCGACCACCCGGACCCGCTATCGCGGCCGGGGATGACCGGCGCGTCGCCGACACCCCGCCGCGTCGTGTTCGCGCATCTCGTGCCCGTCCACGTCGAGATCGAAGACGACCTTGTCACGAACGTCGTCGTGATCGACGAGACGCCTGTGCGCGACCCGACGATCGTGAAGGCGACGCCGCCTACCTCGCCGCGGCGGTGGCGGCGGCCGATGACGGCCAGCCGTGGCCGAGCTGGCGCTTCGGCTACTGACCGCCATTCCCGAACCAGTCCCACCCCGAGCCCGGCCGTTGCGCCGGGCTTCGCCGTTCTGGAGACCTTAGATGAACTGGACTCACCCTTGCGCCTACGACGACGCGCAGAAGCGCCGCTTCCACTCGACCGCCCGCGCGCGGCTGCGTCAGCTCGCGGTGATGCTGCGCCTGCCGGCCGGCAGCTACGACCTGCGCTCGAACCAGGGCGGCATCGCCGTCTCGGGCGAGATGACACTCCACCACGAGGCCGTCTACGTCCAGGTGAGCCAATCGGTGATGGGCGGCGACTTGGGCATCTTGATCCGTACCTGCCGAGGGCGGCGCGACTATACCGGCGGCGGCAATAACTTCGCGCCGCTCTATTTCCTCGACGACCTCCCGGCGCTGGCGGAGCGGGTTCGACGGATCGCGCCTACACTGATGGCGCCGCGCGCCGCCTAGCATTCGGATGGGAGGACCAGGGCTCGGCGCTTCCAGCGCCGGGCCCTTTCTCTTTGCAGGCCGGACGAGAGTGAGAGGGCTGCCGGGAAGAGGTGGTCCTGGCGGGGTCGAGAGAGCGCGCTGTCCGGGACGGCTCTTCCCCGCTCTCGGAGCTCACCCCCATGCCGACCACCACTGCCGCCGGGCTCGCGCCCGTTTCCGCCATCACGTCCTCTGAGCCTGCGGCCAAGGCGCTCATCGCGGCCGCTGACCTGCTCCTCCCCGTGCTCGCCCGTGGCGAGGCGATCGACGCGCCATGCCTCCGCGCCACGATGACGGCGGCGTTCGGCGGCTCCGACGCGGAAGGCCGCTGGGGCTGGAAGGACGCCTATGAGGCTTGCGAGGTCGCGCAGTTCCTGTTCCTGCGCCGGTTCGGGCCGGCGATGCGGGCCAAGCAGAGCGCGGCCCAGCTCGCGATGCTCACCAAGGTCGCGCGCCTGCTGCCGACGCACACCCGGCGCTCCGAGGAGAGCCAGGCGCTCCAGCAGTTCTCGACCCCGCTGCCGCTCGCCTTTGCCGCCGCGACCGCGGCCGCGATCACGTCGGCGGACCTCGTGCTCGAGCCGTCGGCCGGAACCGGCCTGCTGGCGATCTTCGCCGCGCTGGCCGGGGCCTCGCCCGCGCTGAACGAACTGGGCAACACTCGCGCCGACCTGCTGCGCCGCCTGTTCCC
>CAXUCF010000057.1:0-6002 GCA_964249275.1 uncultured Lichenihabitans sp.
GTCTACGACACCTTGGTGCCGCGCCTCGCGGCCGTGTACCGCACGATCTCGGTCGGCAGCCCCGTGGCGGGCGACGCGCTCGTGGGCCCGCTGATCGACGGCGCCGCCTTCGCGGCCATGGGGGCGGCCCTCGACGCGGCCCGCGCGGCTGGCGGCACGGTGCACGGCGGCGAGCGCGTCGACGTCGACGGCGCGGCCTCGTTCTACGTGCGGCCGGCGCTCGCCGAGATGCCCGGCCAGGTCGGACCCGTGGTGGAGGAGACCTTCGCGCCGATCCTCTACGTGCTGCGCTACCGCGACCTCGAACAGGCGATCGCGCTGCAGAACGGCGTGCCGCAGGGCCTGTCGTCGTCGATCTTCGGCAACGATCTGCGCGAGGTCGAGCGCTATCTGTCGGCGGCGGGCTCCGATTGCGGCATCGCCAACGTCAACATGGGGCCGTCCGGCGCCGAGATCGGTGGCGCCTTCGGGGGCGAGAAGGAGACCGGCGGCGGCCGCGAATCCGGCTCCGACGCCTGGCGCGGCTACATGCGCCGCCAGACCAGCGCCATCAATTACGGCCGCACCCTGCCGCTCGCGCAAGGCGTCACGTTCGAGGTCTAGCGGGCGTTATTCCGCGGCGGGCGAGAACGGGTCGAAGCCGTTGGATCCACAATGCGACGTGGTGACGATCCCGAGGCCGGTGGTGCTGCAATCGACGACGCGGCTCTGCCGGGTCGCCTGCCTCTGCGCCTTGGGCGCCGCCGTCGCGTCCTGCTGAGACGCGCCGGCGCAACCCCCGAGCAGCGCGAGCGCCAGGAGCGCGGTCAGTGCTTTGGCCTTCGGCATGCAAATCTCCGGTCGACGCCCGACATCAGCACGGGCCGCCGCAGGTGTCCAGGAGGGGATCGAAGCTGGCGGGAGTGGGGGAGAGGCAGTCCGGGATGTTCGAGCCGATCCGGAACCGGCAGCCCAATGGTCATGACCCGTCGAGAAGTCATGCGATGCGACACGGCGGAACATCGAACATTGGTGGAGCTGAGCGGAATCGAACCGCTGGCCTCTGCAGTGCGATTGCAGCGCTCTCCCATCTGAGCTACAGCCCCGAACGTGCGGCTAGATAGAGCGGCGCCATCCCGCCTGTCAATCCGAGACCTTGAGGCCGCCGGGGCGGGCGGTACGGTTTCCGCGGGATCGACTCCGGCCGTCATCCCGGACCAGCGCCGGTAGGCGCGCGGATCCGGGATCCAGACCTCGTCGCGTCCAAAGCAGCGCACATCCGCCTCGGGTCAATGGAGAGAGCGATCCAGTGGCGGCCGTGTCAACCCTCCTGCTCGGCCCAGCTGCGCCCGTCGCGTTCGATGAGCGCGATGGCCGAGGAGGGGCCCCAGGTGCCGGCCGTATAGGGTTTCGGGGGTTCGTTCGAGGCCTGCCAGGCCTCGATGATCGGGTCGACCCAGGCCCAGGCGGCTTCCACCTCGTCGCGCCGCATGAACAACGTCTGGTTGCCCCGCACGGTGTCGAGGATCAGGCGCTCGTAGGCGTCGGGGTTGCGCACCGCGAAGGCGGCCGCGAAGCTCATGTCGAGCGACACGTGCTGCAGCCGCATGCCGCCCGGGCCCGGATCCTTGATCATCAGGAACAGCCGGATGCCCTCGTCGGGCTGCAGCCGGATGAGGAGCCGGTTCGGGGCCGGCTCGCCCTCGAAGACCGAATGCGGCACCTTGCGGAAGCTCACCACGATCTCGGAGACGCGCGAGGGCAGCCGCTTGCCGGTGCGCAGGTAGAAGGGCACGCCGGCCCAGCGCCAGTTGCCGATCTCGGCCTTGATGGCCACGAAGGTCTCGGTCTGGCTCGGCTCGCCGAGTTCGTCGAGGTAGCCCGCCACGGCGCCGCCCGCCGAAGCGCCGGCCCGGTATTGGCCCCGCACCGTCACGTGGGCTGCATTGGAGCCGTCGATGCGCTTCAGGCCTTTCAGCACCTTCAGCTTCTCGTCGCGCACCGCGTCCGCCCTCATGGACGAGGGCGGCTCCATGGCGACGAGGCAGAGCAGTTGCAGGATGTGGTTTTGCACCATGTCGCGCATGGCCCCGGCCTTGTCGTAATAGCCGGCCCGGCCCTCGACGCCGAGTTCCTCCGCCACCGTGATCTGCACGCTGTCGACGTGCGCGGCGCTCCACAGCGGCTCGAACAACGCGTTGGCGAAGCGCAGCGCCATGAGGTTCTGCACCGTCTCCTTGCCGAGATAATGGTCGATCCGGTAGATCGACGCCTCGGGGAAGACCCGCCCGATGCCCTCGTTGACCGTGAGGGCCGAGGCCGCGTCCTTGCCGATGGGCTTCTCCAGCACGATGCGGGTGCGGGGCTGGTTCAGCCCGTGCCGGCCGATGCTCTCGGCGATCGGCACGAACAGGTCGGGACCCGTGGCGAGGTAGTACACCACGGTATCGTCGTCGCGCTCGTTGACGAGCGCCGTGAGTTCGTTCCAGCCCTCGTCGTGCTCGGCGTCCGCGGAGACGTAGTGGATCCGCTCGATGAAGGGTTCGATGGCGCCGTTGGCCTTGGCGGCCGCCGCCTTGACCGACTCGCGCGCCATGTCCTGGTAATCGGCCCGGCTGAGGTCGCGGCGCGCCACCCCGATGATGCGGGCGAGCGGCGGAAGCTGGCCCGCGAGGTCGCGGTGCATCATGGCGGGCAGGAGCTTGCGGCGCGCGAGGTCACCCGTAGCGCCGAAGACCACGAGCGTGAAGGGGTCGACCGGGATGACGCGACTCGTCATGAGGTGAAGGCTCTCTCTTGGCGGGCCGCCGCGCGATCGGGTTCGACGGCCGGCCGGCACTGCTGGATGTCGAGCATGGCGACACCATGCCGTGCTAGCAATATGGGCGGGCCTAAGCAAAATCGCGGCCGCCTGCAACTCGGCTCCTCGGCCGCCACCTTCGGCCGCCGCGGGCGTTGACAGCACTCACCTCACATCAGCAGGACATTCCCGTGAGCATCTTCGGCTCCATCCTTTCCAAGATCTTCCATCATGCCGGGGCATCCGCCCCCGATGCACAGCCGGCCGCTGCCGCTTCGGGAGCTATGACGTCGGCCCCCGCGCCCGACGGTCCCGCTCCGGCGACACCGGCCGCCGCGGGTGCGCCGACGGCCCCGATTGGCGGCGCGACCGCGGGCGGATCGGCCCAGACGGTCGATGTCGCGGCCGTGCTCGAAGGCTTGGCGGCCAAGAACCCCCAAAAACTCGATTGGCGCCACTCGATCGTCGACATGATGAAACTGCTCGACCTCGACAGCAGCCTCTCCTCACGCAAGCAGCTGGCGCAGGAACTGCACTATTCCGGCAATCCGGAGGATTCGGCCGCAATGAATCTGTGGCTGCACGGCCAGGTCATGACCAAGCTGGCCGAGAATGGGGGCAAGGTTCCGGACGACCTCAAGGCCTGAGGCGCTCGCCCGCTGTAGGCCGACGCGCCCTTCGAGGCGCATCGGCCGGTCAGGGCTTCAACGGCGCCGCATCGGCCGAGGGCTCTCCCGAGATCGGCGTCGCCGGTGTCGTCACGGGCGGCACGGGTCCGGTCGAGCCCGGCACGTCGCCGAACGACACGGGCGTGTCCTTGTCGACCAGCGCTGCGAGGTTCAGCGCGTCCCAGTTGGTCAGGCGGATGCAGCCGTGCGACTGGGTCTTGCCCACCGATTCCGGGTTGGGCGTGCCGTGGATGCCGTAGCCGTCATAGCTCAGGTCCATCCACACCAGCCCCACGGGGTTGTTGGGGCCCGGCGCGATCGTGAACGCCGCCTTGGAGGCAACGCCCTTGAAGTGAAATCTCGGAAAGTACGTGTAGTCGGGGTTGTGAGCGATGCGGCGGATCGCGAATTCTCCGGTCGGTGCCGGCTTGTCGGTACTACCGATCGAGGCCGGATAATAGGCGAGGAGCCGCCCGTCGGCCGCGAGCGCTTCGACGTCGTGACCGGCTTTGTCGACCACCACCCGCGCGGCCTTGCCGACCGGCTTGCCGCGCTCGACGTTGGCCACCACGATGTGCTGGCCGGCCGCGAAGGCGCGGCCTGGGTTCAACGCCATGAGCAAGGGCTCGCTCATGTGGAAGCGTTCCGCGAGTTCCTCCCGGACATCACGATAGCCCATGTATTTCAGGCGCGACTGCGCCTCGAAGTCGAGCGGTATCCTCCGGGTGAACGGACCCTTGGCATCGGCCGGGGTCACCTCGGCGTCGGTCAGGGGAGCCGCCGCACCGGCCGTCAGCCGGTCCCAGGTGGCCTGGTCGAGCCTGCCCGAATCGGGGAGGCTCATCTGCTTCTGATAGGCCGCGACCGCCTTGCGGAAGTTCTCGCCGTCGATCCCGTCGATGACGCCCGGCGAGACATGCGCCCGGTCGAGAAGCACCTCGGCCTTGACCACCTCGGGCTCGGCGCGCTCGCTGGACTTGTCGGGCAAAGGCGAGAAGGCGACGTCTTGAACCGCCTTCTCGGATAGGGCTGCAGGGGCGGCCAGGGCCGCAAGCGGGCAGGCCGGCAAAGCGCCGGCCGAGGCAAAGGCGGCCGCGAGAAGCAGACGAGGGGTCATGATGGTTTCGCTCTGGAGGCAGAGGTCAACGGACCATGCCGTCGTTTGTTCCTGAATGACGCCGCTACCGAGCTCATGGCGGCTTTGGAGATCAGGCCGCGTCGAGGTCGCGGATCATGGCGGCGCGCCCGCACGCATGGGCGGTCAGCAGGTGGACGTGGATCTCGTTGGCGCCGCCCGCAATGGCGTTCCTGAAACCGACGCTGGCGAAGAAGAGGTCGGGCAAAGCTCCGGTCTCCTCGGCCGCCAGGATGCGGCGCCCGCCGTCGCCACGCCGCGACACCGCCAGCACGACCGCGTCCTCGAAACGGGGAAGGTCGTCCACGGATCCGATCGGATCGAGCGGGAAGACCGAGAAGAGATACCGCCGACCGCTGGCCCCGCGCCAATGCCGGAAGCGACTCGACACGGCGCTACCGGCGAGGCCGACGAGCGGCATGTCGCACGCGCTCGGCCGCCCGCCCGCGGGCCGTGAGACGGCCGCGGGACGGGAGAGAGCGCTGAGGGCTGACGGTGTCACGGTCGTTCTCGTTCTGCTCCGGATGAGAACAAAAATAGAACATCGGATCCGTCACGGTCAATCCGTGGAGTCGTGTTTTCCCGTCCGAAATGAGGTCAGCCGGCGGAAGCGGCCAGGCCCGACACATGGGACGCAAGCTCCGGG
This sequence comes from uncultured Lichenihabitans sp., assembly GCA_964249275.1. Taxonomy (GTDB): domain Bacteria; phylum Pseudomonadota; class Alphaproteobacteria; order Rhizobiales; family Beijerinckiaceae; genus Lichenihabitans. Next base: position 5,229 of record CAXUCF010000057.1, read on the forward strand.
TCAGCTTCGAAGGCCTCGGCCGCCAGGGCGTCGCTCGCGGCCTCGATCCGGTCGCGCAGGAGCGTGTGGAAGACAGTCCGGTCGAGTCCGGGCGGGATCGGCGGCAGGAATTCGATCACGATGGTGCCGGGGCGGCGGATGAAGGAGCGGCGCGGCCAGAACAGGCCCGAATTCAACGCCACCGGCAGGCAGGTGGCGCCGGTCTCGGCGTAGATGAAGGCCGCGCCGAACTTGTAGTCCGGGGGCGCCCCGGGCGGCCGCCGCGTGCCTTCGGGGAAGATGAGGAACTGCCGACCTTCGGCCAGGACGTCCTTGGCCCTGCGACTGACCTCGGTCAGGGCGGAGCGTCCCTGGCTGCGGTCGACCGCGATCTGGCGGCTCATGGCCAGGTACCATCCGAACAGCGGGATGCGGGTCAATTCCCGCTTGAACACGAAGGTGAAGTCCGTGAACAGGCCCGATAGTGCGATGATCTCGATGAAGGACTGGTGTTTCGACGCCACGATGCAGGCCTGAGGCGGGATGTTGGCGAGCCCCCGGAACTCCACGCGCGTGCCGCAGACCGCCCGCAGCAGGACCAGCGACGCGCGGCCCCAGATATTGGCCATCCGCAGCACGGCGTGACGCCCGAACGCCAGCGCGGGCAGTCCGACGAGCATCAGGCCGATCAGCACCAGGTAGAACAGCAGATTGAACAGGGCGGAGCGCAGGGCCAGCATGGTGCCGTTCTGCCAGAGAGAGGGGCGGGAGGCAAACCTGGCGGGGGCCGTGCGC
>CAXUCF010000057.1:6012-20652 GCA_964249275.1 uncultured Lichenihabitans sp.
CACTCGGCCCGATACGAACGCGCGCGCGAGGACCCATGCCGGCCCATAAGCTTCTGCTCCTTCCGGGAGACGGCATCGGGCCGGAGGTGACGGCCGAACTCGAAAAGGTCGTTGCCTGGTTCGAAGACGCAGGCGTCGTGCGGTTCGAGATCGAGCGCGGCCTCGTCGGCGGCGCGGCCTACGACGCCTGTGGCGCCCCGGTCGGGGAGGCCGACATGGACCGCGCCCGGGCGGCGGACGCCGTCCTGCTGGGCGCCGTCGGCGGACCGCGATGGGACGCCGTGCCCTACGAACTCCGGCCCGAAGCCGGCCTGCTACGGCTCCGCAAGGACCTCGGTCTCTTCGCCAACCTCCGTCCGGCCATCTGCCACGCTGCGCTGGCCGATGCCTCGTCGCTGAAACGGGAACTGGTCGAAGGCCTCGACATCCTGATCGTGCGCGAACTCACGGGCGGCGTCTATTTCGGCGAGCCGAAGCAGATCATCGACCTCGGCAACGGCCAGAAACGCGGCATCGATACCCAGGTCTACGACACCTTCGAGATCGAGCGCATCGCCCGCGTTGCCTTCGAGCTCGCACGCCGACGGCGCGGCACCGTGACCTCATCCGAGAAGCGCAACGTGATGAAGACCGGCGTGCTGTGGTTCGAGACCGTGAAGGCGCTCCACGCGCGCGATTATGCCGACGTGATGCTGAACCACCTGCTCGCCGACGCGCTCGGCATGCAGTTGGTGCGAGCCCCGAAGCAGTTCGATGTCATCGTGACCGACAACCTGTTCGGCGACATGCTGTCGGATGTCGCCGCGATGCTGACCGGTTCGCTGGGCATGCTGCCCTCCGCCTCCCTCGGCGAGGTCGATCACGCGACCGGGAGGCGCAGGGCACTGTACGAGCCCGTGCACGGCTCGGCGCCCGACATCGCCGGTCACGACACCGCCAATCCACTGGCGATGATCGGTTCGCTCGCGATGGCGCTGCGCTATTCGTTCGACCTCGGCGCCGAGGCCGAATTGCTGGAGCGTGCCATCGCGCTGGCGCTAGCCGACGGCAACCGGACGGCCGATATCGCCCGACCGGGCGAGCCGACCGTGTCGACCGCCGCCATGGGCGATGCCGTCGTAACGGCGCTCGAGGACCTGAAAGCCTGAGCCGCACTGCATCGACGTCGCCCTCGATGGGTTCGGCTCTCGCGTGACCGACGCCGATGCAGCAGCCCGCGCCCGGATCACCGTGCAGGTCCGCGGCCGTCAGGGCGACTTCGTCGCGTCAACCGTCGGCAGGTTCACCGCCGAGAGGGTCACTCGTCGAAGGGAAGCGGGATCCGGGGTTGCGCGGACGGGTTGAACCGCGGGTTCGTCGGTGGCAGGTCGAAGCGGCCCGGCAGTTCGGACTCGCCGAAGAACGCCGGTGCGAAATCCGAATAGACGTTGCGGTGCTCGGATGTGTTGGCCGATATATATTCGGGTGTGGACGAGCCGACCGGTACCGCGTTTCCGGGATCGAGGAAGCTGCGCTTCTTGACCGTGAGCGGGCGGCCTTCCGTCGCGTCCGAGATTTCGGCCACCACGACGCTCCTGGCCGACCGGGCGGCATGCACCTTCTTGGTGGTCTGTGCCGAAGCCGCGCCCATGGTCAATAGGCCGAACGCTGCCGCGACCGCGAGCAATGTGGTTGAACGATGTGCCATGCGATCCCGGCCCCTATTCTGCTGTGAAAGCCTAACTGGAGGGCCGTGGTTAAGTTTCCGTTATCTTCGGATTTTCCCGTCTTAAGGTTGACGAGAACCGACCGCGAGGAGCCCGCGGAGTCGCGGGATGTCGTTCGCGGGGTCGAGCCATGCGGCGCGGCGGCTCGCCGAGGCCAGAAGGCTGGATCCGCCAGGGGAATCCGTCGCATTCAGGGCTTGGCTGCCCCCGCCACAGGCCGCGCCCGCCCGGCGTTCCGCCGCCACGAAGACGGCACGCAGCGGCCCGTCGTCTTTCGCCGACAGGAGATCGATCCGATCGATCGCGCAGGCCAGGGCGGCCCGTCCGAGGGGCCGGTCCGGCGATCCGCACGCAAAGCCGGCGATGCGCAGCACGCCTGGGCCCGGCGGCCCGCGGAAGCCGAGGCAGGGCGTCGCGCTGCCGCCTTCCCAGAGGAGGAGGTCGGCCGCCTCGACGGTGCCGAACCGGGTCTCGGCCGGGGCCGACGCCTGGATCCGCGACAGCGTCACATGGCGATCCCGGGCGAGCCCGGCGAGATCGTCGGCGAGACCGGGCGGCGCGCGTTCCGCCGCGGCACGGCGGCGGAGCAGCGACAGTTGCAGGTAGGGCTTGGCCGTGCCGGGGTTGCCGAAGGTCAGCACGTCCTCGCGGGCGCCGTCGGGCCGATGACGCCGCGCCCGATAGACGAGGGGCAGTTTGGCGAACTCGGTGCCTGCGAGGTCGTAGACCGCGATGGGGCGGTTGATCTCGGCCCAGTCCTGCGACGGCGGCGAAGTCCCCGAGGCCTGCTCGGCGGGCCCGCGTGCCGCCACGAAGGCGATCGCGGCTTCGAGGCCGCCCGCCGTGAGACCGACCGCAGTCAGCACCACGGTGCCGGCGCTCAGCAGCGGGCCGAAAGTGCGGCTCCGCGCAAGTCTGCGCAGGATCGGTCCGAGCCCGGCCAGGCGCGATCCGGCCAGACCGGACGAGGCTTGCCCGAAGGAGGAAGGGAAGAGCTTCACGAGACCGACATCGCGCCACCGCGCATCCCGACGCGGGATGCCTCGGCTCGACCATGCCGGCCCGCTCGCCAGTCATCCGTTACCGGGCGCCGCCGATCTCATCTCAGCGTCAATGGCGGGTTAGCTGGAACGGCGCGATCTTCGACATACTCGGCCCTGGACCACGGGATGCGCGGCGCGCCGACGGGCGCCGACGGCCGGATCCCGCCCGAACTGCTCCAGCGGCAGACGACAGGCGAAGTGGGGCAGCGTCGGAAGCCCGGCACGAACCCGATCACCGGCCGAACACGCCGTCGAACAGGCCGTCGAGGTGGCGGGCCGCGAAGACCGTGACGTGGCCGGCGTCGTAGAACAGGGGATGGCCGTCGCGCACCACGGGACAGCGGACGCCGTCGCACATCGCGGTCGCCGGGTCGATCAGGCCGAAGCCGAACCGGTCGCGCAGCGCCGCGATGATGTCGGTGCTGGATCGCTGGGCTTCGCGGGCCGCGGCTTGGCGCGGCGGCGGCGGTGGCGGCTCGTGGCGCAGGGCCGCGATGGCGAGGGTGCGGGGCACGGGATAGTCGGCCTGCGGCGGCGCCAGAAGCACGACCACCTCCACGCCGGCCGTCCGCAGCGCGGCCAGAGTGGTCTCCAGCCCGTGAACCGCGTCACCGTAGCCGAACCAGTCCGCCCCGAGCACCACCTTGCGGATCTCGGGATGGGCCGCGACGAAGGCGAGCGCCGCGCCGTTGAAGGGTTCGCAGCCGGGCAGGGCCGGAACCGCCAAACCGACCAGCGGCGGGCATTTGCTGTAGATCAGCGCCAGTCCGGCAGCCTCGTGCTGTCGGGCTTCGCGGTCGAGGGCCGGCACCCACATGCGGGCGTAGCTGTTGCCCCATAGCACCACGCTGGGCGCCACGCCCTCGGCCCCGAAGCGGCAGGGGTAGGGGGTAGCGGCGTACGGCGCTGGCGGCACCGGGCACTCGCCCTCGATACGGTCGTAATGGCCGTCGGCCAGGGTGAGCACATCGGCCGGCAGCCGCGCCAGGGGCAGGAGCCCGCGGCCGGTCAGGTCCAGCGTGGCGCCGAGTGCCAGTGCTATCGCCGTGGCGCCAGCGGCACCGGCCAGGAGCCCTCGACGCGACGGCAGCGCCGTTCCGTCGAGGAAGGGGCGTTCGACCAAGGCGTGGGAGAGGGTGGACAACAGCACGGTCGTGCCCAGCAGCAAGAACCGGGTGGCGAGCGGCAGATCGGCCCCGCGTCCGTACCGGACCATCACCAGCAAGGGCCAATGCCACAGGTAGAGCGAGTAGGAAATTCGACCCAGCCAGGCCAAGGGTTTCGAGCCGAGCCAATCCGAAATCCCGTTGGGCCGCGAGCCGCCGAGAATGACGAGGCAGGCGCCGATGCAGGGCGGCACCGCCGCGACCCCCGGAAACGGCGTTGCGGCGCCGTAGCCGAAGACCGCGGCCCCGATCGCCGCGAGACCTGCGGCCACCAGGACGCCGCCCCGACGGCTGTCGACGCCAGGCGGGCCTCCGGCGCCAAGACGGCTCGAGGTCGGGAGCGCGAGCGCCAGGGCGCTGCCGGCCAGCAGTTCCCAGGCGCGCGCAGGCACGAGATAGAAGGTCGCGGCCGGAGCATGGGTGGTGCCCCAGATGCTGCCCGCGAACGACACGGCCGCGATCCCCGCAATGGCGCCCGCCGTGGCGCGCGGCCTTCCCTTCAACGCGAGGAGCAGCAGCGGGAACAGCAGGTAGAACTGCACCTCGACGGCGAGCGACCAGGTATGGAGCAGCGGCTGGAGCGTCAGGTTGTCGGCGTCGAAATAGTCCGCCGCGACGCGGTCGAAGAGGATGTTCGAGCCGAACAGGCCTGCCGATCCGACGCTCTTGCCCAGCAGGCGCATGTCCTCGGGCAGGAAGACGAAGAAGCTCGCGGCGCCGCAGGCCAGCAGCATGGCCGCGAAGGCCGGCACGATGCGGCGGAGGCGGCGCTCGTAGAAGCCGGCGAGCGTGAAGCGGCCTCGGGCGAGATCGGCCCAGGCGATGGCCGTGATGAGATAGCCGGAGATGACGAAGAACACGTCGACGCCGACGAAGCCGCCCGAACATCCGGCGAGGCCGTAGTGGAACATCACCACGGCCACCACGGCGACCGCGCGGAGCCCCTCGATGTCGGCCCGGTAGGATCCTCGCGGCCCGTCATCCGTGGCGCGCGATGCCGGACGCTCACGGACCGTGGCGGTCATGCTGTGCCTTGCCTCCAGCGGCCGACGAGACGACCCGCCGGTGCCGCGACATCATACATCGCAAGGCGGCGGAACCCGCAGCCTGATGCCGGTGCCGACCCCGGTCCCCTGGAGGACCCCACAACAAAAACCCCGCCGCATCGCTGCGGCAGGGTCGGATACAGAGCCGGTCGCCTCGTCCGGTCAGGCAGCAGCAGGCGCCGGCTCGGCCCCCACGGCCTGCTTCTTGGCGATCTCGCGCTTCAGGGCGCGGGTCTTGTGCGAGAGATCCTCGTCATGGGCCTTCAGCAGGAAGGCATCGAGCCCGCCGCGATGCTCGACCGAGCGCAGCGAGGCCGCCGCGATCCGCAGCCGCACCCGACGCCCCAGGGCGTCCGAGATCAGCGTCACCGAGCAGAGATTCGGCAAAAAGCGCGTCTTGGTCTTGCGGTTCGAGTGGCTGACGAGATGGCCGGTCTGAACGGCCTTGCCGGTCAGTTCGCAACGGCGTGCCATTGTGGTCTTCCTTCGGATCTGTCGCGAGGTTCCGTCGACATGCAGCCGAACGCAATTACCGGGTTGCCCGGGGCGCGATATACGGAGGCCGGTCTATAAGGGAGCGCGGGCCGGGCCGTCAAGCGCTTCGCAACGCGCGTCCCGGCAGCACGATCAGGCGATGCGCGCCATGCGCTCGACCCGCCGGCGGTCCCCCACGGGCTGGAATGCCACACGGGCGTGTTCGGAACAATAGGGCGTGCTGCCGGTCGCGCGGCAGCCGCAGAAGCGGAATTCGGCACTCGTCGGGTCGCCCAGCGGCCACCGGCACATGGCGGCACTCAGTTCCAGGATGGTGACGCGGTCCGACAGGGGGATCACGACGTCCTTGGTCGACCGCAGCACCGGCATGTCGAACGTGATCGGCACCGCGGCCGGCGCGACCTCGAGCCGAGGCTTGGCCTCGGTCGAGACGGGAGCCGGCGCCACGTGGGCCTGGAGTTCCTGGGCCGGCACGAGAGGCTCGGCCCGGGCCTGCGGCGGGTGCGTCGTGACGACGGCGGCCTGTTCGGCCGGCTGGATCACGGTGCGGCCCGACAGGCCGAGCCGATGAACCTTGCCGATCACGGCGTTGCGCGAAACACCTCCGCCGAGTTCGGCTGCGATCTGGCTGGCGCTGCGCCCCTCGAGCCAGAGTCTGCTCAGATGCCCGACACGCTCTTCAGTCCAGGACATGACCTCTCCTTCTCGCACCCGTAAAGGCGATATTCGAAATGTAAGACGCACAACAACGCTGCTGCCGTAATCTTGAGCTGCGGTGCGCAAACACTTGCCAGGACGCCGCAGGCGGTCATGATCGACACGTCGGACGCTACACGACCGTGCGAATCGCGCGCAAGAGTCCAAGACGAGGTCGGAAGATTTTCCCCAGCCAACTGTTGCGAAAACAGCGCATCCGGCGCGAAATAGCGCATGAAACGATGAGGCCGCGGCCGATTTGACCTCGCTGGACCGAGCCTTTAGAGAGATTTAACAACCGTGTCGCCCCGCCGGAGCGGCATCCATCGACGTCCGACCGAGGTCGCTCGACCGATCCGGGTGGAACGGCACTCCCGTCGGGACGCTCCCCGGGCCTGGCTCCCGTGCTGCGGGCGGAGCCGAGGGCGCGGTGATCGCCCGGCCGACCGCTCCCCCAAGGACCGTTCGCGGGGCCGCGGCGGCTAGGGATTCCAGAATCGTGTCGCTCCCTGCTCCGTCCCATATCCTCCCGACCTATGCGCGCGCGCCCCTCGCTTTCGAGAGCGGCGAGGGCGCCTGGCTGACCACGACCGATGGCGAGCGCTACCTCGACCTTGGCGGCGGCATCGCGGTGGCGTCGCTCGGCCACTCGCATCCCCACCTCGTCGCGGCCCTGGCCGCGCAGGGCGCCAAGCTGTGGCACACGTCGAACCTGTACCGGATCCCGGGCGGCGAGCGCCTGGCCGACCGGCTCGTCGAGCAGACTTTCGCGGATGTGGTGTTCTTCACCAACTCGGGGGCCGAGGCCAACGAAGCCGCCATCAAGATGGCGCGCAAGTATCAATCGGCCTGCGGCCGTCCCGAACGGTTCCGCATCGTCACCTTCGAGGGCGCGTTCCACGGGCGGACCCTGGCCACGATCGCGGCCGGCGGCCAGCGGAAATATATCGACGGCTTCGGCCCCAAGGTCGAGGGCTTCGACCAGGTGCCGTTCGACGATTGGGCGACCTTCGAGGCCGCGATCGGCCCGGAAACCGGCGCCGTGATGATCGAACCCATCCAGGGCGAGGGCGGCGTCCGGGTGGTGGCGCCGGAGCGCCTGCGGGCTCTGCGCTCCGTCTGCGACCGGCACGACCTGTTGCTCATCTTCGACGAGGTGCAGACCGGGGTCGGGCGCACGGGCGCCTTCTTCGCCCATGAACGGGCCGGCGTGACGCCCGACATCATGTCGATCGCCAAGGGCATCGGCGGCGGCTTTCCCATGGGGGCCTGCCTGGCCACCCGCGAGGCCGCCAAGGGCATGACGGTGGGAACCCATGGCACCACGTTCGGCGGCAATCCCCTCGCCATGGCGGTCGGCAATGCCGTGCTCGACGTCGTGCTGGCGCCCGGCTTCCTCGACCGGGTGGCGCGGGCCGGGCTCGCGTTGAAGCAGCGCCTCGCCGCCCTGCAGGACCGCTATCCGGCCGTCATCGCCGAGATCCGCGGTGAGGGCTTGATGATGGGCCTGCGTTGTGCCGTGCCCAACGGGGACGTGGTCGCGGCGGCGCGCCGCCACCACGTCCTGGTGATCGCGGCGGGCGACAACGTCGTGCGGCTGCTGCCGCCGCTCACGATCCACGACGACGAGATCGCCGAAGCCGTGCGCCGGCTCGACGCGGCCTGCGCCGACATCGAGGCCCAATGCGCGTCGACCGTCGTCACGGCCGACGGCGGAGCCGACCCGCACCGGACCTCGGCGGTCAGCAAGGGTGCGGCGTGACGGCGGGCTCGCCGAGGCCACAGCACGCCGGGACGCCGCGGCACTTCCTCGACCTCGACGCCGTCCCGGCGGGCGAGTTGCGCGGCATCGTCGACGCCGCCATCGCGATCAAGAGCCGCCGCAGGGCCGACGGCAAGGCGGCGCAGCCGCGCCCGCTCGCTGGCCGCACCCTCGCCATGATCTTCGATCAGCCCTCGACGCGCACGCGCGTGTCCTTCGAGGTCGGCATGCGCGAACTCGGCGGCGACGTCGTCATGCTGACCGGCACCGAGATGCAGCTCGGGCGCGGCGAATCCATCGCCGACACGGCGCGGGTGCTGTCGCGCTACGTCGACTGCATCATGATCCGGACGCTCGAACGGTCGCTCGTGGAGGAGCTGGCGCGCTACGCCACGGTTCCGGTGATCAACGGCCTGACGAAAGCCTCCCATCCCTGCCAGGTGATGGCCGACGTGATGACCTTCGAGGAGCACCGCGGCGCCATCGCGGGCCGGGTGGTGGCGTGGAGCGGCGATTCCAACAACGTCATGGTCAGCTGGGCCCATGCGGCGCAGCGGTTCGGCTTCGAGATGCGCATCGCGAGCCCGGCAGAACTGGCGCCGGCGCCGCAACTCCTCGACTGGGCCAGGCGCAACGGCGCCAGGCTCACGGTGACGCATGACCCTTACGAGGCCGTGCGGGGCGCCGATGTGGTCGTGTCGGATTGCTGGGTGTCGATGGGCGATGACGACGGCAACCGTCACAACCTGCTGGCCCCCTATCAGGTGAACGCGCGGCTGATGGCCGTGGCCGATCCCGAGGCGCTGTTCATGCATTGCCTGCCGGCCCACCGCGGCGAGGAAGTGACCGACGAGGTCATCGACGGCCCGCAGTCCGTGGTCTTCGACGAGGCCGAGAACCGTCTCCATGCGCAGAAGGGGATCCTGGCCTGGTGCCTCGGGGCGTCGTCACCATGAGGCCGGCCGGCCTGCAGAGGGGCTCGGCCGTGGAACGCCCCGTGTCCGATCTCGGCCAGGACGACCTCGTGCTGCCCTTCGCCGTGACGCCGCTCGACATCCGCGGCCGGGTGGTGCGGCTCGGGCCCGCGATCGATCATATCCTGACCCAGCACCGGTATCCCGATGCCGTGTCGCGCCTCGTCGGCGAGGCCGCGGCACTGACGGCGCTGCTCGGCAGCGCGTTGAAGATCGAGGGACGGTTCCAGCTTCAGACCAAGACCGACGGCATCGTCGACATGCTGGTGGTGGACTTCGATGCGCCGGACCAACTGCGCGCCTTCGCGCGCTTCGATGCGGAGAAGGTGGAGGCGGCGGGGCGGCTGACCCCGGCCGAACTGCTGGGCCGGGGTCACCTGGCGCTGACGATCGACCAGGGTCCCGAGATGTCGCGCTACCAGGGCGTGGTGCCGCTCGAAGGGCAGGGGCTCGAAGCCGCCGCCCACCAGTATTTCACGCAGTCCGAACAGATCCCGACGATGGTGCGCCTCGCGGTGGCCCAGAGCGTGACGGGCCGGGGCAGCCACTGGCGGGCCGGCGGGCTCCTGGCGCAGTTCCTGCCCGAATCCGAGGATCGCCGGCGCCAGGTTGACCTCGACCCCGGCGACGCGCCCCCCGGCTTCGTGCGGGACGCGCCCGAGGACGACAGCTGGGCCGAGGCCAAGGCGCTGGCCGGCACGGTCGAGGACCACGAACTCGTCGATCCGACCTTATCCAGCGAGCGGCTGCTCTACCGGCTGTTCCACGAGCGCGGCGTGACGGTGTTCGAGGCCCAGGCGCTGCGCGACGCCTGCCGCTGCTCGCGCGAGCGCATCGAGGGCATGCTGCGCTCCTTCACGCCCGACGAGCGCCGTGACATGATCGGCCCGGAAGGCCGCATCGGCGTCACCTGCGAGTTCTGCGGCGTGCACCGCGATTTCGAGCCCGCGGGGTTCGATCCGCTGCAGTGAGGCGCGCGGCATGCTTGAGGGATGTTCTTGCACACAGCTCGCTATTTGGGACTTTTGTATCGCGAGAGACGCCTCGTCGGCATCTCTTTGGCCTCACCGGGCGGGTCGGAGTCGGGGCGGCCCCCAGGCGGCGAAAAGGGTAGCGCGACCCCTTCCATCACTCGCCTGGTCGAAGCAGGGAGCTTCGCCACGCCGCGCTCGATGAGGCGCCGCCACTCGGGGCCCCGTCCCCAAGCCTCCGCGAACGCCGGCGCCACGACATGGTCGCGACCCACCATGAAAAGCGACTCGATCAGTTCCCCTGCTTGCAGCACGTCCTTGCGCGCCTTGGCCTGCCCGATCGGATCGTCGGGCCGCCTGTTGCTGACGATCAGCTTATGGACGGCGAAGCGTTCCGGTGCCGGGACCTGAACCGGAACCCCAGGCCCGTAAAGGACGACCGATCGCACCGGACGGTGGATCAGATAGTCAAGGAAACGCAGCGGTTGTGCCGCGGCGCCGCCGAGGGCGGGCATCGCGAGGGGCGAACCTATCTGGTCGTCGCTCCCTCGGTGCGGCGTCAGGAAGTCGACGCGGAATCTGCCGGCGTTCTCGAATATGACCGCACCGACCCGGTCGTTCAGGCCTGGGAGGGGTTTGAACGAAGGGTCGACACCGCGAAGCACGTCCGTCATGTCGGGCACGCTGTCCTCGACGAAGATGGACACCGACCGGAACTGTGCGACATCGACATCACCTGTGGTGGCCGAGGCCAGGGAGGGCCGTGCGCCGATCAACCCGCCGTAGGTCTGATACGCGGCTGTCCCGACGAGGACTGCCCGGAGCCGGAACACACCAGCCTTCGCGAGGGCCTCGACGACCCGGCCGATGGCGGCCGGGGGACGTGGCATCCCAGCACCTGCAAGCGCGTCGACGAGACGACCGCGATCGCTCCGGGATTCCTTGAGTTGCCGGAAGCGCCGCACCCTGTCGCTGATCGCAGGATCGTCCGCCGGGCCCACGTAGAGGGCGTAGCGCTTGGGCATGTCCTCGCCCGCGACCGGACCGGGTCGGTAACCCTGGTAGTACCAGTAGCTTCGCATAACCCCTTCGCGATTGGTCCTGTCTCGCGTCACGAAGCTTCCGTTCTCGGGGAATTGCTCATCGAACATGGCGTCGAGGCTGCGATCCAGGAGTTCGGCGAACAGAGTGTGTTCGGTGAGGGCGAGGAGACGAGGCATCGCGGAACCCATGTGCCCAAAGTGATCGTTTGCATGTACGGTACATGCAAAAGATCACTTTGAACACACGAGTGCAGTCGGTCCTGATGCGGTACGGTCGGGTCGCTAGAAGGCTCGCAGCCTGAAGGGCGGAAGGAGGATCAGCAAGAAGGCTGAGAACCATGTCCACGCCCTCGCGCTGTATTTCATGTTCTACAACTTCGGCCGCATCCATAAGACCCTACGCGTGTCTCCCGCCATGGCGGCGAGCGTGTCCGACAAGCTGTGGTCGTGGGAAGAGACACTACCCTTCCATGCGCTCCCTTGAAGGTGCGCCGCCCAGGTGCCATTGACCCTGCAAGGACGTTCCAACAGGCTGAACCACTCCATGCGCTATGACCTCGTCGTGATCGGTACCGGCCCCGGGGGCTACGTCTGCGCCATCAGGGCGGCGCAACTCGGGTTGAAGACGGCGGTGGTCGAGAAGCGCGCCACCCAGGGCGGTACCTGCCTCAACGTCGGCTGTATTCCGTCCAAGGCGCTGCTGCATGCGTCCGAGATGTTCGCTGCGGCGTCCCACGATCTTCCGGCGCTGGGCGTCAAGGTGGGGACGCCCGAACTCGACTGGGCCGCGATGGGCAAGCACCGGGACGACACGGTGGCGGCCAACGTCAACGGCGTCAGCTATCTCTTCAAGAAGAATAAGATCGACACTTTCCATGGCGTCGGCACCGTGAAGGGCGCGGGCCGCGTCGACGTCCGCAAGGACGACGGCACCGTCGAGACGGTCGAGACGAAGGCCATCGTGATCGCCACGGGATCCGAGGTCGCGACCCTGCCGGGCATGGACGTCGACGAAAGGACGGTCGTGTCGTCGACCGGCGCGCTGGTCCTGCCCGAGGTGCCGAAGCGCCTGGTGGTGATCGGGGCCGGCGTCATCGGGCTCGAACTGGGATCCGTCTACGCGCGCCTGGGTTCGCAGGTCGAGGTCGTCGAATATCTCGACCGCATCCTCCCGGGGATCGACGGCGAGATCGCCAGGACCTTCCACCGCATGCTGGAGAAGCAGGGCTTCGCGTTCCACCTGGGCCAGAAGGTCAGCAAGGTCGAGCCCACCAATGCCGGCGCTTCCGTCACCTTGGCGCCCGTGGGGGGCGGCGAGGAGCGGCGGCTCGACGCCGACGTCGTGCTGGTGGCGACCGGCCGCCGCCCCAACACGGATGGGCTCGGGCTCGAGGCCGCCGGCATCGCCGTCGAGCGCGGGCGAATCGTCATCGACGACCGCTTCGAGACCAACATGCCCGGCATCTACGCCATCGGCGACGTGGTGCGGGGCCTGATGCTGGCCCACAAGGCCGAGGATGAGGGCGTGGCCGTGGCCGAGATCCTGGCCGGGCAGGCCGGTCACGTGAACTACGGCGTGATCCCGGCCGTGGTCTACACGATGCCGGAGATCGCCTCCGTGGGCGCCACCGAGGAGGAACTCAAGGCGGCCGGCACCGCCTACAAGGCGGGCAAGTTCCCCTATACGGCCAACGGCCGCGCCAGGGCCACGCGCCACACCGAAGGTTTCGTCAAGGTGCTGGCCGATGCCGCGACCGACCGGGTGCTGGGCGTCCACATCATCTCGTCGGTGGCGGGCGAGCTGATCCAGGAATGTTCGGTGCTGATGGAATTCGGCGGCTCGGCCGAAGATCTGGCCCGCACCTGCCATGCCCATCCCACCATGTCGGAGGCCGTCAAGGAAGCCGCCATGGCGGTCGACCGGCGCGCCATCCATGTCTGATAGGGCTTCCCGATGATCGACTTGGGCGCCCCATGATATCCCGTAGTGGCTACCCGGACCCGCTTCGCAGGTCCAGGACCCAGGCCCGTCCGCGGCCGGGTGGCGGCTCGCCGGGACAGGTGATCGTCACGATGCCACCTGACGAGGTGGCTGCAGAATTGCGGCGCGTCGCTCGACGACAGACTTCGCCGCGCCGCGCGCCCTGCTGCTGGCCACGGTGTCTTGCCCGCCGTCTCGCCAATGCCGGCCGCAACCTGTAACCATGAGCCGCTTTCCCGGTGTTGCCACGGGCGATTCGTATCTTGCGCTTTCGCGACGGTTCACCTATTCGACGCAGTCAAGACGATGAGGTCGATGAAGGATCGCGTGTCACTTCGGCTCGTGCGTCGACTGCAGCTTATCAAAGAAAAGCAACCCAGATGAGATTTCAGCCGCGACGGTTTGTAGTCGAGGTGAAGCGAGGAACGAGCCGAGAGGCGTTCATTTCGCAAGATGCCGGGCCCGATAGATTTGCCGGCGCGGAAGCTCTGATATTCGGCGAACCGAAGCCATCGGTTGCCGCCGATGGGGAGTCCGCGGGCGTACCCGCGAAGCCGACCGGGCGCATCCTTCCCGCGCTGGACGTTCCCGACCCCATCGTGACCGCCGAGCCGCAAGCGACGGCACGGCGCGGTCGTCCGCCAGGCTCGAAGAACAAGCCGAAACCGGCGGCCGCCTTGTCCCGCCCGCTCTCCTCATCGACGATCGGGATCGGCACGCCCCGTTCCGTGGCCGACGAGGTCGCGGCCGAAACGGATCTCGGAGGTCGGTTCTACGAGTCGGGGGCCTCCGCGCGGGGCACGGTCGGGACGCCCGATGGCCTGGACGGGACGTCGAATGGCGCGCGTGGATTTCGGGCGCGCTTGCGCGACCGGTCGCGGATCTTGCGACGTTACGTGCTCGGCACGGAACCGCGGGCGGGACAGCGTGGATCGCTTCGCGCCAGGAAGGCGGAGCGGTCTCCGTCGGACGTCGCTCCGAGGCCTGACCGGTAGCCGGCCGGCTCCGGGCGGGCATCGCATCGCGCCGATCCGGTCCGACTGCGGATCATCCGTGACCGGGGTGTGCGTTCGGGCCTGACGGGCGTGAAGGACGCGTGCCGATGACGGTGGACTTCGCGATCTGCGTCGTCTTGCGCCTCTTCTTCGCCGCGCCTGGCAATCCCTTGATCCCGCTGGAACCGACGATGGAGCGGTATCGGTGCAATCGGTACGGATCGGCATGATCCGGTTCGGCGACTCGCGAGCGTCATCCGGATCCTGCTGATGCTCGGGATCGTCGGCTACGGGCGCGTGACGGTCGAAGGGTCGTCGGGCCCGCGCGGCAGCAGCGACGTAGCGCTCACGATCCCCCATTCGGGCCGGCCGGCGGGGCCGCGGGCGCGACACGGCGCCGGCCTGCCATCACGGCCCTGTAGATGTCGAGCGTTGCGGCTTCCATGCGTTCGAGCGAGAAGGCGGCTGCGACATGGGCCCGGGCGCGCTGCGCCAGGGCGTCGCGCGCGCTGGCGCCGAGCGCCAGCGCCTCGCCCAGAGCGTCGGCCAGCGCCGCGGCGTCGTCGGGCGGCACGCACCAGCCGGTGCGAGCCTCGGCCGGCACCCGGGGAGGTGCGAGAACGGTCTCGGGCACGGCACCGAGGTCCGAAACCACCACGGGCGTCCCCATGGCCTGGGCCTCGACGGCGGAACGGCCGAAGGCCTCGGGCTTGGTCGAGGGCACCGCCACCACGCTGGCGGCCCGGAAGGCCGCCGGCATGT
>CAXUCF010000057.1:20662-21174 GCA_964249275.1 uncultured Lichenihabitans sp.
CGGCGCTTCTGCGGGGCGCCCGCGAAGATGCAGACCGGGCCGTCGAGGCCCTGACGCTGCAGGAGGGCGGCCGCCGCGATCAGCACGCGATGGCCCTTCCAGCCGGTGAGCCGCGCCGCCAGCAGGACCACGCGCTCATGCGCTTCGACGCCCCATGCGGCCCGCAGCTTCTCGACCCGCGCCGGGCCGACCGCGGCGGGCGAGAAGGCCTTGAGGTCGGTGCCCCGGTGCACCACCTCGATCTGCGGCACCGCCCAGGGATAGAGGGACGCGACGAGAGCGCCGGTATAGTCCGAGTTGGCGATCACCACGTCGCCCCGCGCCATCACGGAATTGTAGCGCAGCTTGAGCGCGCTCGTGCCGCCGTAGCTGCCGTGGAACGTGGTGACGAAAGGCGTGCCCGTGAGCCGCGTCGCGCCGAGCGCCGTCCAGGCCGGGGCACGGGAGCGCGCGTGGACCAGGGCCGGCCGCTCGAGGCGGATCAGCCGCACGAGCCGGGCGACGTTCCAGGC
>CAXUCF010000058.1:0-19624 GCA_964249275.1 uncultured Lichenihabitans sp.
CGACCGGGCGCGGCGGCATGTGGCGCACCTGGCCCATGGCTGGAAGACCCCTCTCGCAACCCTGGCCCTGGAGCTCGGGGAACCCGGGCGCGACCCCGACGGGCGGGCCATGCCCCTGCTCGCCACCATGGACCGCCGCATCCGTCACCACCTGGCACGGGCTCGCGCCGCTGCACTGGGGAGCGCCGACCGCAGCCGCGCCCTGCTGGCGCCCAGGATCGCCGACCACGTCGCTGCATTCGCCAAGCTCTACGCCGACAAGGGCCTGGATTTCCGCATGGTCGTCGGTCCCGAGATCGTGGTGGCCTGCGAAGCGCAGGATCTCGACGAGATGCTCGGCAACCTGCTCGACAATGCCTGCAAGTGGGCGCGGACGACGGTTCTGGTCCGGTCCCGGGCCACCGGAACGAAGGTCGACATCGCCATCGAGGACGACGGACCGGGCCTGTCGGACGAGCAGGCCGCCGATGTAGTCAAGCCAGGGCGTCGCCTCGACGAGGACGCCCCCGGCTACGGCTTCGGATTGCCGATCACGCGCGAGCTGGTGGAACTGTACGGCGGCTCCCTGACCCTCGCCCGGTCCGACCTCGGTGGGCTCAGGGCGACGGCGACGCTGCCGTCATCGTAACGGCTGCGTCCACGACCCGACGCGCTCAGCGGCAGCGCTGTCGCGGCTAAGTGTTGTTCGGCGATGGTGACTCTGGCGTCCGCGTCGCGCCGGGGGCCTGCGGCGCAGCTCCTAATGGCGCTCCTGGACGGCCAGTCGACACGCCAGACCGAAGAACGTCACGGCGGCCAGCCGGTTCGCGAGGGCGAGGAAGCGGGCGCTCGACGCCACGGCGGTTCTGAATTGCCCGACCACGACCACGATCAGGCCGATCCACAGGAGGGCCATCGCGGCCAGCGTCGTCCCGAGGACGAGGCTCTGGACCGCCGGTGACCCATGCTCTGGACGGACGAACTGCGGGAACAGGGCGAGGAAGAAGGCGATCATCTTGGGGTTGGCGAGATTGTTGGCGAGGCCCTGCATGAAGTAGCGAGTTGGGCCGACTCTCGCGCTTCCGAGGCTCGGGTCCAGTTCGAGCGTCGCGGGCGCTCTCCAGGCCAGCACGGCGAGGTAGACGAGGTAGGCCACGCCGGTGAATTTCAGGACGTTGAACGCGAAGGGAAACAGCAGGATGATCGTGGAAACGCCGATCCCGGCCAGCAGCGCATGGATGACGTTGCCGACCTGCGTCCCCAGCAGCGTCATCGACCCGGCCGCGGTGCCCGACGCCAGCGTGCGGGACAGAACCAGCACGGTGTCCGGTCCCGGTGTCAGCACGAGCACGACGGCGGTCGCCAGGAACAGGGCATAGGTTTGAAGGTCGATCATCGGCCTGCGCAATGGGGAATTAGGTCAGGGTTGCTGACCTACCATGGCGCGTGCCGGGGATCAACGGAGGCGGCCTCGCGGTCGTGTCTCGGCTTGAGATTCTTCGACAGGCGTTGCCCTGACATCGCGCGGAACTCAGGAAGGTATGTTGAGGCTCATCGGACGCGATCCGCCAGGATGTATGCCGAACAGCGCCCTAACCCTATTCAGGAAAAAGCCGTAGGGACGACCGCAAACCAGCATGATCGATGTGGCTCCAAGCACCCCAACCAAGAGTCCTCGCCCCGATGCACCGCTAACGGCAATGATCGCTGCATAGATGGGAACCTGAAAGCTTACCAGTGCAAGGCTGTCCCAAAGTAATCGTGAGGCGCGGTGTGGTCGAGCATGCTGCATCATCCAATCACGCCAGATACCATACGGACGCCCGACAGGAATCATGAGGGCTGCCCCTAGCAGCCGTGCGTGGAACACCTGCTCCCAGCTCATGCCTGCCAGGAACCGCTCGTTGATGATGCCAGTGGTGGTAAAAAACAGGATCAGAGCTGCCGTGTCAGCGATGAAGGCGCGGTTCGATCCGTGATTTCTGCTGCTTGTTCGCCCCCCGCTTGGCGTCCGCCGGTTCCACCCGGGCCGGCTCATTGCACCGCGGATGGTGGCACGCCGACGCGATACCAGGTCTCGATCATCGCTCCAGGCCCAAATCCGGCATCCATGCACGACAAGGGGCCGGAAGGGCCGAGGAAGTGCGAGAACCTGCTCTGGGGAAAATCATAGACGGCGCTCCCGAACTTGGCGGAGGACCAGTCCCAGGCTACGGCCTCCAGTCCGATCCCATGGTCCTGCAGGTAGCGCAGGAACGAGACGACGGACTGGGACGTGTTTGCGTCGCAGTAGTACGGGACAGCCGTTGTCCACTCGGTCACGATCACCGGTGCCCGCTGGGCGAAGTGACCGAACTTGGCGTCCCAGGAGAGCACGGTCTGATCGGCCGCTCGATGGAAATAAGGGTGAGCCGCATAGGCCACCTGCCGCAGGGGGTCGTCGAGTTGAGGCGCGCCCTCCAGGTATTCCGCGAAGCCGAGGCCGTCCGCCACGACCACGTTGACGGCGCCCGCGTTGCGGACCGTTCGGATCGTCTGGTTCATCGCCTCTGCCCAGGCTTGCCAGGTCTGCGGCGAGGGGCTCTGGCGCGGCTCGTTCAGCAGCTCGTAGAGCACGCCGCGATCGTGGCCGAACACCGGTGCAAGCTCCCGCCACACACGTCGGGTCGCGTCATTCGGTAAATCGGTCGGCGTGGTCTCGCCGCTCTGGGTTTCGTCCTGGACGCTGATGATGACGCTGAGACCGGAGGCTCGCGCGGCCCGAACCGCCGAGATGACCTGCTCGCGAAACTGCGTCGTGAAGAGCGGGTTTGTCGGATCCAGGCCGGGCTGCGAAACCTGGATCCGAACCGAGTCGGCTCCGGCACGCCGCATCCCATAGTACTCACCGGGCGAAAAGTCCTGTGAGGCAGTCACCCAAAACGGTTTCAAGCCGGGGAAGCCGGGCAGAGTCTCGAATGCGATTTGATAGAAGCCGTGCGGAATCCATTCATGTCCGTCGCGCACCAGCCTGCTGTCTCGAACAAACACCTCGCCGTCCAGCCTTTGCCACTGGGCGTGAACCGCCAAAGCGGGAAGCACGGTGGCAGTCGCGCCGAGGACGACGGCCGCCATGACTCGCCACAGATTTGTCCTGATGAAATCGGTCCAAGCTTTCATCGATTGCCCCCGTGCAAGCGCCCGCCGAACCTCTCCGGGCGACGGCGCTTACCGCATTCGGCCGTCATGGACATTCTGCTCGCGTCCATGTCCTCTGTCAGGCGCCATTCCGAGCTCGCTGCCGCCTGGCCTCGACGCGCGCCCCGCCCTCACCCCTTCCCATCGCGGCCGGCCGGAAAGCCGGCCCGCAGAGCTTCGGCGCCGCGGGCCAGCAGGCCGCCGTCGCTGCCGATGGCCGTGAAGGTGGTGCCGAGCGCCATGCAGTGCCGGGCGAAGGCCATGTCGGGCGTCAGGATGCCGGCCGGCTTGCCGCAGGCGCGGATGCGGCGGATCGCGTCCTCGATGGCCGCCACGACGGCCGGGTGCATGGGCTCGCCCGGGTGGCCGAGGCTGGCCGCGAGGTCGGCCGGGCCGACGAAGATGCCGTCGACCCCCTCGACCGCCGCGATGCGCTCGATCCCGGCCAGCGCTTCCGCAGTCTCCACCTGCACGAGGAGGCAGAGTTCCTCCGCCGCGTGGCGGGCGTAGTCCTTCACACGGCCGAAGCGGTTGGCCCGGTTCGACATCGAGACGCCCCGGACTCCCGCCGGCGGGTACAGCATGGCGGCCGCTGCCGCCCGCGCCTCCTCGGCATCCTGCACATAGGGGATCAGCAGGGTCTGGGCGCCGATGTCGAGGAATCGCTTGATCAGCACGGTGTCGTTGGCGGCGGGGCGCACGATCGCCGACACGGGATAGGGGGCCGCGGCCTGCAACTGCTCCAGCACCGTGATCGGATCGGCCGGCGTATGCTCGGTGTCGAACAGGACCCAGTCATAGCCGGCGCCGGCCAGGATTTCGGCCACGAGACCGCCCGGGATGGTGCACCAGAGCCCGACCTGCTGCCGCCCCTCCCGGATGGCCTGCTTGAAGTGGTTGCGCGGCAGGTCCATGGCGTTCCCTCCGTGTTTCGGTTCATGCGGGCCGACCCTCGGCCGCTACGGTCTCTGCCCTGTTTCGGGCCGCGCGTCGACCGCCGCTACGTATCGGCCCGGCCATGACGGTCGGGCGCGCATTGCGAACGCCGCAGCGATGGGCGAAGCTGTCGCGGGGGCAAGGGCACGGAGCCACTTCGCCGCAAGCCGAGACGACGACGAGAGCCGTCCGCGGGGAGCAACGCATGCCGAGCGCGCGGACCGTCGACGTCCAGGCCTTCTTGAACGAGCATCCGTTCTCGCGCTTCCAATGGCTCGTCTTCGCGCTCTGCTTCTGCGTCGTGCTGATGGACGGGTTCGACACGGCGGCGATCGGCTACATTGCGCCATCGCTCGTCGGCGAATGGGGCGTGGAGCGGTCGGCGCTGGCGCCGGTGCTGAGCGCGGCGCTGTTCGGCCTGGCGTGCGGCGCCCTCGTGGCCGGCCCGCTGGCCGACCGGTTCGGCCGCAGAAGGGTCCTGATCGGCGCGGCGCTGGTGTTCGGCCTGGCCTGCCTGGCCTCGGCCTCCTCGGGCAACCTCGGCCAACTGGTGGAGTTGCGCTTCGTCACCGGGCTGGGGCTCGGCGCCGCCATGCCCAATGCCGCGACCCTGATGAGCGAGTTCTGCCCGGAGGGGCGGCGCGCCACCTTGACCAACGCGATGTTCTGCGGCTTCCCGCTGGGCGCGGCGCTGGGCGGCTTCCTGGCCGCCTGGATGATCCCGCGGTTCGGCTGGCGCAGCGTGCTGGTCCTCGGCGGTGCCATGCCGCTGGTCCTGGCGCTTCTCCTGGTGCTGCTGCTGCCCGAATCCGTGCGCTTCATGGTGGCCCGGAGTCTCCCCGCCGACCGCATCCGGGCGGTGCTGCGCCGCATCGCGGCCTCGGCAGCGGACGCTTCGTCCTTCATCCTTGAGGAGCGGACCCCCGCGCCGCGCGGCGTCGGCGACGTCGGCGTCGTGCTGTCGCGTCCCTATGTGGCCGGAACCTTCATGCTGTGGATGGCCTACTTCATGGGCCTCGTGATCTTCTACGCGCTGATCAACTGGCTGCCGATCCTGCTCAAGGATGCCGGGATGGCGCAGGGCACGGCCACGCTTGTGGCGGCGCTGTTTCCGCTCGGCGGCTTCGGGGCCATCCTGTCGGGCTGGCTGATGGACCGCTTCAACGCCAACGCGGTGATCGCGGCCTGTTTCGCACTGACCGCCGCCGCCATCTATGCGGTGGGCCAGACCACGGGCCACCTCGGCACCCTCATGGCCGTGATGCTGCTCGGCGGCACGCTCATGAACACGGCGCAATCGTCGCTTCCGGCGCTGGCGGCCGCCTTCTACCCGACGGCAGGGCGCGCCACGGGCGTGTCGTCGATGCTGGGCATCGGGCGCTTCGGCGGGATCGCGGGCTCGGTCCTGGTCGGCGAACTGTCGCGCCGCAACCTCGATGTCGCGTCCATCTTCGCCGTTGTCGCGGTGCCGGGCCTCATCGCCGCCGCGGCACTGGTCCTGAAGCAGGTCGCCCATCCGGAACGCGGGCCGGTGGCGGCCCTCCCGGGCGAAACGGAAATCGCGCTCCACTGAGGGAGCCCGCCGCACCGGCACAACCCTGATCGGGAACCCCATGAGCCGCCTCGTCTACATCCTCAACGGACCCAACCTCAACCTGCTCGGCAAGCGCCAGCCGCACATCTACGGCCACGAGACCCTGGCCGACGTGGAAGCGGAGTGCCGCAGGCTGGCCGGGAACCTCGGCCTCGATCTCCGCTTCCACCAGAGCAACGCGGAACACCGGATCATCGACTGGATCCACGAGGCGCGGGAGGCAGCGGGCGGCATCATCATCAACCCGGCCGCCTTCACCCACACCTCGGTGGCCATCCTCGACGCGCTGGAGACCTGCGAATGCCCGATCATCGAGGTCCATATCTCGAACGTCCACAGGCGGGAAAGCTTCCGGCACCATTCCTATGTGTCGCTCGTGGCCTCCGGCGTGATCGCCGGCTTCGGCACCCAGGGCTACGGGCTCGCCCTGCGGCGGTTGGCGACGCTGATCGACGAAGCGGGGCCGGCCGCGGCATTCGATCACCCCGCATCGCGATCCGGCGCTTGACAGCATGCGGCAGCCATAGTCCGTTCGCGACCGAACGATGTCGAACATCGCATCGCGGCGGAGATCGGCCATGACCCACCTGGATCGTCGTCAATTCAACCGGCTGCTCGGCGCCGGTCTCGCGGGCGCGACGGCGGGCTTGGGGTCGTCCGGCGCGCCGGCGCAGGCTGCGAAAACCATCACGGTTCTGAACTGGCAGGGTTACGGCACCGACGAGGCCTTCGCCTTGAAGGCCTTCAAGGCCGCCACCGGCATCGAGGTCAGGCACGACTATTTCAACGCCGAACCCGAGATGCTGACCAAGCTGCGCACCAACCCCGGCGTCTACGATGTCGTGCTGATCAACTCGGCCCGCGACCGGCAGGCGCAGGCCGACAAGCTGATCGACCCGGTCGACCTGGCGTCGATGCCGAACGCCAGGGACATGACGCCTGCCTTCAAGGCCAACCCCAACCTCACCTTCGACGGCAAGACCTGGGGCGTTCCCTGGGTCTGGGGCATGAATGCGCTGGCGCTGCGCCGCGGCAAGGGCACGGTCGACAGCTACGCGGCGCTGGGCGAGCCGGCCTTGGCCAACCGTGTGGCCCTCTTCGACGATGCCGTGACCGAGGTGGCGGTCGCGGCCCTGCTGACCGGCCAGGACATCAACGATCCGAAGGACATGAAGGCGATCGGCGACACGCTGAAAGGCTTCAAGAAGAACGTGAAGCTGCTGTGGTCGAGCGAGGACGAGTGGAACAAGGCCTTCGCGGGCGACGCCTTCGACCTGTCGGTCTACTGGTCGGGCGCCGTGGCGCGGTCGCAAAACGTCCACAAGCTGCCGGTCGACTTCATCGTCCCGAAACAGGGCGCCATCGGCTGGCTCGACACCCTCTGCATCCCGGCATCCTCGACCAAGAAGGACCTGGGGCTTCAGTTCATCGACTACATGATCGACCCCAAGTTCTATTACGAATGGGCCACCACCCTGGGCGCACCGGCGTCCACCAATGGGGCCGCGATGGCGTCGCTGCCCGAGGGAGACCTCAACCGGGTCATCCACGACCCGAAATACCTCGCGACCCTGCAGTTCATGGGGGCTCTGCCCGACGACCGCCGGCAGGCCTACAACGACCTCTGGGAAGAGGTGAAGGCGTTCTACGCGGCGTGAGTGCCATGGCCGGTACGGGATCCATCCCGGCCCGGGCCCCCCGACAGGCCGTCTGTGGGAACGGCTCAGGCCGAAGTGGCGAGGTCGGACCGGCGATGGATGACTGATACCGACCCGGTCCGACGCCTCGGCGGTGCCGCGCCGCGTCGCGCCCGCAGCCCCGCCTGGTCCACGGCCGGCCTGCTACTGCCCGCCTATGGCTGGCTGACGCTGGCGGTGTTCCTGCCGCTCTGCGCCATGCTGCTGTTCAGCCTCTTCAAGAGCACGCCGCTCGGCAACAGGCCGGTGGTGCTCACGCTCGACAACTACCTCGCCTTCGTGCGCCGGCCCTACCTCGTCGGCGTCGCCGCCGAGTCGCTGAAGCTCGGCCTGTGGACGACGGGTCTGTGCGCCGCGCTGGGCCTGCCGGCCGCGCTCGCGCTCGCCCGGGCCACCCGCGGCCGGCTGCGCCAGACGCTGTTCCTGCTGATCATCCTGCCGTTCTGGACCAACGGCCTCGTGCGCGTCTTCTCCTGGACCATGGTGCTGCGCGACGGCGGCATCCTCGATCAGGCGCTGCATCTCGTGGCGCCCGCGGCGCCGCCGCTCGGCCTCCTCTACACCACGCCGGCCGTGGTGATCGGCCTCGTCCACGCCTACCTGCCCTATATGATCCTCACCTGCTTTCTCGCGGTCGCCGGCATCGAGGATGCCGTGTTCGACGCGGCCCGCTCGCTCGGTGCCCGGGCCCCGGCCTTGTTCCTGACGGTGGTATTGCCGCTCGCCCTGCCGGGTCTGGTGTCGGGCGCCATCCTGATCTTCGTGCCGGTGATCGGATCGTTCATGGAACCGCGCATCCTGGGCGGGCGCGTCGGCGTCACCCTGGGGACGGGGATCGCGGACCAGCTCACGCCCGCCTACAACGGGCCGCGCGGCTCGGCCCTGTCGTTCACCATGCTGGCGGCCGTGCTGGCGCTCTTCGGGCTGTTCTCGGGCGTGCTGCGCGGACGCCTCGGTGCCGCGGCGGCCGGGTGACGCGCGTGTTGCGGGAAGCCTCGCCGTGAGCCGGCTCGGCCGGCTCTACCTCAACGCCATCGTGGCGTTCCTCTACCTGCCGATCGTCGTCATGGTGGCGATGGCGTTCAACGCGTCCGAGCTCTACCGGCTGCCCATCGCGCCAACGACCCGCTGGTTCGCGGCGCTGTCGGGCAACGAGAAACTCCTCGACGCCAGCCGCAACAGCGTGGTGATCGCCGTGCTGACCGCGGTCCTGGCCACGGCCATCGGCACGGCCGCCTCGCTGGCGCTGTCGCGCCGCACGTTCCGCGGGCGGGCGGTCCTGAACGTGCTGCTGCTGCCGCCGATCGCCATTCCCTGGCTGATCACCGGCACCGCCATGCTGGTGTTCTTCTACTGGACCGGCATCGGGCGCGGCCTGCACGCCATGGTGATCGGCCACGTGGCGCTTGCGATCCCCTATGTGGTGCTGGTGGTCGGCACGGGGCTGAAGGCGTTGCGGGCCGAACTCGAGGAGGCCGCCATGAGCCTCGGCTCGACGCCGGTCCACGCCTTCTTCCGCATCACGCTGCCGCTGCTGGCACCCTCCATCGTGGCGGCGGCGCTGTTCGCCTTCGCGGTGTCGCTCGACCAGTTCGTGATCTCGTATTTCCTCGCGACCCCGGGCACCTCGACCCTGCCGGTCGAGATCTATTCGTCGATCCGCAAGGGTTTCACGCCCGAGATCAACGCGGTCTCGACCGTGCTGCTCGGCGTGTCGGTCACCCTGGTGCTCGTCTTCGCGCTGATCTCGAGACCCGGAGGCGCGCTTGAGCGCCGTTGAGGTCCGGGGCCTGTCGAAGCGCTACGGCGCGCTCACCGTGCTCGACGGCATCGACGCCCGGTTCGAGTCGGGACGCTTCACCAGCCTGCTCGGGCCATCGGGCTCGGGCAAGACCACGCTTCTGCGCGCCATCGGCGGCTTCGTCCAGCCGGAGGCAGGCCGCGTGCTGATCGGGGGCGACGACGTCACCGACGTGCCGCTGTGGCGACGCAACATCGGCATGGTGTTCCAATCCTACGCGCTGTTCCCCCATATGACGGTCGCCGAAAACATCGCCTACGGGCTTCGCCGCCGCGGCATGCGGGGCGCCGCCGCCAGGGCCGAGGTGGCGCGCGCCGTCGACATCGTGCGGCTCGGCGGCCTCGAAGCCAGGCGGCCGAAGCAATTGTCGGGCGGCCAGCAGCAGCGCGTCGCCCTGGCCCGCGCCATCGTGACCAAGCCGCGCGTGCTGCTGCTCGACGAGCCGCTGTCGGCGCTCGACCGCCGCCTGCGCCAGACCATGCAGGTGGAACTGCGCCGCATCCAGCGCGACAGCGGCCTCACCACGATCTTCGTGACCCACGACCAGGAGGAGGCCCTCACCCTGTCGGACTGGGTCGCGATCCTCGACGGCGGCCGCATCGTCGAATCGGGCGAGCCCGCGGTCCTCTACGAGCGGCCGCGGACGCGCTTCGCGGCCGCCTTCCTGGGCGACGCCAACATCTTTTCCGGCCCGGTGCGCGAGGGCGGCATCGCGGCCGTTGGAACGGTCCTTCGCACCAACGACCCGCTACCCCCCGACGGCACGCCAGCCACCGTCGCGGTGCGGCCCGAGAAGATGGTGCTGCTGCCCGCGGGCGCGGCCTCGCCCGAGGGCAACAGTTTTCCCGCCACCGTGCGCGAGACCATCTATGCGGGCGCTACCTCGACCTTCCTGCTGCGCGGGCCGGGAGACGTGGAGATCAAGGTGTTCAGCCAGAACCGCGAGGCGCTGCAGCCGCAACCGGGGGCGGCCGTGGTAGCGGCGTGGTCGCCGGGCCATACGGTGGTGGTGAGGGGGTGAAGGGGTGTCGAGAACCCGGTGCTCTGGACCGGCACGTTGCGGCTGGTGTCGACCCAACTTGGACGTTCGTGCGTCATGCCAACCGGTCACGTGAATGGCGGGTGAAACCTTCGTCTCATGGAGTCCGCGATCAAGATCTTAGCACCCAACGTCGATTTTATGCTGACACCAGATTTCTGAATGTCTCTATAAGGCACGTTGGGACGTGTTCCTTTCTTTCTGGGATAATTGTCGTGGCGATCCACTTCATCAATTCACCAGCCCGATTACGCGATATCGCGTTGAAATGTGGAAACGCAGTCATCACCAATTGCTCAAGTGCGTGATCATCCATGATTATGTACGCTTCGTCGACCTCAAGCTTGAACCCGCCGATGTAATCGACAGCAACACTTGCCCCTCGTGTGCGTCCGAGTACGCTGGCCTGCACTGCATCTATCGCTGTCTGGAGCTGGTGGGTCGTCAGTTCCCTGATCGTCAAATAGGTTGCTCCAGGCGCCCATGGATAAGCGATCGCACTTAGACCAACGTGCCTGGCGACCGCGCTTAGAAGGAGCAAGGGATCAAAGAACACCGACTCTAACCCATTTCTTTTGCCCTCAGCCAGAATGAACATACCTGGGGAGGGGCTATTCCTTCCATCCCAGTCCAGCAAGCCTATCGTGTGCTCTGCTCCAGCAGCTCTTAAATCTTGGACAATTCGGCGAACCGTATCGCATCCCGTGTTTGTGTGAAGTCCGATCGGCGATGCTGCACCCGTAGTAATAAAGTTGGGCGACAACTCTGAAGCCACGATGTCCTTAGTGACGCTGTAAGCCGCTTCATAGATGCTGACGTCCTTCGGGCTTTCGACAAACACTTGCCTCCTTCCGTCATTCTTAAGCGACAGCGTAGGCACACCGGCGGTCAAGTCACGTAATGCGACGTCTCGGCTTACCTTATGAATGCCAGGCTCTCCCGGTCGCATCACGTGTACAGCCTCCTCCGGCGCTAACGCGACAGTTGACGGAGAATGCGTTGTCATGATCACCGACAAACCATGCTGTTTCACCAACACGTCTTCAATGGTCGCTAACAGGTTACGACACATTGATGGATGCAATGGAGCATCTACTTCATCAAGTAGCAACAGTTTGGGACGACTAATAAGTTGTCGGCGATCTGAGGCGTAATACACCGCAAACGCAAACGACATAATAACCCGCTCGCCAGACGACAGTCCGTCAAACGTGATCTCTGCATCCGAGCCACCCTTCCTTAAGCGCGGCTTGTACGGCGCTCGCGAGTATATGGTTGGTGCGTCGATCGTGAACGTTAGGCTTGCAGCTGCAAGTGCGCTGTTCACGAAATCCCAAGGGCGTGGTCCATACTTGGCGTCAAATTCGGCGGCGCTCAATGAGGGTACCGTCGTGTCTCCTGAATTAAAAGCAAGTTCCTGTAACTTGTTTGTTTGATATAGCTCTCTATACGAAACAAATAACCTAGCAAAGGATTGTTGAAAGATCTCTGTCTGACCCCAAGTTGGCTTTGATTCTCTTATAAAATCTTCATACTTAAGAGATATAAACTTCTTTCCAGAATCAATTTCTAACTCTCTTAAAACTGTCTGTTGCAATGGTGGTACACTACCTAGTACATTTTGGGTAGTCTGAGATACGATTTGATCTAAGTTCGAGCGAACTGTGATCCCCTGGCCTGGGTTGAGATTAAATATTGTTTCAAGTTCCTCCGCACCAGAGTTGCATAGTATATCCAAGTCGACAGACTTGGGTCCTCTTAACCCCTGGTTTCTTGCGAACATCAGGATTTGCTGAGCCCCCCACGGGTTCTGCATAAGCTGGCTGACCTGTGTGTAAATCTGAAGCTGCTCCGCGCGTAGGGAGGCGGCATCAAGCTCTGCCTCTTCTCTAGGCGCAAGGTTCGTCCAATCGAACGATCGTATGTCCGACTGCACTGCCGGAGCAATATCAGCGACTGCGGCACCTGCCTGAAGTGCTCTTAGAAAATGTGTCTTTCCGGCTCCGTTTACGCCGGTGATGATTGTGAAAGGCGGCAGCTCTGTCTGCGAAAGGTCAACGAGCGAGAGGTGCGGGCGTTGAAGCGATATAATCATCCATTGTCCTGACGCTTAAAGCCAAGCAATTGTTTGGCGGCTGACGTTGAAATTTTGCGCAATCGCGGGCACCGGCTCCTTCCCACCCTGCGGCGGGTGGTCGACTCGCGCGTCTGGTGGGCAGTGAGCTTCGGCTGCGGCCGAACCTCGTGCCCGCCCTCTCCGCGTGCGCTCCCGTGGCGACCTTGAAGGGCACAATCCTGACGCCGGCAGCTTTAAGCAGCTGCACCTGACCTAGGACTCTCTGGCTGGCCATCGTGTAGGCTACGTTCATGCCGACATGGGGCCCTAAGTTGTGGTCAAGCACAAGCCCTTGATAGAGTCTGCTTCCCACTCCCGACCCAACCTTCAGACCGGGTATCACCATCAGCATCCCCCGCCGCCGGAAACCCCCATGCTGCGCCATGCCACTGTCACGCCGGAGCGCGCCTGGTACACCTGGTCGAGCCGCCCGGCCGAGATGGTTTTTCTCCCCCTCGGGGTTCGGCTGACGCCCGTGGCCTATGCGGGCAGCACCGGACGCGCGACCCTGTTTCCGCCCGGGCCGGGGGTGCGCTTCGGCACGCACGATCTCGCCGCCACACACCTCGACCTAAAGCTCGAGCACGCCGGCACGGTGCTGGACTGGTCCTACCACAAACCCGACCCGTTCCGCGTCGTCGGGCGCTGGGCCGCCCCGACCCTGGGCGAATGGGGCCTGCGGTTCTGGATCAATCTCTGCCTCTCCGCCGATGACGGCAGCACCGTCACCTATGACGCCGCGACCGGCGCGGCGCTGGTCAAAGTCGGCCACCGTTTCGTGGCCCTGGTCGCGGCGGAACCGCCCGTCCAGGTCACCGGCCACCCGGGCGTTGAGGCTTTGGCGGCCGAATACGAGGCCCACGGCTACTTCTACCTGGGGTCGCGCGCGACGGTGGCGCCCGTCCTGGCCCTCCGGTTCAACCTCGAAATGACCCGCGACGGATGTTTCGCGCTGGCCGTCGCCGACCGCGCCGACCTCGCGGTCGAGCAGGCCCGAGCGGCGCTCGCCGAGCCTTCCAAATTCGACGCCCCCGCCCACACGGGCCGGTTCGCCGGCGCGCTCGACGCCGTCCGCGACGTCATCGGCTGGAACACGGTGTGGGACCCGGTCAACGCCCGGCCCTATACGTCGATCAGCCGCAACTGGAACGGCGCCAAGTTCGGCGGCTTCGGCGTGTGGCTGAACGACCAGCTCTATGCCGGCCTGCTCGGCGGTATGCTCGACCCCGAGGTGGAGCGCGAGAACCTCGCCTGCGCGCTCGCCGGGGCGACGCCGCAGGGCAACCTCGCCTGTCTGGTCACCGCCACCGACGCCTGGGTGGACCGCACGCAATTGCCGATCGGCGCCTTCCTGGTCCGGCTCATGGGCCTCAGGAGCGGATCGCGCGCGCCCGCGCGGCTCGCCTACGAGATCCTCTGCCGCAACCACGCCTGGTGGTGGCGGGAGCGCGACCCCGGGCGGCGGGGCCTGTGCTCCTACGGCACCTCGGACGTGGGTGAAGGGCTCTACAAGGGCACGAGCTTCGGCGCGCGCAACGAATCCTCGATGGACAATGCGCCGATCCACGACGAGGCGCCCTACGACGCCGCGACCCGCACGCTCGCCAGCCTCGACGTCGGCCTGAACAGCCTGCTCGTGCTCGATGCCGAGATGCTGGCCGCGATCGCGACCGACCTCGGGCTCGCGACGGAAGCCGCCGCCCACGCCGCACGGGCCGCGGCCACGCGCGACCGGGTAAGAACGGAACTGTGGGACGCGGCGCGCGGGCTCTTCGCCAACCGGCTCTGGTCCGGCGGCTTCGTGCGCAGCCTCGGGCCGACGAGCTTCTACCCGCTCGTGGCCGGCATCCCGACGCCTCAGCAGACGGAGCGCCTGCTGGCCCATTTGCGCGACCCGGCGCTCTTCGGCGGCCCCTTTCCGATTCCCGGCACGGCCCGTGACGACCCGGCCGCGCGCGACAACGTCTACTGGCGCGGCCGCATCTGGCCGCCGATGAACTGGTTCGTGTGGCATGGCCTGCGTCGGGCCGGGAAGCGGGCCGAGGCCTCGGACCTCGCGCGGCTGAGCTTCGCCCTGTTCGGCTCGGCCTGGGACGAGCGGCGGATCTGCGCCGAGAACTACAACGCCGAGACCGGCGAGGCGCTCGACGGCCCCGACACCGACGGCTTCTACGGCTGGGGCGCCCTGATGCCCGCCATGGCGGTCGGCGAGGTCATGGACCACACGCCCTGGGGCGGCTGGGAGATCGTCAACACGGGCGAGGATCTCACGCTCGGCCCGGTCGAGAGCCCGGTCGGACCCGCGACCCTCGCGGTGTCGGGCGGCGTGCTCACCCTGACGAAAGGCGACACGCCGGTGCTGGTCACCGATGTCATCGGGCGCCTCTCGGGCCTCCATTTCGCGGAAGGGCTGTTCGCGATCGTGTTGCCCGACGCGGTGGCGCCGGGGCGCCGGCTCACCTTGCCGGACGTCGATACCGACACGGTGATCCTGGCCCGGGTCGGCGACCGGGAGGCCGCCTGGATCGCGGGCGCGGCCGGCGTCACGCTCACGGATCTCGGAGCCGCGGATGCTGGGAGCATCGTCACGCTGGTGTGGCGCCCTTAGCCGAACCGCGAGAGATGGACCGGTTGCCTTCGGCATCGTTGCAGTGACTTTATCCGCGGCTCGTGTCGTCGTATGAGCGGCCGTCCGTACAGCCGTTCGGAGAGGGTCCATGCCCCAGATGACGCGACGCACCCTCCTGGCGGGGGCCGGGGGTAGCCTGGCCCTGCCGGTGCTGGACCGGCGGGCGGCGGCCGACACCCCGCCGACCGTGGCCGGCCGGCGGCCCAACATCGTCTTCATCCTGGCCGACGACCTCGGCTACGCGGACCTGTCCTGCTACGGTCGCCCCGACTTCGCCACACCCAACATCGACCGGATCGCGGCGGGAGGCCTGCGCTTCCTGCAGGCCTATGCCAATTCGGCCGTGTGCTCGGCGACCCGGACGGCGCTGATCACCGGACGCTACCAGGACAGGCTGGCGATCGGACTCGAGGAGCCGCTGGCCGCCAATGTGGCGGGGCTGCCGCCGAGCCATCCGACCCTGCCGTCGATCCTGCGGACCGCCGGTTACCGCACGGCCCTGGTGGGCAAATGGCACCTCGGCTTCCTGCCCGATTACGGGCCGCTGAAGAGCGGCTACGACCATTACTACGGTATCCGCGGAGGCGCCGCCGACTACGTCCGCCACGACCAGTCGCTGTTCAGCGAGGACGTCCAGGCTCACGAGGCCGGCTATCTCACCGACCTTTTCGGCGATCACGCGGTCCGGCTGATCGCGGATCTTGCGACGGGGTCGGACCCGTTCCTGCTCAGCCTGCATTTCACGGCGCCGCATTGGCCCTGGGAGGCACCGGGACCCGATGGCGAGGCCGAGTCGGCGCGCCTCGCCGCCAAGCACGACCCGGAAGCGCTCGGCGATTTCGACGGCGGCGACCAGAAGACCTATGCGGCCATGGTGACCCGCATGGACATGCAGGTCGGCCGCGTGCTCGACGCGCTCGACCGGGCCGGGGTCGCGGACGACACCATCGTGATCTTCACCAGCGACAACGGCGGCGAGCGCTTCGCCGACACCTGGCCCTTCACGGGCAAGAAGACCGACCTGCTCGAAGGGGGCCTGCGGATCCCGGCTATCCTGCGCTGGCCGCGGCGGGTCGCGCCGGGCTCCACCAGCAATCAGGTCACGATCTCGATGGACTGGCTGCCGACCCTGGCGGCGGCGGCCGGGACCCATCCCGATCCCGCCTATCCGAGCGACGGCATGAACATCCTCGACCACCTCGCGCCCGGCGTGCCAGACGTGCCGCGCACGCTCTACTGGCGCTACCTCAACAAGAACCAGCGCGCGGCGCGCGACGGGAACTGGAAATACCTCGCCATCATGGGGAACAGCTTCCTGTTCGACGTCGTGGCCGATCCGCTGGAGCGGGCCAATCGCAAGGAGCGCGACCGGGACGTCTATGCGCGGCTCGTGACGCAGTGGCAGGCCTGGAACGCCTCCATGCTGCCCTTCACCGACAGCAATTATTCCTACAGCCTGTCGGGCGAGGACCTGGCCGACCATTACGGTGCGCCCGGCACGATGGAGGGGAGCGAGCGCGCGGCTAGATGAACCGGGTGGGATCGTCGGACCGGACGACTCGCGGCACCGACGATCGGTCCTCGTCCGTGCATCCGGTCGACGTCGAACGGCGTGCGTCTTCCTGCGCCTTATGCTTCGGACATCGTCGCGCACCATTATCCCATGGCTACGCCTTTCCTGACCACGAGGAACGGACGCTCCATTCTCGGCGTTTCAGAGCCGAGTTGCGTGAGCGGTGTTTCAGAGCCGACGTGAGTGTATCGACGGAAGTGATCCTCGAACCCTGTCGGCTTTCGGCACGCGCATTTCCTCGGATCCGCCATGAAAATCAGCAACGTCGCCGATCTCGTCGTCGAGACCCTGCAGGGAGCGGGGGTCAGGCGCATCTATGGCGTCGTCGGCGACAGCCTCAACGGGATTACGGAGGCGTTGCGGCGCTCGGGCGAGATCGAGTGGCTGCACATGCGCCACGAGGAAGCCGCCGCCTTCGCGGCCAGCGGCGAGGCCCAGGCCACCGGGGCGTTGGCGGTCTGCGCCGGCTCCTGCGGCCCCGGCAACCTCCATCTCATCAACGGTCTCTACGACGCGCACCGCACCCGCGTCCCGGTGCTGGCCATCGCGGCCCATATTCCCTCGGCCGAGATCGGCTCGAACTATTTCCAGGCGACGCATCCCGAGATCCTGTTTCGGGACTGCAGCCATTATTGCGAACTGGTGTCGTCGGCCGAGCAGATGCCCCGCATGCTCGATACGGCGGTCCGGGCCGCGGTGGGCCACCGCGGCGTGTCGGTGCTGGTGATCCCGGGCGACGTCGCCATGCTGCCCACCAAGGCCGAGCCGACCCCCGCCGCGGCCATCCTGCCGGTCCCGAGCCTGGTACGGCCGCAGGATCGCGAACTCGACGCCCTGGCTGCGCTGCTGAACGACGGCAAGCGCGTCACCCTGTTCTGCGGCCGCGGCTGCACGGGTGCCCACGCACCGCTCATGCGGCTGGCCGAGGTGCTGAAGAGCCCCATCGTGCACGCGCTCGGCGGCAAGGAGCACGTCGAATGGGACAACCCCTACGACGTCGGCATGACCGGGCTGATCGGCTTCTCGTCGGGCTACCATGCCTTGATGGACTGCGACGTCCTTCTGATGCTCGGCACCGACTTCCCCTATCGCCAGTTCTTTCCCACCGATGCCACCATCGCCCAGGTCGATCTCATCCCCGAGAACCTGGGGCGGCGCTGCAAACTCGACCTCGGGCTCGTGGGGGATGTGGCGTCGACCATCGACGGATTGCTGCCGCGGCTCGAAGCCAAGACGAACCGGTCCCACCTCGACGACAGCCTCGTCGATTACGCCAATGCCCGCCGAGGGCTCGATGAACTGGCGACCGGCGAGGCCGGCCACAAGCCGATCCACCCGCAGTTCCTGGCCAAGACCCTGAGCGACCTCGCGGCCGACGACGCGGTCTTCACCTGCGACGTCGGCACGCCCACGATCTGGTCGGCCCGCTATCTCCGGATGAACGGCCGCCGCCGGCTGCTCGGCTCCTTCGCACACGGTTCCATGGCCAACGCCATGCCGATGGCGATCGGTGCCCAGGCGGCCTGTCCGGGGCGGCAGGTCGTGTCGTTGTCGGGTGACGGTGGTTTCACCATGCTGATGGGCGATTTCATCTCGCTCGTGCAACTCGGCCTGCCCGTCAAGGTCGTGGTCTTCGACAACGGCACGCTCGGCTTCGTCGAACTCGAGATGAAGGCCTCGGGGCTGCTCGATTTCGGCACCACCCTCGAGAATCCCGACTTCGCCGCCATGGCCACGGCCATGGGGGTACACGCCGCGCGGGTCGAGGATCCGGCCGACCTCGTGGAGGCCGTGAGCGCCATGCTGGCCCATGACGGACCCGCGCTGCTCGACGTCGTTACCAACCGGCAGGAACTCGCCATGCCGCCCAAGACCACGCTGAAGGAGGCGGCCGGCTTCAGTGTCTGGGCCATGAAGGCCGTGATGAACGGGCGCGGCACGGACCTCGTCGACCTCGCCAGAACCAACCTGCTGCGTTGAAAAGGAGCCCGCGAGGCCCGACGCCACACCCGCAGCTTCTGCTTATCGTGCCGTGCCGTGGTCGGGCAGGGCTACTCCGATCCGGGAACGCGGCTCGGCCTCTTGCTGGGCTCTTCGGACGAGGCGCGGTTCCGCGCCGGTCGCGGCCGCATCGCTCACGACCGCGGGGGGGCGGCGTCCTCCATGGGCTTGACCGGCATGCCGGGCGCGATCTTCTGGAGATTGCCCGTGACGATGCGGGTGTTCTCGGCAATGCCGCCCGTCACGGCGACCAGGGGTCCGGCCGTGGGTCCGAGTGCCACGGCCTGCTGTTCGATCTTGTCGGCATCCCCGACGACGTAGACATACTTTCCGAGCTGGCTCGATCCGACCGCCACCTGAGGGACCAGCAGGGTGTCGGGCTGATCGCGCAAGTGGACGCGCACGCGGACATATTGCCCGGGCAGTAGGCTGAGATCTGCGTTGGCAATGGTGGCGCGTGCCGTGACGGTGCCGGTCAACCGATCGACGCTATTGTCGATGAACGTGATCTCGCCCCTGTGGGGCGGTACGTCTTCGTTCGGCACGGTGACGTCGACCTCCACCGTGCCGGCACGGCGCGCCTTCTGCAGCGCCACGAGGTCGGTCTTGCCTGGATTGAAGCTGACGTAGACGGGATCGAGCTGGACGAGCGTGTTCAGCACGGTGGCGCCGGCGCCGACCAACGTGCCGACCGCGGCTTGGTTGCGGCCCAGGCGCCCGGGGAAAGGCGCCCGGATCTCCGTGCGATCGAGGTTCAACTGCGCGGCCCTGGCAGCCGCGCGGTCGGCCGCCAGGGCCGCCTCGGCCTGGTGCATCGCGCTGGTGCGCTGGTCGAGGCCGTCTTTGGCGAGCCAGCCGCTTTTGGACAGCGCATCGCCTCTGTCGAAGCTCGATTTCTGGTAGTCGAGCGAGGCTTGGTCCCGCCCGAGCTGCGCATTGGCCTGGTCGAGCGCGACCTGGAAGTCGCGCCGGTCCAGCCGGTACAGGACATCGTCAGTCTTGACGTCGGCTCCATCGGGCGCGCTCTGCTCCACCACATAGGCCGAGACCTTGGCTTCGAGCGAGATCGCGCGGATGGACTC
>CAXUCF010000058.1:19634-20809 GCA_964249275.1 uncultured Lichenihabitans sp.
GATGGACTCGGTCCGAGCCGCATAATCGAGAACGATCGGGATCGACCGCTTGACCACGCGGGCGATCGGCACCGGCATGAGCTGCGGGGCCGGCGCCGGCGCTGAACCGCCGCCCGGCGCTGCGGTGGCGGGTGCCGTGGCCCCGGCGCTCCCGAACAGCATCCGTCGGATGCCACTGTCGTCAAAGCCGACGACCGTGGCGGTTGCGGCCACCGCCACCGTGGCGCCGAGCAGAATCGTGCGGGTTCGCATGCGTCGGGGCTCCATCATTCGGCGGCTTCGGCGTGGCGCTGCGGCTCGTGGTGAGGGAGTCGCACCACGTCCGGGTTCGCCCCGCCCCGGCCGCCGCGCTCGCGCATCCGCTCGATCACCGCATAGAACACCGGCACGAAGATCAGCGTGAGGACCGTGGCGGCCAGCATGCCGCCGAACACGGTGGTGCCGATCGACTGGCGGCTTGCCGCACCCGCGCCCGTCGCCCCCACGAGCGGCAAGACGCCCAGGATGAACGCGAAGGCCGTCATCAGGATGGGCCGCAGCCGCAGCCGCCCCGCCTCCATGGCGGCCTCTACGATCCCCGAACCCTCCTCGCGCAGCCGGCGCGCGAACTCGACGATCAGGATGGCGTTCTTGGCCGCGAGGCCAATCAGCATGACGAAACCAATCTGCGAATAGACATCGATCTGCATGCCACGGACGAACAGCGCCGCGAGCGCGCCGAACAGGGCCAGCGGCACCGCCAGCAGCACCATGAACGGCATGGTCCAACTTTCGTACTGCGCCGCCAGGATCAGGAACACGAACAGGAGCGCGAGGCCGAAGATCAGGCTCGCGGCCGAGCCCGCCTTGAGTTCCTGGAACGTGATGCCGGTCCATTCATAGGTGAAGTCGCGTGGCAGGGCGGCGTCCGCGGCGCGCTGCATGGCGGCGACCGCCTGGCCCGAGCTGAAGCCGGGTGCCGCCGCGCCGTTGATCTTGGCGGCCGCGTAATTGTCGTAATGGGGCACCGTCTCGGGACCCACGACGGGCTTCAGCGTGCCCAGAGTCGACAGTGGCACCATGCCGCCCGAACTGTTGCGGACATAAAGCCGCGACAGGTCGGAGGCGCTGGCGCGCGCGTCCTTGTCGGCCTGGATGGTGACCCGGAAGGTGCGGCCGAACAGGTTGAAGTCGTT
>CAXUCF010000059.1:0-5523 GCA_964249275.1 uncultured Lichenihabitans sp.
TCGAGGTCTACACCAAGGGCCGCACCTTCGTGCACGTCGACATCGAGCCGACCCAGATCGGCCGGGTTTTCGGCCCCGATTTCGGCATCGTGTCCGACGCGGGCGCCGCGCTTTCCATGTTCGTCGCGGTGGCGCGCGACATGAAGCGCGACGGCACGCTGCGCGACCGCGCGGGCTGGGCCGCCGCCTGCGAACATCGCAAGCGCAACATGCTGCGCCGCACCCACTTCGACGCGGTGCCGTTGAAGCCCCAGCGCGTCTACCAGGAGATGAACGAGATCCTGGACCGGGACACCTGCTACGTGACGACGATCGGCCTGTCGCAGATCGCCGGCGCGCAGTTCCTGCACGTCTACAAGCCGCGCAACTGGATCAATTGCGGCCAGGCCGGGCCGCTCGGCTGGACGCTGCCGGCCGCACTCGGCGTCCGCGCCGCCGATCCCCATCGCCGCATCGTGGCCCTGTCGGGCGACTACGACTTCCAGTTCATGCTGGAGGAACTGGCGGTCGGCGCGCAGCACAAGCTGCCCTACCTCCACGTCGTGGTGAACAATTCCTACCTCGGGCTCATCCGTCAGGCGCAGCGCGGTTTCGAAATGGATTTCGAGGTGAGCCTCGCCTTCGACAACATCAACGCCGCCCCGGACGGGGACGCGGTCGGGGGCTACGGGGTCGACCATGTCGCGGCCGCCGAAGCGCTCGGCTGCAAGGCCGTCCGGGTCAAGAGCCCCAACGAGTTCAAGGATGCCTTCGCGCGCGCCGAGGCGCTCATGGCGGAGCACCGGGTTCCGGTGGTCATCGAGTTCATCCTGGAGCGCGTCACCAACATCGCCATGGGGACGGAAGTCGACAGCGTCAATGAATTCGAGGACATCCTGTGCCTCGACCCGACGTTGTCGATCCGTAAAGGCCAGGACCTCGCGGCTCCGGCCGCCACGCCGGTGCCCGAGCCAGCGCTCGCCCGCTGACGCCTCGGCGCGGTCGGTCACTGCAACTCGGAGAGAAGCGAAGAGACCTATGCCCAGATTCGCCGCCAACCTCACCATGATGTTCACCGAGCTGCCGTTCCTGGAGCGCTTCGCCGCGGCCCGCCGGGCAGGCTTCGAGGCCGTCGAGTTCCTGTTTCCCTACGCGTTCGAGGCGGGGCAGCTTGCCGATGCTCTCGGCGCTCAGGGGCTCGACCTGGTGCTGCACAACCTGCCGGCGGGCGACTGGGACGCGGGGGAACGCGGCATCGCCTGCCACCCGGGTCGCGTCGACGAGTTCCGGGCCGGCGTGGAGCGGGCCGTCGCCTATGCGACGGCGCTCGGCTGCCCACGCCTCAACTGCCTGGCGGGCGTGTTGCCGCCGGGCGGCGATGCCGGCGAAGCCAGGCGCACGCTGGTGGGCAACCTGCGCCACGCCGCGGCCACGCTGGCCGATGCCGGCATCGTGCTCCTGATCGAACCGGTCAACACCCGGGACGTCCCGGGCTTCTTCGTCAACCGAACCGACCAGGCCCTCGCCATCATGGACGAGGCTGGCTCCGCCAACCTCCAGCTCCAATTC
The DNA here is from genome assembly GCA_964249275.1 of uncultured Lichenihabitans sp. GTDB lineage: Bacteria > Pseudomonadota > Alphaproteobacteria > Rhizobiales > Beijerinckiaceae > Lichenihabitans. Next base: position 1,549 of record CAXUCF010000059.1, read on the forward strand.
GATATCTATCACACGCAGGTCATGCAGGGCGACCTCATGGCCTCGATCACGGCGGCCTTCGACCGCATCGGTCACCTGCAGGTGGCCGACAACCCCGGTCGTCACGAGCCGGGCACGGGCGAGATCAATTATCCATACCTGTTCGGCCGCCTCGACGACCTCGGCTACGCCGGCTGGATCGGCTGCGAATACAAGCCTCGTGCAAAGACCGAAGCGGGGCTCGACTGGTTGGCGCCCTACCGGGGCGCCTCCGCCGGGGCAGCGTCCGCTCGGCCGGCATCCTCGGGCTTTGGAGCGAACGCATGAGCGACGTCGGATTCATCGGTCTCGGCATCATGGGGCGGCCGATGGCGGCCCACCTCGTCGCGGGCGGCCATCGGCTGTTCGTCCACACCCGCTCGGCGGTGCCCCAAGACCTCCTGGACCAGGGCGCCCAGTCCTGCGGCAGCGCCCGCGAGGTCGCGAGGCGGGCCGAGATCATCATCACCATGCTGCCCGACACGCCGGACGTCGAGGCCGTGCTGTTCGGCCCCGGCGGTGTCGCGGAAGGTCTCGCGCCCGGCAAGACCGTGGTGGACATGAGTTCCATCTCGCCGATCGCCACCAAGGATTTCGCGGCGCGCATCGGTCGGCTCGGTTGCGACTACCTCGACGCTCCCGTGTCGGGCGGGGAAGTCGGCGCCAAGGCCGCGAGCCTCACCATCATGGTAGGGGGTCCGGACCGCACCTTCGCCCGCGTCAAGCCGCTGTTCGACCTCATGGGCAAGAACGTCACGCTGGTCGGCGGCAACGGCGACGGGCAGACCACCAAGGTGGCCAACCAGATCATCGTGGCCCTGACCATCGAGGCCGTGGGCGAGGCACTGCTCTTCGCCTCGAAGGCAGGTGCCGATCCGGCCCGGGTGCGGCAGGCCCTCATGGGCGGCTTCGCGGCCTCGCGCATCCTGGAGGTACATGGCGAGCGCATGGTGGCGCGCAACTTCGAGCCAGGCTTCCGGATCGCGCTGCACCAGAAGGACCTGGATCTCGCCTTGTCCGGAGCCCGGGCGCTCGGCGTCAGCCTGCCCAACACTGCCGCCTGCCAGCAGCTGTTCAACGCGGCCGCGGCGGGCGGCGGCGCGGCCCAGGACCACTCGGCCATGGTGCGGGTGCTCGAAAGGCTGGCCTGCCACGAGATCGGCGAATCCCCAGGCGGCGCTGCCTCGGCCTGACGCGCGCCGACGCTCGGGAGTGCTCTGCCATGCCGACCCCTGAACGCGCGCTGCTGCTCGGCATGTTCCAGGCTGCCGTCAACGCGGCGGCGCCCGCCCTCTGCGTACCGCCGCACCTGCCGCCTCCCCCGGTCGGCCGGACGCTCGTGGTCGGCGCCGGCAAGGCGGCTGCCCCCATGGCCCAGGCGGTCGAGGCGCATTGGCCCACCGGCCGGCCGCTGTCGGGGCTGGTCGTCACGCGCTACGGCCACGGCGTCGGCCCGCTAGGGCGGATCGAAGTGGTCGAGGCCAGCCACCCGGTGCCCGACGCCGCCGGCCAGGCGGCCGCCGGCCGCATGCTAGGCCTCGTGCGCGGCCTCGGGGCCGACGACCTCGTGCTCTGCCTGATCTCGGGCGGCGGTTCGGCCCTGCTGGCGCTGCCGGCGCCCGGCGTGAGCCTGGCCGACAAGCAGGCCGTGAACCGCGCCTTGTTGCGCAGCGGCGCCGGCATCGGCGAGATGAACTGCCTGCGCAAGCACCTCAGCGCCATCAAGGGCGGGCGCCTTGCGGCCGCGGCCGCGCCGGCCGGGCTCGTCACGCTGATGATCTCGGACGTGCCGGGCGACGATCCGTCGGTCATCGCCTCGGGTCCTACGGTGCCCGATCCCTCCACGCTCGCCGAGGCCCGCGCCGTGCTGGACCGCTACGGAATCGATCCACCGCCCGCCGTGGCGCGCTGGCTGCGCGATCCAGCGGCCGAGACGCCCAAGGCGGGCGACCCCGCCTTCGCGCGGACCCGCGCCGTCATGACCGCGACCCCGCAGGGATCGCTGGAAGCTGCCGCTGCGGTGGCGAGGGGGGCCGGCGTCACGCCGCTGGTCCTCGGCAACGCCATCGAGGGCGAGGCCGCCGAGGTGGCCCGAGTCATGGCCGGCATCGCCCGCCAATGCGCCGCGCACGGCCAGCCCGTTCCCGCACCCTGCGTGCTGATCTCGGGCGGGGAGACCACCGTCACGCTGCGCGGGGGCGGCCGGGGCGGCCGCAACGCTGAGTTCCTGCTCGGGCTCGCCGTGGCGCTCGATCGCCATCCCGGCATCCACGCCATCGCCTGCGACACGGACGGCATCGACGGCACGGAGGACAATGCCGGCGCTCTCCTGTCGCCCGATACCCTCGCGCGCGCCGCCGCACTGGGGCTGGACGCCCGCGAGAGGCTGGCCGACAACGATGGCTACGGCTTCTTCGCGGGCCTCGGCGACCTCGTCACCACGGGTCCGACCCGCACCAACGTCAACGATTTCCGGGCCGTCCTGGTCACCGGCTGACGCGCTGCGGATCGACCGCGACGCCGACACCCGCGAGCCTGCGCCAAGCGGCCTTGCGCCGCACGTGGACGATGCCGTCGCCCGACGCGCCGGGATCGTCGCAGGCCATCCCCCTCCCCCGCTTCCGCGGACTCTCTGCTCGACCACCTTGGGAACAAAGTTTCAGAGGCTTGGTTCAAACACCGGGCGGTTCGGCAGGGCCGCAGGACAGGAGCCGTGGTGGAGACGTCATCGATGATGCAAGCGACGCAGCCGAGAAGCTTCGCGTCTCCCACCCCCGTTGCCGTCGAGGTCCAGCTACGCCATCGTGCCCCTGCATCGGCCCCGCGCATCTACTACGTGCCTCTGTCCATGGTGCGGGAGGCCGAGACTTGGCCGACGATCCTGGACGCCTGCGCCGGCATGGGATTCGACACGGTGCTGATCTCGCCGCCCGGCGACCCTGGCCCATCCGGAAACCTGCTGCTGCCTTACGACTGGGCGCGTGCCCATCCGGCTCTGCCGCAGGATGGGTCGCTCGAGGCTTCGGTCGCGTTGCTGGCTCGGGACTGCCTTGCCCGCGGGCTCAGGCTGGCCGTCGACCTCGTGGCGGACCGACTTGCCGCGGCGAGTCCGCTCGCGCTCGAACTGGGGCTGCAGTTAGGGGGGTCCAGCGCCCTGGATCCGCGTGTGGCGCCCGAGGATCGCGACGGCGCGCCGGTCCCCTTCGCGGACGAAGCCCTGCGCCGGCGTTTCGTCGATCGCCTCACTGGCTACGTCGCGGGGCTGACGAGGGCCGGCGTGACGGGATTCCGCTGCCTGCGGCCCCAGCGTGTTCCCTCGGAGGTTTGGGCGGAGGTCGGCGAGGCGATCCGAACGGAGGCGCCCGACAGCCGTCTCGTGGCTTGGACGCCCGGCGTCGCGTCCGAAGATGTCGCGGCCCTCGCCTCGGCCGGGTTCGAGGGCGCCTTCTCGTCTGTGCGCTGGTGGGATTGCCGGGCCGGCTGGCCGGTGGAGGAACACGAGCGGCTGAGCCCCTTGGGGCCGGTCCTCGCTTTTCCCGAGGCGCCATTCGGCGAACGCTTGGCGCAGTCCTTGATGACCGACGAGATGGTCGAGCGCCGCGTCGAGCGGGCGCTCTGGGTAGCGGCCACGCTCGGCGACGGCCTGCTGGTCCCCATGGGTCTCGAATTCGGCGCGCGCGATCCCGTGCCCCCGACCGGCGACGTCCGCGAAACCTATGCCGCCCTGCGGGGTCGGCCAAGACTCGACCTTGCCGGGCGGGTTCGCGCCGCCAACGCCTTCGTGGCCCGCGAGGGCGGCCGCTTCGTGCGGGGCGAGATGCGCGTGCTCGCCGGCGCGCGGGCTGCGCCGACGGCCGTGCTGCGCACCGATGCCGCCGACAGCCGGAACGCCGAGGCCGCCCGGCTCGTGCTCGTCAACGCAGCCCTCGACCGCGGCGCCGGGTTCTCGGCTGGCAC
>CAXUCF010000059.1:5589-20803 GCA_964249275.1 uncultured Lichenihabitans sp.
GTTCCGTGACGTGGTGGGGTCCGGTCCGAACCTCGGTGCCGAGAGCGTCGCGACGCTTGGACCGGCCGAGGTTCGCGTGCTCGAGGGCAGCGCCGGCCGCGCCATCCTGCCGCCGCCCGAAACGCTGCGGTTCACGCCGGAGACGGCGGTCGAGGCGCCGCGGCTCGCCATCGAGGCCGTCACGCCGGCCGTCGACGGTGGGCGCTACCCGGTGAAGCGCATCGTCGGCGAGGTGGTGCGGGTGGAAGCCGACGCCTTCGCCGAAGGGCACGATCAGATCGCCGTGGCGCTCAAATGGCGTGCCGCCGACGAGGATGCTTGGCGTGAGCGGCGCATGGAGCCGCTCGGCAACGACCGCTGGGCCGCGGACCTGCCTCTCGAACGCCTGGGCCGGTACTATTTCACCGTGGAGGCATGGCGCGACGAGTTCGCTATCTTCCACCACGAACTCGTCAAGAAGCACGAGGCCGGTCTCGCCGTGCCGCTCGAACTCGAGGAAGGCCGCAGCCTCGTCGCCAGGACGCTGGAGCAGGCCTCGGGCGACGCCGCTTCGCGCCTGAAGTCCATCGCCGAGCGGCTCCTTCACGCGGACGACGCCGATCGCCTCGCCGTCTTGCTGGCGCCCGGGACCACGGACGCCATGGCGGCGGCCGATCCGCGCCCGTTCCGGCTGCGGCACGAGCCGATCCCCGTCGACGCCGAACGCACGGGGGCGGGCTTCGCCAGCTGGTACGAGCTCTTCCCCCGCTCCCAGAGCGGCAACCCCACCCGCCACGGCACCTTCGACGACGTGATCGGCCGGCTGCCGGCGATCCGCGCCATGGGCTTCGACGTGCTCTACTTCCCGCCCATCCACCCGATCGGCCGGACGAACCGGAAGGGTCGCAACAACAGCCTGACGGCCGGCCCCGACGACCCCGGCAGTCCCTACGCGATAGGCTCCGAGGCGGGCGGGCATGACGCGATCCATCCCGAACTCGGCAGTTTCGCGGATCTCCGCCGACTCGTCGCCGCCGCGGCCGACTACGGGCTCGAACTCGCGCTCGACCTGGCCATCCAGGCCTCGCCCGACCACCCCTGGCTCAAGGACCACCCCGATTGGTTCAACTGGCGCCCGGACGGCACCATCCGATACGCCGAGAACCCGCCCAAGAAATACGAGGACATCGTCAACGTCGACTTCTACGCCGAAGGGGCCAAGCCGTCGCTGTGGACCACCCTGCGCGATACCATCCTGCTCTGGGTCGAGCAGGGCGTGAAGCTGTTTCGCGTCGACAATCCGCACACCAAACCGTTCCCGTTCTGGGAGTGGGTCATCGAGGACGTGCGCCGCGAGCACCCGGACGTGGTTTTCCTGTCGGAGGCTTTCACCAGGCCCAAGGTCATGTACCGCCTGGCGAAGATCGGCTTCTCGCAATCCTACACCTATTTCACATGGCGCAACACCAAGTCGGAGCTGCAGGAGTATCTGACCGAGCTGTCGACGCAGCCGCCGAGGGACTTCTTCCGCCCTCATTTCTTCGTCAACACGCACGACATCAACCCGGATTTCCTGCAGGACGCACCCCGCCCGGCGTTCCTGATCCGGGCCGCGCTGGCCACGATGCTGTCGGGTCTCTGGGGCATGTACAACGGCTTCGAATTGTGCGAGGGCCGGCCGGACCAGAAGAAGAAGGAATATGCCGACAGCGAGAAATACCAGCTCTACGCCTGGGACTGGGACCGCCCGGGCAACATCATCGGCGAGATCACGCGCCTCAACCGCATCCGCCGCGACAATCCGGCCCTGCACTCGCACCTCGGCATCACGTTCCTGCAGGCCTGGAACGACAACGTCCTGCTGTTCCAGAAGGCGACGCCGGCCCGCGACAACGTCGTGCTCATCGCGGTCAGCCTCGACCCCTATTCGGTCCAGGAGGCCGACGTCGAGATCCCGCTGTGGGAATGGGGCCTTTCCGACCACGGCACGGTGGGGGTCGAGGACCTGATGCGCGGCCACCGTTTCACCTGGACCGGCAAGATCCAGCGCATCCGGCTCGATCCCGGCCAACTCCCCTTCTCCATCTGGCGCATCAACGCCCCGCGAGACTTCTGATGGCGCGCAGGCCCAAGGCTCAGCTTCCGGACGATCCACTGTGGTACAAGGACGCCGTCATCTATCAACTGCACGTCAAATCGTTCTTCGACGCCAACAACGACGGTATCGGCGACTTCGCGGGTCTCAACGCCAAGCTCGATTACATCGCGAGTCTCGGCGTCAACACCGTCTGGCTGCTGCCCTTCTACCCGTCTCCGCGCAAGGACGACGGCTATGACATCGCCGGCTACCGGGACGTCAGCGCCGATTACGGGACGCTCGCGGAGTTCAAGGAATTCGTCGGCGCCGCCCACGAGCGTGGCATCCGGGTCATCACCGAACTCGTGATCAACCACACCTCCGATCAGCATCCCTGGTTTCAGAAGGCGCGGGCCGCCAAGCCGGGCTCGCCGGCCCGCGACTTCTACGTCTGGTCGGACACCGACCAGAAGTTCCCCGAGACGCGCATCATCTTCCTCGACACGGAAAAGTCGAACTGGACCTGGGACCCTGTGGCCGGCCAGTATTTCTGGCATCGCTTCTACTCGCACCAGCCGGACCTGAACTTCGACAACCCGCGCGTGCTGAAGGAAGTGCTGAGCGTCATGCGCTTCTGGCTCGATATCGGCGTCGACGGGCTGAGGCTCGACGCGATTCCCTACCTGATCGAGCGGGAGGGCACCAACAACGAGAACCTGCCCGAGACCCACGGCATCCTCAAGCAGATCCGGGCCGCGCTCGACGCCTCCTACGAGAACCGAATGCTGCTCGCCGAGGCGAACCAATGGCCGGAGGACACCCAGCTCTATTTCGGCGACGGTGACGAATGCCATATGGCGTTCCATTTCCCGCTGATGCCGCGCATGTATATGGCGATCGCCAAGGAAGATCGCTTCCCGATCACCGACATCATGCGCCAGACCCCGGCAATCCCGGAAAATGCGCAATGGGCGATCTTCCTGCGCAACCATGACGAGCTGACGCTCGAAATGGTCACGGACGAAGAGCGCGACTACCTATGGAATACCTATGCGGCCGACCGCCGGGCCCGCATCAACCTCGGCATCCGTCGGCGCCTCGCTCCCTTGCTGCAGCGCGACCGTCGCCGCATCGAGCTGATGAACGGCCTGCTGCTCTCCATGCCGGGGACCCCGGTGATCTATTACGGCGACGAGATCGGCATGGGCGACAACATCCATCTCGGCGACCGCGACGGGGTCCGCACCCCCATGCAATGGTCCGAGGACCGCAACGGCGGCTTCTCCCGCGCCGACCCGGCCAGCACGGTGCTGCCCCCCATCATGGACCCGCTCTACGGGTTCGAGGCCGTGAACGTCGAGGCCCAGGCGCGGGACCCGCACTCGCTGCTCAACTGGATGCGGCGCATGCTGTCGTTGCGGCGCAACCACCAGGCGTTCGGCCGCGGCACCCTGGAGTTCCTCTACCCGGGCAATCGGCGCGTGCTGGCCTATCTGCGCCAGTACGAGGGCGACACGATCCTGTGCGTCGCCAACCTGTCGCGCACGCCGCAGGCGGTTGAACTCGACTTGTCGGCCTTCGAGGGTCGGGTGCCGATCGAACTGTCCGGCCCGTCGCCCTTCCCGCCGATCGGCCGGATGACGTACCTGCTGACCTTGCCGCCTTACGGCTTCTACTGGCTCGGGCTGACGGCCGGCGAGACGGCGCCGTCGTGGCACCAGGCCGGGGGCGAGCAGCTTCCGGAGTTCCAGACCCTCGTGGTCCGGGAAAGCCTGCGGGAACTGCTCGGGGAGCAGCACACGGCCAAGATCCTGCGCGAGATGCTACCCGACTACCTGCCGCGTCGGCGCTGGTTCGCGGCCAAGAACGAGAGGATCACGAGGGCGCGCCTCGCCTATGCGGTGCCGCTTCCCTCCCTGCAGGAGATCCTGATCATCGAGGTCGAGGTCGAGACCGCCGGGCGCGCGGACCGCTACCTGATGCCGGCCGGCATCGCCTGGGAAGGGCCGGGCCTGTCGTCGTTCGCCCAGCAGACCGCTCTCGCGCGCGTGCGGCGCGGTCGGCAGGTCGGCTATCTGACCGACGCCTTCGCGCTCGAAGCCCTGCCGCGCGCCATCCTGCGGGGCCTCAAGGGGCGGGGCCGCCTCGTCATCCCGGACGGGGAGATCCGCTGCCTCGGGACGGAGGCGGTCGACGCTCTCGAGGAGGTCGATCAGGCGCGCGTCCGCTGGCTCACGGCCGAACAGTCCAACTCGTCGGTGATCGTCGGCAACCTCGCCATCGTGAAGCTGATCCGCCGCGTCGTGCCCGGCATCCATCCCGAGGCCGAAATGACGCGCCATCTCACGGCTATCGGCTACGCCAACACGGCACCTCTCCTGGGCGAGGTGGTGCGCTTCGCCGCGGACGGCACGCCCCACACGCTGGCCATCGTCCAGGGTGTCATCCAGAACCAGGGCGACGCCTGGACCTGGGTCCTCGACAATCTCCGGCGCGCCGTCGAGGACGCGGCCCTCACCGACGACGTGCCGAGCCCCGACTATCAGGGCCTCACGGCCTTCGTCGGCAAGGTCGGCCAACGGCTCGGGGAACTTCACAGGGCGCTCGCCGGTCCCACCGACGATCCCGATTTCCAGCCCGGCGAGGCCGGCGACGAGGCCGTGGAAGGCTGGAAGCGGAGCATCGCCGCCCAGGTCACGGGTGCGCTCGACGCTCTCGCGGCGCAGCGCGAGGCCCTCGATCCGGGCTCCCGGTCGCTGGCCGACGCGTTGCTCGGCCGGCGCAAGGCTGTGCTCGACGCCATCGACCGGCTCGCCGAGGCCGGGATCGGCACGCCGATGACGCGCGTTCACGGCGATTTCCACCTCGGGCAGATCCTGGTCTCGCAGACCGACGCCTACATCATCGACTTCGAGGGCGAACCGGTCCGCGGGCTCGACGAGCGCCGCGCCAAGGGCAGCCCGCTGCGCGACGTCGCGGGCCTGCTCCGCTCCCTCGACTACGCGGCCGCCACCGTCGCGGGCATCGAGGAGGACGTCGGGCCACAGCCCGTCCGGGAGCGCCGCCAGACACTGCTGGACGCGTTCCGCCGCGAGGCGACGGAGGCCTTCCTGCAGAGCTACTGCACCGCGTCGGGCGACGAAACGAGAGCCGAGGCAGGCAGGAGGCGGGGATCGCTGCTCGACCTCATGCTGATCGAGAAGGCCGCCTACGAGGTCGCTTACGAGGTCGCGAACCGGCCCAAATGGCTGCCGATCCCGCTGCGCGGTTTCAGCATGCTGGTCGATCGCGTGACCGGCAAGGAGGGTCGCCCGTGATGGCTGGACGGGATGCGACGGCGGGGATCGGCGCCGAGGCCGTTCACGCCCTCGTGGAGGGGCGGCACGGCGACCCCTTCGCGATCCTCGGCGACCACAGGGTCGGCGAGGCCCGGGTCGTCCGGGCCTTCCTGCCCGGTGCGCAAGGTGTGGATGTCGTGGCGCGCGAGGACGGCAGCCGCATCGGCACGCTCGACATGGTCCACCCCGCGGGCCTGTTCGCCGGCCCCGTCCAGGCCCCGGGACCCTATCGGCTGCGCATCCGATGGCCGGAGGCCGTGCAGGAGACCGAGGACCCCTACAGCTTCGGCCTCCTGCTCGGCGACCTCGACCTCCATCTCATCGGCCAGGGCACGCATTATGAACTGAGCCGCTGCCTCGGGGCCCAGGCCATGACGGTCGAGGGCGTGCCGGGCGTGCGCTTCGCCGTCTGGGCGCCGAACGCACGGCGCGTGTCGGTGGTGGGCGATTTCGATAGCTGGGACGGGCGCCGCCACCCGATGCGCCTGCGCGGAGGAACCGGCGTCTGGGAGCTGTTCGTGCCCCGCATCGGCCCGGGGACCTGCTACAAGTACGAGATCGTCGGCCCTGACGGCACCTTGCTGCCGCAGAAGGCCGATCCGGTGGCGCGCGCCGCGGAGGCGGCGCCTGGTAGCGCCTCGATCGTGGCGCGGTCCGAACCCTACGCCTGGACGGACGGGGACTGGCAGGCCGAGCGGGCGCGCCGGCAGGCGATCGACGCCCCACTCTCGGTCTACGAGGTCCACGCCGGCTCCTGGCTCCGCGTGCCGGGCGAGGGCAACCGCAGTCTCACGTGGCGGGAGTTGGCCGACCGCCTCTTGCCTTACGTCGAGGCCCTCGGCTTCACCCATGTCGAGTTCCTGCCCATCATGGAGCATCCGTTCGGCGGATCCTGGGGCTACCAGCCCCTGGGACTCTTCGCCCCCACCGGCCGTTACGGGCCGCCGGAGGACTTCGCCTATTTCGTCGACCGCTGCCACGCGCGCGGGATCGGCGTCATCCTGGACTGGGTGCCGGCCCATTTCCCGACCGACGTCTGGGGCCTGGCCCGGTTCGACGGTACGGCCCTCTATGAGCACGCGGACCCGCGGGAGGGCTTTCACCAGGACTGGAACACGCTGATCTTCAACCTCGGCCGCCGCGAGGTGAAGGGCTTCATCATCGCCAGCGCGCTCGAATGGCTGGAGCGGTACCACGTCGATGCCCTACGGGTCGATGCCGTCGCCTCGATGCTCTACCGCGATTACAGCCGCAAGGCCGGGGAATGGGTGCCGAACAAGTATGGCGGCCGGGAGAACCTCGAGTCGGTCGAGTTCTTCAAGCATCTCAACAGCATCGTGGCGCAGCGCAAGCCCGGCGCACTGGTCATCGCCGAAGAATCGACCGCCTGGCCCGGTGTCACGGCCCCGGTCGACCAGGGCGGGCTGGGGTTCGATCTGAAATGGAACATGGGCTGGATGCACGACACGCTGCAGTACATGGAAAAGGAGCCGATCTACCGCAGCTACGACCACCACCTGATGACCTTCGGCATGGTCTACGCCTACACCGAGCGCTTCATGCTGCCGCTGAGCCACGACGAAGTCGTGCACGGCAAGGGGTCGATGATCCGCAAGATGCCGGGCGACGACTGGCAGAAGTTCGCCAACCTGCGAGCCTACTATGCCTGGATGTGGACGTTCCCGGGCAAGAAACTGCTGTTCATGGGCAACGAGATCGCCCAATGGGCCGAGTGGAACAACGACGCCTCGCTCGACTGGGACCTGCTCGACGTACCCGCCCACAAGGGGGTGCAGAGGCTCGTCGCCGACCTCAACCGTCTCTATTCGGGCGAGCCGGCCCTCCACGCCACCGACGCCGACCCGGCGGGCTTCCGTTGGGCGGTGGGCGACGACGCACGGAACTCAGTCTACGGCTTCGTCCGGCAGACCGCGGACGGGCGGTCGAGTGTCCTCGTGGTGAGCAACATGACGCCCGTGCCTCGGCACGACTACCGCGTCGGCGTACCGAAGCCAGGGCACTGGCGCGAGGTGCTCAACACGGATGGGAGCCCTTACGGCGGCAGCGGCCTCGGCAACGATGATGGTGTGACGACCGAAGGGATCGCGGTGCAGGGCCACGGGGAGTCGCTCAGCCTGACGCTGCCTCCTCTCGCGACCATCGTCCTGCAATCCCCGAGGCAGTCACGATGACCTCGTCCGACGCGCCGGCCCGCCCGTGAACGGCACGAGCCAGTCGGCCCATGACGTGCGGCGGATGGCGGCGGGACAGCGGGCCGACCCATCGCTCATCTCCACGGGAGCGCCTCCGAACGGCCGACCTCCGCGACTGCGCATCGCATCGGCCGTGAGGAGGCTCAGGCCGCCTTCGGCTTGTAGGTCGCGTTCTGCGGGAACATGTGGCGCCGGGCTTCATCGTCCATCTCGGCCTTGAAGCTGTGCTTTTCCTTCAAGGCCTCGGCGCGCTGGGCGGCCGGGCGGGCGCTGACCGTGTCGAGCAGGCGCTTGACATTGGGCAGCTTGCTCCAGGCGGTCTCGCCGATGACGAAGGGCAGCATGCGGGCCCAGCCCCATACCGCCATGTCGACGATGGTGTAATCCTCGCCCAGCATGAAGCTTCGCCGCGCGAGCCGGTCGTCGACGATGCCCCAGTGCCGGTCGACCTCATGCGCATAGCGGTTGATCGCATAGTCCTGCGGCGGCGGCGCGAAATGCTTGAAATGCACGGCCTGGCCCGAATAGGGGCCGATGCCCGACGCCACGAACATCAGCCAGGACAGGAATTCGCCACGGGCCTTGCCGCCGGCCGACGGCATGAACTTGCCGGTCTTCTCGCCGAGGTAGAGCAGGATGGCGTTGCTGTCGAACACCGTGACGTCGCCGTCCACGATGGCCGGCACCTTGCCGTTGGGATTGACGGCCCTGTAACTGTCGGCGTGCTGCTCGCCCTTGCGGCTGTCGACCGGCACCGTGACGTAGTCGAGCCCCGCCTCTTCCAGGAACAGAGCGACCTTCATGGGGTTCGGAGCCATGTTGTAGTAGAACGTGATCATGCCGCGGGTTCTCCTCTCAGCGTGGCCGTCGATGCGGTGCGCCGCGCACCCGTAACATTGCGACATGGCGGAGGCGAGACGATCCGGCAGCAATCGCGCTCCACGCTCCGACGAATGGCACGGCCGAAGCCGACGCGCGACGGACGCCGCGCCCGGCTTTGCGGCTGGCACGCGCCGTGCAATGTTGAGGGACGAAGACGGGCCGGAGGCGCGTCAGGACGAGGGCGTAGGATGGCAACGATGGGGATTGCAGGTGTCACGGCGAGCGCGAGCCTCGCGGTTCTGGCGACCGTCGTCGCTCCGGCGCATGCCGCCGACATCAAACCGGCGCTGATCTACGACATCGGCGGGAAGTTCGACAAGAGCTTCAACGAGGGCGCTTTCCACGGAGCCGAGAAGTTCAAGCAGGACACCGGCATCGCGTTCCGCGATTTCGAGATCCAGAACGACGCCCAGCGCGAACAGGCCCTGCGCAAGTTCGCCCGCGACGGACTGAGCCCCATCGTGGCTATCGGCTTCAGCCAGGCCAGCGCCGTGGAGAAGGTGGCGTCCGAGTTTCCCGGCACGCAATTCGCGATCGTCGACATGGTGGTGGACAAGCCCAACGTGCAGTCGGTCGTGTTCAAGGAACAGGAGGGCTCCTTCCTGGTCGGGCTCCTGGCCGCCAAGGCCTCGAAGACCGGCAAGGTCGGCTTCGTGGGCGGCATGGACATCCCGCTGATCCACAAGTTCTCCTGCGGCTACGTGCAGGGCGTCAAATACGCCGACCCCAAGGCCGAGGTGCTGCAGAACATGACCGGCACCACGGGCGCGGCCTGGACCGATCCGGTCAAGGGCGGCGAACTCGCCAAATCCCAGATCGATCGCGGAGCCGACGTGGTCTACCACGCGGCCGGCGCCACCGGCGTGGGCGTGCTGCGGGCCGCGGCCGATGCCGGCAAGCTCGGTATCGGAGTCGATTCCGACCAGAACGGCCTGTTCCCCGGCAAGGTGCTGACCTCCATGCTGAAGCATGTCGACGTGGCGGTCTACAAGACCTTCATGGACGCCAAGAACGGCGCCTGGAAGCCCGGGATCGCGGTGCTGGGCCTGCAGCAGGACGGCGTCGGTTTCGCCCAGGATCAGTTCAACAAGGACCTGATCACGCCCGACATGAAGAAGGCAGCCGACGCGGCCGCGGCCGACATCGAATCGGGCAAGATCGCCGTGCACGACTACATGGTCGACAACAAGTGCCCCGACTGATCCGGCGAGCGGTAGCACCGGAGTTCCGCCCCTCCGCGCGCCGTCTCGCATTGGAACGGCTTCTGCGATCCCGTCCTCCCCGCCAACTTCGTGGGCCGACGAGTGATATGATACCAAAAATCGGCGCTGGGCCGCATGCGTCGGGCTCGACACCCTCGATAAGCCGAGCGGGCCCGGTATTTCGCCCGCTTCGAACCCACGCCCGGCAGCCGTCCGGTCCGACTCGCTATGCTTTCAGGGAGCCTTGGAGGATCAATCGTCTTCCTTGGCCGGATAAGCCGTCACGAAGCTTTGTTCGTCGGCTTTCTCCTCCTGGATCCAAACGGCGAAGATGCACGGATTTCTACCATCGGATGTTTTGATTTTACAGCGTATGATCGTCTTCCTACCGTGGGGAGAGACAACCTCTTTTGCAATTTCCCGTTCTTCAGCATGTTCGTTTATAGCATGAGACAACAAATCCCCCCGAGAGGACTCGAAGCCAAACGATGTGAAAAATCTTTCCTTGCTAGCCCCTTCGGGGTGATCAGGATTGAGGAGGTACTTATATATCTTATCTGGACGTATGTCGCGCTTCCCTAGTAGTTTCGGCAAGGCTCCCTCGCACAGGTTCGATGTCGTTATAAGATAACGTGAGCACGGCGTGCTGCCCTTTGCTAACTTCTACCTCAAATCCGGTTCCGTCAGAGTAGCAGTAGACGACGGTTCCTGTGGTGCCGGCGGGGTAGCTGAAATTGCCGTCGTGGACGGTTCGAGTCAGGTGGACGAACGTCAGATCGGATATTCGATGCCGCCGGAGAACTGCAGGGTTCAGAGCATTCCCCCAAGGTGCTCCTACGCGGCTCACGTTAGGTCGGGAAAACGAAATTCCTGTTGCGTGCTTAGCCGATAAGCTAGCTCCAGCGTTGGCGCGTCTGGTATCGAATGCCACGTTTGTCGCCAACTTCAATCCTCCTGCAGCTTCATAGCTTCATTGAGTTCTTCTTGACTAAAAACCCCCCTTTCGATCATCTCCCTAGCACTTACCTGAAAGAACGCAACTGTTTCTATAAAGCTTCTTATGGGCATTACGATCTAAGCAATGGCACTACTCGCTTCTTGCACCATACTCTTTACTGGTGGACTAGAGCGATTTAGGTAGAATTTGACTACATCCTTGTTGTTAAATACATTAAGAACACCGTCCGCGTAAAGCAACGGGATTGTCGAGGGGTGAACTGGAGCATCTTCGGCCATGCTATCAATCCTGAGTTCGTAGTGATGCTAACCCTCGTCTGTGACGACGTCTAGCACGAGACCGTGATTGAAAGGAAACGCACGAGAAGCCCTAATCGCTCTGCCGGGTGTGAATTTTGCGTCGTAAAATCTGGGATTTGAGGACTCCCGACGCCGTGATGAAGGGCTGGCCATGTCGGAGATGTCATTCTAGGCTAGGGTGATGACTCCCGCCCTCGACCTCGTCGGCATCGCCAAGAGTTTCGGCCCCGTGCGGGCCAACCGCGACGTGAACCTGTCGGTGCTGGCCGGCACGATCCACGGCATCGTGGGCGAGAACGGCGCCGGCAAGTCGACGCTGATGTCGATCGTCTACGGTTTCTACGAAGCCGACGCGGGCGAGATCCGGGTCGGGGGCCGGCCGGTCCGCATCGCCGCGTCGCGGGACTCGATCCGGCATGGCATCGGCATGGTGCACCAGCACTTCATGCTGGTCGATACCTTGAGCGTGCTCGACAACGTCATGCTCGGAGCCGAAGGCGGTGCCCTGCTCCGCCGCGGCGCCGCGCGGGTGCGGGCCCGCCTCGCCGAACTCGCGCGGCTCTACGGTCTCGCGGTCGACCCCGACGCCCTCGTGGGCGACCTCGCGGTCGGCATGCGGCAGCGGGTCGAGATCCTGAAGGCGCTGTTGCGCGGCGCCGAGATCCTGATCCTCGACGAACCCACGGCCGTGCTGACGCCGGCCGAGGCCGACGGCCTGTTCGACATGCTGCGCACCCTCAAGCGCGAGGGCAAGACCGTGATCCTGATCACCCACAAGCTGCGCGAGATCATGGCGGTGACGGACCGCGTCTCGGTGATGCGCGGCGGCACGGTGGTCGAGACCGTCGACACGGCCGCGACCTCGCCCGCGAAGCTCGCCGACGCCATGGTGGGGCGCCGCGTGTCGCTCACCGTCGAACGCCCGCCGGCCCGGCCCGGGCCGCCGCGGCTCGACGTCCGCAACCTCACGGCCCTCGACGCCAGCGGCCTCAAGGTCGTGGACGACGTCTCCTTCGCGCTGCGGGCCGGCGAGATCGCCGGGCTGGCGGGCGTCGCCGGCAACGGGCAGTCCGAACTGCTCGAAGCCCTGGCCGGCATCCGGCCGATCGCGGCGGGCGAGATCCTGATCGACGGCCGCGCTGTCGAGCCCGCCCGACGCAACCCGCGCGCCCTGGGCGCGCTCGGCCTCGTCCACGTGCCCGAGGACCGCCACCGCATGGGGTTGGTGACGGCCTTCGAGGCCTGCGAAAGCGCCATCCTGGGCATCCATCGCGACCCATGCTTCGGCGCCGGCCCCTTCCTGAGCCGCGGGGCCGTGCTGGGCGACATGATCCGCAAGATGCAAGCCTACGACGTCCGCCCGGCCGCACCGCGGCTGAAGACCGCGAATTTCTCCGGCGGCAACCAGCAGAAGATCGTGCTGGCCCGCGAGATGGAGCGCGACCCCAAGGTGGTGCTCTGCGGCCAGCCGACCCGCGGCGTCGACATCGGCGCCATCGCGTTCATCCACCGGCGCCTCGTGGCGCTGCGCGACGCCGGGGTGGCGATCCTGGTCGTGTCGGTCGAACTCGACGAGATCCTGGCGCTGGGCGACCTGATCCTCGTCATGTGCGGCGGCCGCCTCACCGGCAGCCGCCGCCCTCCGCCCGGCGCCGCCGACGACCCGGCCTTCGTGAGGGAGATCGGCCTCATGATGGCCGGGATGGAAAGCGGGGTTCCATGATGGAGCAGCGGCTGAGCATCGTCACGCTGGGCGTCTCTTCCGTCCCCGCGGCGCGGCGCTTCTACGAGGCGCTCGGCTGGACGGCGTCGAGCGCCAGCCAGGGCGACGAAATCGCCTTCTTCCAGATGAACGGCATGGCGCTGGCGCTGTTCGCTCGCGCGGCGCTGGCCGCCGATGCCGGCGTGCCGGATTCAAAGCCTGGATTCTCCGGCGTCACGCTGGCCCAGAACCTGCGTGGCCCGGAGGCCGTGGACGACCTCTTCGCCCGGGCGCTCGCGGCCGGTGCCACCGCGCTGAAACGGCCCGAACCGACGCATTGGGGCGGCTACTCGGGTTATGTCGCCGACCCCGACGGTCACGTCTGGGAACTGGCCCACAACCCGTTCTTCCCGCTCGACCAGCATGGTAACCTGACGCTTTCCGCATGAGCGCCGCCCGGCCCCTGCCCGGCTGGGCCGATGTGGTCCTGGTGCCGCTGCTCAGCGTCGCCGCCGCATTGCTGGTCGGCGGCCTCGTGGTGGCGGCCATCGGGGTCGATCCCGTCATGGCGGTGCGCGACCTCGTCGAGGGCAGCCTCGGCAGCGGCGAGGGCCTCGGCTTCACGCTCTATTACGCCACCGACTTCATCTTCACGGGCCTCGCCGTGGCGCTGGCCTTCCAGGGCGGGCTCTTCAACATCGGCGCCGAGGGCCAGGCCTATGTGGGCGGGCTCGGCGCCGCTCTGGTCTGCCTGCACGGCGGCACCCTGCCGGCCTGGCTCCTCCTCCCGCTCGGAGTCGGGGCCGCCGCGCTGTTCGGCGGCGCCTGGGCCTATGTGCCGGGTCTGCTCCAGGCGCGGCGCGGCAGCCACATCGTCATCACGACCATCATGTTCAACTTCCTGGCCTCGGCCCTGATGGCCTATCTCCTGGTCAACGTGCTGCGCGCGCCGGGCTCCATGCAGGCCGAGTCGGCGGCTTTTCCGCCCGCCGCCGCGGTACCGTCGATGCGCTCGGTGCTGGCCGCTATCGGCATCGCCGCCCCGACCACGCCGCTGAACCTCAGCTTCGTCCTGGCGCTGCTCTCGGCGGCCGCCGTCTGGGTGTTCGTGTGGCGCACCCGCACGGGCTACGAGATCCGCACCGTGGGGCGGAACCCCTCGGCGGCCGTCTATGGCGGGATCTCGCCGGCCCGCGTGACGGTGCTGTGCATGGCGCTGTCGGGCGCGCTCGCCGGCGGCGTGGCCGTCAATGAGATCATGGGGGTGCAGAACAGGCTGCTGCTCGATTTCACCTCGGGCTACGGCTTCGTCGGCATCGCGGTGGCGCTCATGGGCCGCGGCCATCCGCTCGGCGTGGTGCTGGCGAGCTTCCTCTTCGGCGTGCTCTACCAGGGTGGCGCGGAACTCGCCTTCGACGAGCCCAGGATCACCCGCGACATGATCGTCGTGGTGCAGGGCCTCGTGGTGTTCTTCGCGGGCGCACTCGAAGGGCTGTTCCGGCGGGGCCTGGCGCGCCTCTTCGCGGCCCGTCTAGGCCCGGGCGAGACCGGCGAGGCGACCGTGCCGGCGCGCGTCGCCGAGCCCGGGGGGAAGCTGCCCTGATGGAGGAAGGCATTGCGGCCGCGGCCCTGATCCTGGCGTCGAGCCTGCGGCTCTCGGTGCCGCTGATCCTCGCCTGCCTGGCCGGACTCTGGTCCGAGCGGGCCGGCATCTTCGACATCGGCCTCGAAGGCAAGATGCTGGCGGCGGCCTTTGCCTCGGCGGTCGCGGCCTGGGCGACCGGCAGCGCCTGGATCGGGCTCGGGGCCGGCGTGGCGGCCTCGGTGGTGTTCGGGCTCGCCCACGGCTTCGCCGCGATCGAGGCGCGCGGCAACCAGATCGTGTCGGGCGCCGCCATTAACATGCTGGCGGCGGGCCTCACCGCCACGGTGGGCCACGCCTGGTTCGCCGAAGGCGGCCGCACGCCGCAGCTCACCGCAGCGGCGTCGCGCTTCGAGGGCCTCATCTGGCCGGGCGCCGCGCGCATCGGCGCCGTGCCCTATCTCGGCCCCGTGTACCGCGACCTCCTCTCGGGCCACAACGTGCTGGCCTATGCGGCGCTCGCGGCCGTGCCGCTCACCGCCTTCGCGCTCTACCGGACGCGGTTCGGGCTGCGCCTGCGCGCCACCGGCGAGAACCCGGCCGCCGTCGACACGGCGGGCGTGTCGGTGCGCGGCATCCGCTACGGCGCCGTGGTGATCTGCGGCGTGCTCTGCGGGCTCGCCGGCACCTATCTGTCGGTCGGCCAGGCGGCCGGGTTCCTCACCAACATGACGGCCGGCAAGGGCTTCATCGCGCTGGCGGCGCTCGTCTTCGCCAAGTGGCGGCCCTGGCCGGCGCTCGCCACCTGCTTTCTGTTCGGCTTCCTCGACGCGGCCGCCATCCGCCTGCAGGGCACGGCGATCCCGGGTTTCGGCGAGGTCCCGGTCCAGGCCATCCAGGCCCTGCCCTACCTCTTGACCGTGGTGCTGCTGGCGGGCTTCATCGGACGCGCGATCCCGCCGCGCGCCGGCGGCATCCCCTA
>CAXUCF010000060.1:0-20594 GCA_964249275.1 uncultured Lichenihabitans sp.
GAGATGATGAATCCCAAAGCCATGCAACTGCTGCAGCCCCTGTCGGCGGCGCCCATCGGCACCATTTGCTTCACCCCCCACGCGGCCTGCGGACCGGAGGTCCGCAACCTCGCTCAAAGCTTCGGCCCGCCGCGCGGCACGGTCTGCGAGGATCACCGCATCATCGTCGGCCCAGGCGCCCCGGATGGTTCGGGTGAAGCTTCCGTTCTGGCCTGCACGGTCACCAAGCTGAGCGGCGAGCGCTTCACGGCGACCCTGGCGGACGTTTCCCGGCAGGTCGCACAGGAGCGCCGCCTCAGGCAGGCCGAGACGTGGTTTTCGTCGCTGCTGGAGAGCGCCGAGGATTTCGCCGTCCTGTCGCTCGATGCGGCGGGCCGGATCGACGGCGTCAGGCCGTCCGTGCTTCGGCAAACCGGGCTCGACGAGGACGCGATCATGGGCCATACGCTCGACGTCTTCGATGCTCCCGACCCTGGCGACGCCCGTTTGAGCGCGGCCGAGCAGGTGCTCCTGGCGCGGCGCGATGGCTGGTATCTCGACGAGGGCTGGCAGCGTCAGGGCGATGGCGGGCGACGCTGGTGCCAACGGTTGATCGTCGTGCGGGGCGAGGACGAGGCTCAGGACCATCGGACCGTCCTGGGTTACACGGTCGTCCTGCGCTCCGTCACCCGCCAGGAGTTCGACACGGCGAAGCTGAGGCGCATGCTTCAAACCGATCACCTGACCGGTATCTGCAACCGCGCCCGCCTGTTTCAGGTCGCCGAGCGCGACCTGAGCCATTGCTTGCAGCAGGGTCGCCCATTGACCGTGATCGCACTCGACGTCGACCACTTCAAGCGCGTCAACGACACCTACGGGCACGGCGTCGGCGACGACGTGCTGAAATCCATCGCACAGGCCTGCGGGGGTGCACTCAAACCCGGCCACACCTTCGCGCGTCTCGGTGGCGAGGAGTTCGTGGTGCTGCTGCCGTCGCTCGATCTTCAGGGTGCGGTCGAAGTGGCCGAACGGCTCCGCGCCCTGGTGGCGAGCCTGACGATGATGTCGCCGAGCGGCCCTTTCAGCGTCACCGCGAGCCTCGGCTGCGCAACCCTGACATCGTCGACCCGTAGCTTCACCGCCTTGCTGGCTCAGGCCGACAAGGCCCTTTATGCCGCCAAGCGGTCAGGGCGGAACTGCGTCGGCACCTTGGACGGCATTTGCGCCGTCGCCTAGCGCTTCGGTCTCGCCCTGCATGACCCGATGGCGTCGAGCGCCCCCGCGGTTCGCAGCGAGAGCGAATCCCGCCAGGAACCGCCGGTATCTCAAGGCTGCACGTCCTCACGCCGCCTTGAGTTTCGGCTGGATCAGGCGGCGGTTCACCAGCACCTCGGCGATTTGCACGGCATTCAGCGCGGCACCCTTGCGCAGGTTGTCCGACACGCACCACAGCGAAAGGCCGTTCTCGACCGTCGGATCCTCCCTGATGCGCGAGATATAGGTGGCGTCCTCGCCGGCCGCGTCGTGCGGCGTGATATAGCCGCCGGGCTCATGCCGATCGATCACGAGGCAGCCCGGCGCCTCGCGCAGGATGTCCTTGGCCTCCTCGGCCGAGATCGGGCTTTCGAACTCGATGCTGACGGCCTCGGAATGGCCGATGAAGACAGGCACGCGCACGCAGGTCGCGGTCAGCTTGATCTTGGGGTCGAGGATCTTCTTGGTCTCGACCATCATCTTCCACTCCTCCTTGGTCGCGCCGTCCTCCATGAAGACGTCGATCTGCGGGATGACGTTGAAGGCGATGCGCTTCGGAAACTTCTTCGTCACCAGCGCGTCCGACACGAAGACGGCGCGGGTCTGGGTGAAGAGTTCGTCCATGCCCTCCTTGCCGGCACCCGACACGGACTGGTAGGTCGCCACCACGACCCGCTTGATCCCGGCCCTGTCGTGGAGAGGCTTCAGGGCCACGACGAGTTGCGCCGTGGAGCAGTTCGGGTTGGCGATGATGTTCAGCTTGCGGAAGCCCTCGATGGCCGCGGCATTGACCTCCGGCACGATCAGCGGCACGTCGGCGTGCATGCGCCAGGCCGACGAATTGTCGATCACGACGCAGCCCGCGGCGGCGATCCTCTGCGACCAGAGCTTGGCGACATCGCCGCCCGCCGACATCAGGCAGATGTCGGTGCCGTTGAAGTCATAGGTGTCCAGCATCCTGCACGACAGGGTCTTGTCGCCGAACGAGATCTGCGTGCCGAACGAGCGGTTGGACGCGAGCGCCACGACCTCGCTGGCCGGAAAATTGCGCTCGGCCAGGATGTTCAGCATCTCGCGGCCCACGTTTCCGGTGGCGCCGACGACCGCAACCTTGAATGCCATGTGATGACTCCGCGCGCGACCCCGTCTCAGGGTGCCGTCCATTAGGCCTAGTCGAGGCCCGCCGCAATGCTGCGCCGAGCCCGGCGTAGGCTCTCCCCGGCCCTCGCCTCGGGTTGCGGGCGGCGGCCCGGCTCGCTACATGGGGCTGGCCGGATCCGACGCTCCCGCGCCCGGGCCCCGTGGGAGCTTCCATGTACGCCCTCCTGAACCTGATCCTTCGTGTTCTCGATTTCTATAGCTACGTCATCATCGCGACCGCGATCATGTCCTGGCTCCTGGCTTTCGACGTGATCAACTTCCGCAACGACTTCGTCCGCACGATCTGGAACTTCCTCAACGCCATGACCGAGCCGCTGTTGCGGCCGATCCGCCGGATCCTGCCCAATCTCGGCGGCATCGACGTGTCGCCCATCATCCTGCTGCTTCTGCTGATGTTCGTGCAGGAACTCATCAAGGAATATGCCTACCGCGGGCTGATGTAGCGACGGTTCGGTGGACGATCTTGCGCGGCGCTGGACCTCACCGATGCCGCGGCCGGGCGATGGTCTATGCCGGGCCCTGCCGAACCAAGGTTGCCGGCGGTAGCGGGCCGGGCCTGGACCTGGCTGGGAAGCCGGACATCATCGCCCGAGCGCCGCAGGGGCGGGGAGGACGCCGCCGGGCGTCGGCGCGGGTGTCGCGGCTGAAGAGCGCCCGGCATAACGCTGCGCCAGCCAGGCACAGGCAAAGAGCTGGAGCTGGTGGAAGACCATCAGCGGCAGCAGGATAGCGGCGACGGCAGGGCCCGGGAACAGGATATTGGCATGGCGATGCCGCCGGCCAGGCTCTTCTTGGAGCCGCAGAAGACGATCGAGATCTCGTCCTCCTTGCTGAAGCGGGTGCCGCGGCTCGCCGCCGTGGTGGCGAGCAGCACCAGAGCCAGCAACACCGCGTCGAGCACCACGATCAGCGCCAGGATGGACGGGCCCATGTGGCTCCACACTCCCGCCAGTACGCTCTCGCTGAACGCCGAATACACGACCAGCAGGATCGACCCGCGGTCGACGTAGGACAGCACGCCCGCCCGGCGTGTGATCCAGGGGCCGATCCAGGGACGGCAAAGCTGGCCGAGCCCGAAAGGCAGCAGCAATTCGAGTGCAATATCCTCGAACGCGTTGAGGCTGAAGCCGGCGCCGTGGCTCGACAGGAGCAGCGCCACCAGAACGGGCGTCAGCCCCATGCCGAGAAGGTTCGATAGCGAGGCGCTGCAGAGCGCCGCCGGGACGATACCCCGCGCGATCGAGGTAAAGGCGATGGAGGACTGCACTGTGGAGGGCAGCACGCAGACGAACAGCAGCCCGAAGGCGAAGTCGTTCGGCAACCATGGCTTCAGCGCCGCCGTCAGGCCGAGCCCAACCGCCGGGAACAGCATGAAAGTGCTTGCCAGCACGAGGCCCTGCAGGCGCCAATGCGTGATGCCCTCGATCACGGCCTTCGTGGATAGACGCGCGCCGTAGAGGAAGAACAGCAGGAACACGGCCGCAGTGACCGCATGCCTGGAGATCGGCTCGGTGACGCCGCGGGCCGGCAGCAGCGTCGCCACCAACACGGTGGCGGCGAGCGCCACGAGGTAGAGGTCGATCTTGATGCGGGACAGGACAGGTTGGGGCATGGAAGGCGCATGGGGCTGGGGCGGTCACTGGGTTACCAGAAACGCCGCCGTCCGGTAGGGTGGCGATGTCGGGTCAGGGTTGCGTCGGCGGGCAGAGCCGGCGCCGGGCAGCAGCGGGAAGCTCCATGAAGTTCGGTCTGCGGCGTCCCTCGCTCGCCAAGAGCATCGCGGCACGGACGTCCTGGAAGCGCTATCTTCGCCACAACCTCGGCCTCAAGGCTCCGCGCGGCTGGGGCTGGCTGACGGATCCGCGCCGCGCCGCCTACAATCGCATCTACGACCGGGCGACGTTCAGTTGGCGAACGCTGCTGCGCTGGCTGATCCGCTAGCATGTCTCTCGCCGGCCTCCACGCCCTGGTGATCGGCGGCGCACGGTCCGGCAAGAGCCGGTTTGCCGAAGCCCTGGCGCGCCGCTCGGGCCTCGAACGCATCTACATCGCCACTGCCACGGCCTTCGACGACGAGATGCGGGAGCGCATCGCCAACCATCGCGCCGACCGCGCGCGGGACGGTTGGCGCACGGTCGAGGAACCGCTCGAGCTTGCCCAGGCCCTGCGGCACGAGGCGGCACCGGGCAGGATCGTCCTGGTGGACTGCCTAACGCTGTGGCTCACCAACGTCATGCTGGGCGACGCCACCGAGCCCGCGCAGAGCGGCGCGGCGGTGGCGTGCTCGCGCCTTGCCGCCATGGTGCCGGACCTTGCCGGGCCGGTGGTATTCGTGTCGAACGAGGTCGGCTGGGGTATCGTGCCCGACAACAAGCTCGCCCGCGACTTCCGCGACGCCCAAGGCCGGTTGAACCAGGCGATGGCGGAGATCTGCGATCGCGTCGTGCTGGTGGCGGCCGGGCTGCCGCTGACGCTGAAAGGCGAGATCGGCTGAGCGGCCCTCGATGTCGCGGCGGCGCTCGGCACCCATGATTCCAATTGCCTCGCCGAAGGAACTGGATTCAGATCGTCGACGTGTCAGATCCGTGGCGCATATCCCCTTTGTTGTTCCCCGGGTATGCGACGGATGCAGCGGAGCGAAACATGATGGCCGAACCCAACGCAATCCTCAACACAGGCACGGATCGCGCCCGTCCGCTCGATCTCGAAGCCGGGCGCCGCGCGTTTCTCGGCGCGGTCGGTCTCGGTGCCGCCGCGGCTACGATGGGAGGTCTGACCGCGACGGCCGCGGCTCAGACGCCTGATCTCGACACCGCAATCCTCAACTTCGCGCTGACCCTCGAGTATCTGGAAGCCGAGTTTCACCTCCGCGTCGCCTTCGGGGTTGGTCTGCCGGAGAGCGACGTGACCGGGATCGGCAAGGTCGGGACGGTCACCGGCGGCCGCAAGGTCAATTTCACTAATCCGGTCGTCGGCAATATTGCGGTCGAAATCGCCGACAACGAGAAGAACCATGTGCAGTTCCTGCGCTCGGTCCTCGGCAGCAAGGCCGTCGCGCGTCCCGACGTCGACATCGCCAACGCCTTCACGGTCGCGGCGCAGGCGGCCGGCATCATCGCGCCGAACGGCTTTTTCGACGCCTATGCCGACGATTTCAGCTTCCTCTTGGCGGCCTACAACTTCATCGATGTCGGCGTCACCGCCTATATCGGCTCGGCGCCGCTCATCACCAGCAAGACCTTTCTGGCCGCGGCAGGAGGCCTCCTGGGCACGGAAGCCTATCATGCGGGCTCGCTTCGATCGTTGATCTTCGCGCTGCAGAGCAATTACGCGACGCCCGCGACGGCCAAGATCTCGGCCCTGCAATCGACCCTGTCGGGCGCCCAGGACGCCCAAGGCGTCGGGGGCGACCAGAGCACGCTCGACGGCGGCTTCCCGTCACCGGCCAACATCGTCCCGACCGATCCGAACAGCGTGGCCTTTGCGCGGACGCCCCGCCAGGTGCTGAACATCGTCTACGGGAAGCAGAACGCCAGCCGCGGGCTCTTCCTCCCGAGCGGCATCAACCCTGGCCCGGAGGGTGAGCGCCTCATCGCCCAATGAGGAGCGCCCGAGCCGGCAATCCGAGGCTGACCCGCTATCACGGGGGCACCGTCTAGCCTTTCGGACACCGGGCGGTCCCTCACCGGCGGCGCTGAAGAAGCGCTGACCGATGGTCCCGGCCGACGTGGATCGCGGAGCCGCATGGCTGCAATCCCCGCCGGCTGGTTGACGGTCCGGACGGCGTGGTCCATCGCACGCGCCGGCGTGCGGCTCGCCCGCTCCGGAGATCCATGCTTGTCGTCCGTCACCACAACGACCACCGGGAGTGCGGTGCAGGACGTCGGCGCGCCGCGCTGGATCGTGCTGCTGCTCGCGGCCTCCTGCGCCCTGATCGTCGCCAATATCTACTACGCGCAGCCCCTGGCCGGCCCCATCAGCGCGTCGCTCGGCCTGTCGCCCTCGGCGGCCGGGCTGATCGTGACCATGACCCAGATCGGCTACGGGGCCGGCCTGCTGCTGATCGTGCCGCTCGGCGATCTCGTCGAGAACCGCAGGCTCATCCTGGGCGTCGTCGCGCTCGTGACTGTGGCGCTCGTCGGGGCGGGCCTCGCACCGGCGGCACCTCTGTTCCTCATCGCGGCACTGTTCATCGGACTGGGCTCCGTGGCGGTTCAGATCCTCGTGCCTTTTGCGGCCCATCTCGCGCCCGAGGATCACCGCGGCCGGGTCGTGGGCAACGTGATGAGCGGACTCATGCTCGGCATCATGCTGTCACGCCCAGTGGCGAGCTTCGTCACGCAGGTCTCGTCCTGGCACGTGGTGTTCTTCGCCTCCGCATGCATCATGGTGCTATTGTCGATCGTGCTCTATCGGGCGCTGCCGCTACGCAGGCCGGTGCATCGCCTGAGCTACGGCGGGCTTCTGGCCTCCATGGGACACCTCGTCCGCACCACGCCGATCCTGAGGCGGCGCGCGCTGTACCAGGCCTGCCTCTTCGCGGCCTTCAGCCTGTTCTGGACCACGACGCCGCTTCTGTTGGCCGGGCCGCTTTATCGTCTGTCCCAGGCCGGCATCGCGCTCTTCGCCCTGGCCGGCGTGGCGGGCGCCGTCGCGGCGCCGATCGCCGGCCGGGTAGCGGACCGCGGCTGGAGCCGACCCGCGTCGGGCGTCGCCATGCTGCTGGTCGGGCTGAGCTTCGGCCTCGGCCACCTCGGCGCGCCCGGCTCTCCCCTGGCGTTGGGATCGCTCGTCGCGGCCGCCATCCTGCTCGATTTCGGTGTCACGGCCAACCTGGTGCTGGGCCAGCGCGCCATCTTCGCGCTCGGGGCCGAATACCGCAGCCGGCTCAATGGCCTGTTCATGGCCTTCTTCTTCGGCGGAGGCGCCTTGGGCTCGGCCATCGGGGGCTGGGCCTTCGCGCGCGAGGGTTGGGTTCTGACATCGTGGATCGGCATCGCGCTTCCGGCGCTGGCGCTGCTCTATTACGCGACCGAATGGCGCTGCCACCCCGATTGAACCGGAATCAGCATCTCGGCCGTGCAGGCGTGCCTCTCAGTCCTAATGCCAGTCGAGCACGACCTTGCCGCATTCACCTCGCTGCATGGCCTCGAAGCCGTCCCTGAACTGGTAGACCGGGAACCGGTGCGTGATGACGCCGCGGACGTCGAGGCCAGACTGCAGCATGGCCAGCATCTTGTACCAGGTCTCGAACATCTCGCGCCCGTAGATGCCCTTGATGGTCAGCATGCGGAACACGACGCGGGTCCAGTCGACCGCGAAGGGCTCGGACGGGATGCCCAGCATGGCGATCTTGCCGCCCATCACCAGGCTGCCGATCATCTGGGAGAGTGCGGCGGGGACGCCGCTCATCTCCAGCCCAACATCGAAGCCTTCGCGCAACCCGAGCCGCGCCATCACGGCCGGCAGATCCTCGCGGGCCACGTCGACCGGCACCACATCGGCCACACTGGCGGCCAGTCGGAGTCGGACCGGGTTCACGTCGGTGATGACGACATGGCGGGCGCCGACGTGGCGCGCCACTGCGGCCGCCATGATGCCGATGGGTCCGGCCCCGGTGATCAGCACGTCCTCGCCGACGAGGTCGAACGACAGGGCGGTGTGCACTGCATTGCCGAGAGGATCCAGGATGGCGCCGAGTTCGTCGTCGACGTCGTCGGGCAAAGGCACGATGTTGAAGGCCGGCACCCTGACGTATTCGGCGAAGGCGCCCGGGATCTGGACCCCGATGCCCTGCGTCTCGGGGTCCAGATGGAAGCGGCCGCCCCGCGCGGCCCGGCTCTTCATGCCGATGACGTGGCCCTCGCCCGACACGCGCTGGCCCACCACGAGGCCGCGCACGGCCGAGCCCACCTCGGCGATCTCGCCCGCATATTCATGCCCCACCACCATGGGGACCGGCACGGTGCGGCTGGCCCACGCGTCCCAGGCATAGATGTGGATGTCGGTGCCGCAGATGCCGGTCTTGTTGACCCGCACCAGCACATCGTCAGGGCCGATCCTCGGCACCGGTTCGTCGCCGAGCCACAGGCCGGGTTCGGACTTGCTCTTCACCAGGGCTTTCATCTCCAACCTCGTCGGGCCGCGGCCGGCCGTCGCTCGTGGGCGGCCCCGTTCATTGCACCGGCCACCGCGGCGGAAACAAGCCGGTCGGCCATGGTATGCGGGCTCATGCGCCTCGCGCCAAGCCGACGCACCTTCCTGCAAACGTTCCTGCCCGGTATGGTGGAGCATTCGGCCGTTTGCCTCGACGACAACGAGACCATTCTGCGGCGCAGGCTGAACGAACCCTTGGAATAGAAGCGAGTTGGACAAGTTGCCGCATCAAGGAACGGGCAAGCTTGGATCGTCGCTTTGTGCCTGGACGAGGGCTGGCGGCGGACCGGACCCCCTCGCGCTAAGGTACTATTGAGGAGAACGTCCAGGTGGCCCTGACAACGAGCGCATCTTCGAAGCCGCTGCCGGGCACCGGCCTGCTGCGTCGCGCCATCAGCAGCTTGGACGGGTATCTCAGCCAGCAACACGGCGTCGCGCCGTTCAGCGACGACGAGAAATGCATTCTTCGCATCGCGCTCATGCCCGCAGCCTGCGCCACGCGCCTCTCCGACGGTTCGGAGATCAGACCCGGCGATCTCGTCGTGGATGTCCATTGCTGGAACGAGCGCATCCCGTCCATGCCGAAGGGCGGTGCCGACCTCGCCTGGGCGCAGCAGGTTTCCGTGCGACTGAAATATTCGCTCCGGCTGCTCACCCATGAGTTGGTCGCCCAACCCGCCCTTCAGCAAGCCCGGGCCTGTCGGGCCAAGGTGAACTTCGTGGGCCAGGGGTGTTCGAACGAGAGTGTCACGAGAATCATCTCTCGGCTTGGATTCGAGGACGTCGACGAAGGCTCGGGGAGCCTGCGGACCCACGTCCATGACGCCTTGGAGAACATCCTGATCAGCGCCTTGGTCTGGACGCACAATCCGGAGGCGTTGAAGCGTGAAAAGATGATCCGTGAACGTCGACCCGTCTGGAGTTCGCGCGCCAAGCTGCTCAGCCTGTATGGATCATCGGCCGAAGGCTGACGTCGGACCGCGCTCGGGCAACCCGCCGGCGCCTTGCAGTTCGCCGCGCCGAAGCTGTCAGCGCCGGGGTGCCGGTGCGGTGCCGTCGCATCTGGTGTTGCCGGCCCTGCGCTCTCCGAGACTGCGCGAACATCGGCGCGTTTCCCCGAACCGCAAAGCAGCAAACAGCCGTCGAAGCTCGGATTTCGACCTGATGCCGGCGCGCTTGCGGGCTGAGCCGCTCGAGCGGGCTCCCGCACCGGAGGTCGCCCTGCTCTGCACACCGGCAAACCTGCTTCCCCGTACCTCGCTCGCCGCCTCACGTGCTGCGGAGGGCACGACACGATCGCGCGCCGGGCTGGCGTTGCGTTGACCCTGGATCGGTTGTCCGGCGCGGCCGGAGAGCCCGCCGTGAACCCGGACGACGTCCGACCCGCTGCGGAAGCCGCCCATCTCGCCCCCACGGCCACCACCACCGAGGCCGCCGGTTCGGCCACCTCCTGCGGTGCCGGCTGCCGGTGCCAGGGCAACCCACAGCGCCGCCGCGAAGGCGCCCGCGAGCATCGATCGGCCGGCAGGCCCGCTGTCCAAGCGCATGAGGCTACTCCAGGGCAGGGTCGGCGGCGGGGCGCCGGCTCCGCCCCGGCGTTGTGTCAAGTATCGCTGCGGTCGCGAAAGGCCTTGTGCTCGGCATGCGAGCGCCCGAGTTCGACATCGCCTTCCCCCACGGGACGAACGTAGTCGACATCGTCGGGCGTTTCCGGATCGCCCGCACCGCCGGCGCCCCTCGTGGTCTCGGCCATGCCCTTCGAGGCGGTGTTGTGCTTGTCGGGCTTGGAAACCTTGCCCTCGGCGCTCGTGCCCTTCGGCTTTCCGGCTGATGCCATGATGAACGCCCCACCTCCGCGAGTTTCACAGGACAACCGGACCGACGAGTGGGGGTTTCGCCTGTGACCAAGCCGCAGGCGGAACCACGATCCGGACGCTCTGCTGGAAGTGCGAAGCCGAAAGCCGGCCCTCCGCGCTCCAGAGCCGCAATGGTCGCGCTCAGCGCTCCAGGCACATGGCGATGCCCATGCCGCCGCCGATGCACAGCGTCGCCAGACCCTTGTGCACGTCGCGGCGCTGCATCTCGTAGAGCAGCGTGGTCAGCACCCGGGCACCCGAGGCGCCGATGGGATGGCCGAGCGCGATGGCGCCGCCATTGACGTTCACGATCGTCGGATCCCAGCCCATGTCCTTGTTGACCGCCAGCGCCTGGGCCGCGAAGGCTTCGTTGGCCTCGATGAGTTCGACGTCCTTGACCTTCCAGCCGGCCTTCTCCAGCGCCTTCCGCGAGGCGGGGATCGGCCCCGAGCCCATCACGGCTGGGTCGACGCCGGCCGTGGCCCAAGAGGCGATCCTGGCCAACGGCTTCAGGCCGCGGCGCTCGGCTTCCTCCGCCGTCATCAACACCACGGCGGCAGCGCCGTCGTTGATGCCGGACGCATTGCCGGCCGTCACTGAACCTTCCTTGGAGAAGGCCGGCTTCAGCTTCGCCAGGGCCTCGACGGTGGTGCCCGCACGAATGTACTCGTCCTGGTCGACCACGATGTCGCCCTTGCGGCTTTTCACCGTGATCGGGACGATTTCGTCCTTGAAGCGGCCCTCCTTCTGGGCCGCCTCGGCCTTGTTCTGAGAACCGGCCGCGAACTTGTCCTGCTCCTCGCGATTCAATTGCCACTTGCCGGCCATGTTCTCGGCCGTGGTGCCCATGTGGTAGCCCTGGAAAGCGTCGAGCAGGCCGTCCTTCAGCATCGTGTCGACGAACTTGAGGTCGCCCATTTTCTGGCCGGACCGGAGGTAGGCTGCGTGCGGCGCGAGGCTCATGGATTCCTGCCCGCCCGCCACGATGATCTTGGCGTCGCCGTTGGCGATCTGCTGGAGCCCGAGCGCCACCGCCCGGAGGCCGGAACCGCAGAGCTGGTTCAGGCCCCAGGCGGTCTTCTCCTGCGGGACACCGGCCGCCATGGCGGCGATGCGGGCCGGGTTCTGCCCCTGGCCGGCCGTCAACACCTGGCCGAGGATCACCTCGTCGATCTCTTCGGGTTCGACATGGGCGCGCGACATGGCGGCCTTGACGGCTTCGGCGCCGAGTTCATGGGCCGGCGTGTTGGCGAAAGCGCCGTTGAAGGCGCCGACGGGCGTTCTGGCGGCACTGACGATGACGATATCGGTCGACATGCGGGACTCCCTGGGTTGTCGTCGTTCCGGCGCCCGCCTCGCGGGAGCCGACAGCCTCGCGGGGGATTTGCTTTCCGTCCACGCCGACGCCACGCGCCTGCGCAAAACATGAGCAACCGGTCCGGTCACCCACCACGTTCACTCCACTATGTGGAAAATCGCGGAGCGGGCTGCAACCTCGAAATTGATATTCCCTGTCAAGCTCATTCCTTCTATCCTGCCCTGAACGGCAGCAGTGGCGGGATGGGCGAGCGATGCGATGACGGTGGAAGCCAAACAACCGATCACGGTCAAGAAATATGCAAACCGCCGGCTCTACAACACGGAAACCAGCACCTACGTGACGCTCGAGGACCTCGCCGGCATGGTGAAGCGGGGCGAGGACTTCTGCGTCTTCGACGCCAAGACGGGCGACGAAATCACGCGCTCGGTCCTGGCCCAGATCATCTTCGACCAGGAGGGCAAGGGTGGCCAGAGCCTGCTGCCCATCGCTTTCCTGCGCCAGTTGATCCGCTTCTACGGCGACAGCATGCAGATGCTGGTGCCGAGCTACCTCGAGTTCACGTTGGACAAGCTGACCAACGACCAGCATAAATTCCGCGAGCAGATCGAGAGTGCCTTCGGGGGCAAGCTGATGCCGGGCCAGGCCATCCGCAACCAGATGTTCGACCAGCTCGAGGATCAGACCCGCAAGAACATGAAGATGTTCTCCCAGGCCCTGGCCATGTTCAACCCCTTCACGGGCGTCCTGACGCCGCCCTTGGGTACCGCGCCCGAACTCAAAGCCAGCACGCCGCCCCCCGACGATCTCGAGACCATCCGGCGCGACATGGACGAGATGCAGAAACGCCTCGAACGCCTCTCCACCAAGCCCTGAGCAGAACTTTCTCCTTGCTGACCGAAGCCGGCGACAGCGTGACAGGCGCTAGAGCCTCCGACCTCACGAGTTCCCGGCGAAGCCCCCCGATGACCGCAAGACCCCGTATCCTGTCCGGCGTGCAGCCGACCGGCAACCTCCACCTCGGCAACTATCTCGGGGCCATCACGCGCTTCGTGACGCTGCAGGCCGACCACGATTGTCTCTATTGCGTGGTCGACCTCCACGCCATCACGGTGGCTCAGGATCCGGCGACGCTGGAGTCCACCACGCGTGAGGTGACGGCGGCCTTCATCGCGGCCGGCATCGATCCGGTACGCCAGGCCATCTTCAATCAGAGCCGCGTCCCGGGCCACGCGGAACTCGCCTGGGTGTTCAACTGCGTGGCGCGGCTCGGCTGGCTGAACCGCATGACGCAGTTCAAGGAGAAGGCCGGCAAGGACCGCGAGAATGCGTCCGTCGGCCTCTACGACTATCCCGTGCTGATGGCGGCCGACATCCTCATCTATCACGCCGACGCCGTCCCGGTCGGCGAGGACCAGAAACAGCATCTGGAACTGACTCGCGATATCGCGCAGAAGTTCAACGTCGATTTTGCCGACCGCATCGCCGAGCGGACCGGCCGGGACGGCTATTTCAAGCTGCCCGAGCCGCTGATCCAAGGGCCGGCCACGCGCGTCATGAGCCTGCGCGACGGGTCGAAGAAGATGTCGAAGTCGGACGCTTCCGACAATTCCCGCATCAACCTCACCGACGACGCCGAGGCGATTGCGGGCAAGATCCGCCGCGCCAAAACCGACCCTGACGCCCTGCCCTCCGAGGTGGAAGGCCTGGCGGGACGGCCCGAGGCCGACAACCTCGTCGGCATCTTCGCGGGCCTGTCGGGGCAGACCAAGGAGGCGGTGCTGCAGGTCCACGGCGGCAGCCAGTTCTCGACCTTCAAGGCGGCACTGAGCGACGTCGCGGTGGCGACGCTGTCGCCCATCGCGGGCGAGATGCGCCGGCTGCAGGCGGACCCCGGCTACATCGACGGCGTGCTCAAGCACGGCGCCGAGCGGGCCGGCACCATCGCGGAGAACACGATGCGGGACGTGAAGGGCATCGTCGGGCTGCTGGGGTGAGAAGGCCGGTAGAGCCGAGTGAACTCCTGCTCCATCGAACAGGCGAGACGCATGTCGGAAAACTGCAGTGGCGGCGACCGGCCATCGATGACCTCAGGTCATCCGCCGCATGACACACAGCGACTGGCCGAGCGGACCTTCCGGCCCCATCTCATCGCCGGCATTTCGGAACTCCACGATCGCGAGACCAAGACTCTCCGCCCAGACCTGCAACGTGTTGCGTTCGATGAACACATTGAGGGAGTCGACGACTTGCGGTCCCTTCGCGTGTTCGAGCGTCCTCATGAAAGTCGGCCAATGGTGCGGCTCCCCGAATTCGAGGAACGAAACGACGATCTTGCCGTCCGGCTTCAGGACTCGCTTGGCTTCTTCCAGATACCAGTAGCTTTGCTCATGCAAGAGGTGGGTCAGGACGGAGAAGAAGCAGACCATGTCGGCGCAACCATCGGGTTCCGGGATGCCGATATGATCGATGACCTCGAACCGCCAATCCGGCCGCTTGACCATGTCCCGCGCAAAATCGATGAGATCGTCCACCACATCGAAGCCGGAATATCTGCCGATCAGGTAAGATGACAGCGGCAATGCGAGACGACCGGAGCCGCACCCGACGTCTATGACTTGATCGGTCGGTTTTAGGTCGTAATGCCGGAGAATGGCAACTTCGATGCGACCCATGACGTCGAAATCACCACCGAAATCACCGCTGATGGATCTTTTCATTGCCTCGTCGAACGGTAGATCCGATTTGAGCCTCTCGACATTTTCGGCATAGGTGGTCTTCAGATCGCGGGTCCGCACCAACTGTCCATTCTGGTTGGCGTCCAATGCACGCTGAGCTTCGTCGAGCTGTGCATTCAGCTTCGCGTTCTCGGCGCGCAGACGGTCGCGCTGCTCGAACGGCCGGCGGATCAGCGGGATACGGCGATGGATCTGGAACGGTATCATGGAGCGGAGGCCTCGGTGCCCGAGTGGTGATCGGCTTGGGTTTCGATGGACATCCATCTTTGTTTACAAATGTGTTCGCGGCTGGCGCAAGCCGCGGCGGCCGGGCTCGGCCTGGGCTCACCCTTGCCACGGGGTCGTTGCGTCCGGTGTTCGGGCCGACAGCCCGTCCGCGCTCGCGTCCTCGTTGGTCGGGGTGACCCGACCGACGGCCCACGCCGCAAGGGCGTCCGGGTGCGGAGCAGGCAGGCCCTCGCAACCGTGGACCACGACAGATCCAGCCGCAGAACGCCTTTGTCACGCCCCTGTTTCACCCGTTGCGATTCGCCGGAAGGTGTAGCGCCTGTCCAGGAGATACTTCGTCGTGTAGCCGATCGTGAGACCCAGCACAGCGCCCGTAAATTTCGCCTGGACCGTGCCGAACAGGTAGAAGGCACCAAGCTCCGCCCCCCAGAAGATCGCCGTCGTGAACAAGGCGAAACCGCCGTAAAGAGCTATTTTGCGGATCTCGTCCATGCGGTTGTGGGACTTGTCGAAGAAGACGAGGTGCTTGTCCAAGAGGTATTTCGAGGTGAAGCCGACCGCAGTCCCGGAGAGCACCGACAGAGGCAGGGCGTAGGAGGTCGAGCCCGAGAGCGCCACCATGACGAGTTGCTGGACGGTGAGGTTCAGGGCCGTCGCGATCAGGGCGAAGGCCACGTACATGGCGATGAAATTCCCCGCTCTCCAAATCGCGGCGAAATGCGGGACGGGCTGGCGCATGGAGTCATCCCCGGCTGCCGCAGGACTGGCTCGACGTCGTCTCGACCGGACCGGACCGAGATCGCCCGTCCGGCGTGGGATCCACGAAGCGACGTCTCGACCGTCACGGTAACCGAGAGCCCCGACAGCTGCGCGCAGCGCCGAATGGCCGGCCGATAAGGAGGCCATCGAGAGCGCGATGATCTCCGGCTCCACACTCAAGCGAAACCGCATGTTCTCGGACAGTTCCACCGCATTGAAGAGCACCCCGCCATAGGCCACCACGGCTGCGAGCAGGAGCATTTCCGGGCTGGTGAAGGGCGGTCGCGCCAGCGCCAGCCTCGTGGCATCGACGAGCAGGAGCAGGGGCACCAGCAGGTGAAGACACCAGAACGAGAGGGCGTCGATGGGGGCCAGCGACACGGCCGGCACCGCGATGTCGGTGACGGTCATATTGGGATGGATGCCGGCCGAGATGCGGGCCTGCGCCGTCGGGGTCACCCGCCATCGCCTGAAAAGCACGCGATGTTGCGGCAACGTCGTGATCGGGCTCATGAACAGCGCGCCATAGTCGGCGATCGGCTGCCAGAACACCGAGTAGGCGTCCAGGAACCTGCGCCAGAAGAGAGCGGGATGAGCCAGGACGAAAGGTCTCAAGGCCTTGAGGTACTCCGACGATAGCATCTGGATGCCGACGCTGTTCTCCGGGCGATTGTTGCCGTCCATCTCGCTCTGGATCTCGTCCTGCCGAGCGACGACGTCCTCCGGCAGATAGTCGTGCAACACCGTCGACGACCAGGCCTGGTAGCCCTTCTCGCGCATCATGTTGACGATCCAGGGCGCGTTTCCGGTGCCGCCCGTCGCGATCAGCCGGGCAAAGGCGTCCTTCCCTCTCTCGTCCATGCGGACTGTCGCGTTGATCCCGGCCCAGGATGACAGGTTCGGACTGAGGTAGCCGTAGACGATGTCGTTCTTCAGGCTCCAGCCACCCTGGAGGAGCAACACGGGTATCAGCACGAACAGGCACCGACGCGGCCCCAGGAACACGGCCGTGAAGGCCAGAACGGGCGCGAACATGAGGGAGAAGGAAGCGCGCGTGAGGGCACAGACGGCGACCAGCGTCCCGGCCCCGACGCAATGCCAGCTGGCCGGACGCCCGTCGCGTTGGCAATGCAGAGCCGAAATCAGGGCGTAGCACGTCCACGCCGCGAACAGCATGGCGCCGTTCTCGTAGAAGAGCTGGCCCAGGGAACTCAGCTCCATGACGTAGACGTCAATGGAGAGGCCGAAATACAAGGCGGCCCCGAAACCGACGATCAGCCCACAGCGCAGCCGCAGGAGCACCAGGAATAACAGGCTCGCCGTGCCGGCCGTAATGAAAGCCTGGAGGGCGTAGAGGCAACGAGCCACCGGCACTGGCCAGTCCGCCACCTTGGCGATCAGCCCAAGGACGAGGTGCGGCAGTGGCGGCGTCTGCTGCAGATACCATAGGGCCGTGCCGAGGTGATCGACATAGGCGCCCCTGAGCAGATATTGCCAGGTGAACCAATTCGGGTTGGCGATCGCCACTGCGTCGATGCGGCTCCCGAACAAGCCCCACAACAGGAGCCGGTGCGCGAGGATCAACCCCGACAGGAGCACGACGAGGCGGTTCGACGAGCGCCGGCCTTTCCTCATGCCGCTTCCACGCCAACCAGGCCTGGGCAGTCGCGGCGTCCAACCCCGGCGCAGTCGATTCCTAAGCTGCAGGTTCGACCTCGCCTGCGCGCGGATGGTGGACAAGCTATCTTCTCCAAGCGTACCCACTCCCGGCCTCGGAAAGCATCCTTGCTACGGGGTCGCGTCAGAGGTTCCGGAGAGCCCATCCGCGCTCGCGTCGTCGTCCGTCCCGGCGATCCCGACCGCCGGCCCTCCGGGGCAAAGGCGTCGACGAGTGCGGAGCAGGTAGGCCTTGAGATGGGACCCGGGTGGCGCTACGGCATACCCTTCCCAGGCCATAGGCTCGCGGTCCGCCAATCTGCCCGACGCGATACCACGGACCTGGCCCGCATCGTCGACGAGGAAGATGCGTTTGACCGCCCGACCGCCGTCTGTCGCGGTTCCGCTGACACGCACCGCCCCTACCCCGAGGTCCGGAGCCGAGCGTGCCTCCGCAAAATCGCTCTGACACCCGGCGTCGTCGGCAATCGTGCCGATGTCGGCGATCGGCCGGCCGATCGCCCGGACGTCGGGCAGGGCGAAGATCGCCTTTTCCGAAACATGCATCCAGTCCAGAAGTTCGTCGGTCGCGGTGCCGGGCCAACTGATGGCTTCGATGACGGTCTCGTCCTTCAGGCCGAGTGCGAGGAGGTCGGTGGCGCGACTCCTCCGAGCTGCCTGCTCCGTAACCGGTCCTTTCATGATGCGTTGGTCGTCGATCACCGGGACGATCAAGACCACGCCCATCATCGCGATCGCCAAGCGGGCGGCCCCGTGCAGGCGCGGCCAGGGCGGAAGGTTCGTCCACCAGTAGACCAGGGTCGCCGCCCAGAAGGCAGCGCTGCCCGTGCAGTAGCGGCTCGACATGGCCTGCTCGGGACCGAACTGAAGCCGCCCCGCGGCCGTGACGGTCGCGGTCGCGCAGCAAAACAGCATCACGGCGACGAGCCCGCAGCCCTGGGGCCGGCCCACGCGTGTCGCGACCCGCCCAGTGGCCAGAACGGTGGACAGAATGCCAAGAGCACCGATGGCCAGGGCCCGCGGCGGAAAACCGGATGCCGCGATGCCGCCGAGGTAGGCCGCTACGTAGAAGGCCAAGCGTTCGGGATGGCGCAGGTTCTCGGTCAGGGCCAATCCGGGCGCTTCGGTCGGTCGGTCGAGGAAGTAGAGCAGCGCCACTAGTGCCGCGAAGGCCAGAGACGCGATGGCGAGCCGGGGCGCTCGCGCGAGGATCGCCATCACGGCCAGGACCGGGGCGACGAGGAGCCCGTTCGCCATCGAGAAGCAGGCTACGAAAGCGGCCGCCAAGCTGCCGGCGAACCAAGGCCAGGGTGTCCGTCCCTCTGCCAGCCGCCCGACCGCGCGGCTGAAAGCCAGCGCCGAGAGCGTGGCGGCCGCGAAGACGGCGGCGAAGGCGATCTGCAGACCCGAGGTGAAGTTCTCCTCCTGGCGGAGGGAAAACATCAGCGCCGCGACGATTCCGCCGATGATCCAACGCCCCGGATGGGCGGGTCTCGCCCGGGCGAGGACGATCGCGAAGAGTGCGACATGAAACGCCTGGACCACGAAGGTCGCGACGATCGGCACCGTGCCGAGGCCGTCGAAGAAGCGGTCGTCGGCAAACAGGACGAGCCTGGGGAAGGCCACACGATGCTCGTTGGTCCACTGCAGCAGCGCCTCGAGGAGCGGCATGTTCCCCATCGACCACGCCCGATACAAGGTCAGGTTCTGCCAATCGTCGTACCAGGGGATCGC
Organism: uncultured Lichenihabitans sp.; assembly: GCA_964249275.1. Taxonomy (GTDB): domain Bacteria; phylum Pseudomonadota; class Alphaproteobacteria; order Rhizobiales; family Beijerinckiaceae; genus Lichenihabitans. The sequence continues at coordinate 18,861 of CAXUCF010000060.1, forward strand.
CGAAACGTTCGGCACGACGGTCCGCATGGTCGTCAGGGCGACCCAGGCCCCGATGAGGCAGGCTGCGGAGCCGGCAACGAGCCAAGCAGGCCTGGCCAAGCGTGAAAGCGATGTCATGGAGGGTTGAGGAGAGCAGTCGGATCGGGTTGATGCGGAAGGCTGAGGGCTCCCACGGGAATGACCGCTTCGCTCTATCCGAATCCTGCCCTTTGGCGGAGCCCTTGGTTCGAAGCGATCGTTCCCGTGGGGACCCTTAACGTCCCAGCGCGCAGACGTCGAGTTCGCAGCGGAGTCGCCGCAGCCCCCTGGAAAACACGCGCACGGAAGCTGCCGGGCGAAGCATTGACGGCGGAGGGGTTCGGCATGAGACTGCACCGATGGCGCGTCTGGAACTCGATCAGGTCAGGGACATCGGAACCGCGGCCGCACGGCGGCTGATCGGCGATACGTTCACAGAGGTCGAGGTCATCTTGGGCGACGACTGGCTGAATCGGGAGGTTTACTTTTTCACGTTCTATTTCCCAACTGAAGAGAGCTGGAATCAAGCGTCCCGCATGGCGGCCAGGATCATGGCGGCCATCATCGACGATCTCTACGCGAGAGGTGATGCACGCTTTCCCCACGTGCGCCTCCGGTCGGATGGCAGTTGGACGTACAAGCGCGATGTTGCGGCCGAGTGAATTCATCGGTCTCGCGCGGCTGCTCGCTTTGACGCATCAGGGCGATATGTTCGAAGATGCGCAGATGCGTCGGTCGATATCGACGAGCTATTACGCCCTGTTCCACACCATTCTGACCGCTGCCGCAGAGCGCTTTTTTGGTGCCCGTCAAGCCGACAGGGCGGGTTATGCGATCCTCTACAGGACGTTCAATCACGGCCAGATCAAGCAGACATGCGACGGGATCGCCAGAGGCGAACTGAGCCCGTCGATGCGACAGCAACTGGGAAGAAGCTCGGTTCACGGCGATCTGCGCGATTTCGCCATCTCGTTTGTCGACCTGCAGGCCCGGCGGCAGCAGGCAGACTACGATCCTCACGCTCAACTGACACGGGAAGATGCGGAAACGGCGTTGCTGCTGGCCGAAGACGCCATCGCGTCGCTCGCATCCGCGCCGGATGGTGAGCGGGACGACCTTCTGGCTCTGATGCTCAGCAGCGGGCGGAGATAGCCCCTTCAAGCCGCCTGGACGAAGCTTTCGAGCACCATCTTGCGCCCGGCCCGGTCGAAGTCCACGGTCAGCTTGTTGCCGTCGACCGCCGCCACGGTGCCGGGCCCGAACTTCAGGTGCATGATCCGGGCACCGCTCGCGAAATGAGCCGCCTGGGTCGATTTGGCGATCAGTTCGCCCTCGATCACCCCCGGGAGCCGCGTCTGTCCCGAGGTCGCGCCGGGGCCGTTGCGCTGCGCCCGCTGCCATCCCGGCGTGGCATAGGTGGAGGTGCCGAAGGTCTGCACCGAGTCGAAGCGCGACGGCCCATAGCCGCCGCGGCGCTTGTCCGCGACGCCCTCGCCGACCTCGACATGCGCCTCGGGCAGTTCATCGAGGAAACGGGACGGGACCGTGGTCTGCCACAGTCCGTGGATGCGCCGGTTCGTGGCGAAGTTGATGAAGGCGCGCCGCTTGGCGCGGGTCAAGCCGACGTAGGCCAGCCGCCGCTCCTCCTCCAGCCCCGCGCGGCCGTTGTCGTCGAGCGAGCGCTGGTGCGGGAACAGCCCCTCCTCCCAGCCCGGC
>CAXUCF010000061.1:0-2352 GCA_964249275.1 uncultured Lichenihabitans sp.
TGGTCGATGTTGCCAAGGCGCAAGGCTGCAGCTTTTTCATCGTAGCGAGCCGGTGGGCGTGGATGCTGGAACACAATTCCACCCCGGCCCGACCCTATGGCGTTTGAACCGCGGATTCGTTTTTCCGGGCGATGTCACTCGCCTTTTTCATAGATCGAGCTTTCCAGATGGTGTCTGACCGGTTCCGAATGGCCATGCACGCGGCGCCCCTGACGGCGATCCTGGCCGTTTCGCTGGCCGGCTGTTCGACGCTCGACTCTATCAATCCGTTCGGCCCCGGTGAGAAGTACGAGACCAAGATCCTGGCCGAGACGCCGGCCAACGATATCTACGATCAGGGTCTGGCCCGCTTGCAGAAGAAGGATGGGTCGGGCGCCGCCAAGAAGTTCAGTGAACTCGAAAAACAATATCCATTTTCGGATTGGTCCCGCAAAGGGCTCATGATGTCGACCTTTGCCCAGTACGAGGCGGGCGATTACGACACCGCGATCGCGTCGGGCAAACGGTTTGCCCAGCTTTACCCGAACTCGCCGGATGCGCCCTACGCGCTCTATCTCGAGGCCATGTCTTACTATAAGCAGATCCCGGACATCTCTCGAGATCAGCAATCTTCGGTTCAGGCGCTCGATCTGTTCCAGCAGCTCGTGACGAAATATCCGACATCCGAATATGCCGACGACGCGAAGTTCAAGATCCAGGTCACGCGCGACCAATTGGCCGGCAAGGAAATGTCGACCGGTCGCTTCTACCTGGATCGGCGCAACTACACCGCGGCCATCAATCGTTTTCGGGAGGTTCTCGCCAAATATCAGACGACCCGTCATACCGAGGAGGCGCTGGAACGCCTGACGGAGGCCTATCTGGCGCTCGGCATCACCAACGAGGCTCAGACGGCGGCGGCCGTCCTCGGCCACAATTTCCCCGACAGTCCCTGGTACAAGGATGCCTTCGCCAGACTTCATGCGGATGGCCTGGAGCCGAACGAGGATCAGGCGTCTTGGATCTTTCGGACCTTCCACGGGCTCGGGCTAGGCTAGGTCTGCCGCAGCACGATCGGTCGACGGCACCGCCTTCGGCGTGCCCGCTTCCGTCGCGCCGCGTTCCGGCGCGTGACGACCTGACGGGCATCGACCGTGCTCGCCCAGCTTAGTATCCGGGACATCGTATTGATCGACCGGCTCGACCTTCAGTTCGGGCCGGGCTTGACGGTGCTGACCGGGGAGACCGGTGCCGGCAAATCGATCCTGCTCGATGCCCTCGCGCTGGCGCTCGGCGGCCGCGGCGACGGATCCGCGGTGCGCCAGGGCGAGAAGCAGGGACAAGTCACGGCCGTGTTCGATATCGCGGCCGACCACCCGGCCTGGGACATGGTGCGGAGCCAGGACATCGAGCCCGAGGGCAGCCTCATCCTGCGCCGGCTGCAGTTGCCGGACGGCCGCACCCGCGCTTTCCTCAACGACGCACCGATCAGTGCCCAGACGCTGCGCGACGTCAGCCGGCGTCTGGTCGAAATCCATGGCCAACACGACGACCGCGCGCTGGTCGACCCCGTCGCCCACCGTGCCTTGCTCGATGCCTATGGGGCGCTCGAACCCAGGGCCAGCAAGGTCAGGACCGCCTACGCGGCCCGCAAGGCGGCCGAGCGCCTCTATGACGAGGAGCATGCCCGGATCGGCAAGGCCCGGGCCGATGCCGACTATCTCCACCACGTCCACGCGGAACTCGCCAAGCTGGCTCCCGAGCCCGGGGAAGAGGAGCGCCTTGCCGAGCGGCGCATCGTCATGCAGCAATCCGAGAAGGTCTTGGGCGACCTGCGGGACGCCTACGAGAGCGTCGGCGGAGAAAGCTCGCCCGCCGCCACCTTGTCGGCGCTCCTGCGGCGCCTCGAACGCCGCGCCGTCCAGGCGCCGGACTTGATCGAGCCCTGCCTCAAGGCCCTCGACTTGGTCCTCGTGGCGCTCGACGGCGCCACGGCGGCCTTCGAGGATGCGCTGCAGGCGGCCGATGGCGACCCGCGCGAACTTGAGACCGTGGAGGAGCGGCTCTTCGCGTTGCGGGCCGCGGGCCGCAAGCACGGCGTCGCCGTGGATACGCTGCCCGCATTGCTGGCGCGGTTCGCGCAGGACATCGCGGCGCTCGATGCAGGTGAGTCCCGGCTCGCTCAGCTCGCCGAGGCGGTCGCGACGACGCGGGCGAACTATCGGGCGGCGGCCGAAGACCTCTCGACGGCCAGGCGCGGGGCGTCGGCCAAGCTGGACGCGGCGGTGGGCCGGGAACTCGGTCCCTTGAAGCTCGAACGCGCGCGCTCCCGGCTCGCAGAACATCAGCCCCGCCAGCGCCGCCCCGGTCGGG
>CAXUCF010000061.1:2362-20568 GCA_964249275.1 uncultured Lichenihabitans sp.
ACGCAGATCGTCAGCGATCCCGACCAGGCGGGACCGGACGGGATCGATCGGGTCGAGTTCTGGGTCTCGACCAATCCCGGCACCCGTCCCGGTCCCCTGGCCAAGGTCGCGTCCGGAGGTGAACTTGCCCGCTTCATGCTGGCCCTCAAGGTGTCCTTGGCCGACCGCGGCTCTGCCCCGACGCTCGTGTTCGACGAGATCGACACCGGCGTCGGCGGCGCCGTCGCCGACGCCATCGGGTCGCGCCTGGCACGGCTCTCGGCTAAGATCCAGGTTCTGGCCGTCACTCACGCGCCCCAGGTGGCGGCGCGGTCGGCGAGCCACCTCAGGATTTCCAAGAGCGCCCTCAAGGGCCAGGAGCGGGTCGCCACCCGGGTGACGACGCTCGCAGACGAAGCGCGCCGCGAGGAGATCGCCCGCATGCTGGCCGGCGCGACCGTGACCGAGGAGGCCCGCGCCGCCGCCCGCCGCCTGATCGAGACCGCGACGTGACAGGGCGGACCGGCCTCGATGCCGCGGTGCCGGACCGACGGGACGGGACGCAAGGGCTGCACGGGGGCGGCCCGAGACCATAGAACCATGCCTCACCTTTTGGGGATCCCATTGGACGGCGATCGGGAGCGGAACGAAGTCGGATGAAGCGCCTGAAGGCCGTGGCCGAGGTCGCGCTGGACGCCTATTGGCGCTTGGCGGAGGATGACGGCTGGGCGATCGCCAGCCACCTTGCCATGTCGACCCTGACGTCGCTCTTCCCGGTCCTGATCTTCGTGACGGCATTGGCGGGCTTCCTGGGCTCCACCGAACTCAGCGAGAACGCCGCGGGTCTCATGTTCGACGTTTGGCCCCGGCAGGTCGCGGAACCGATCGCCCACGAGATCCACGCGGTCCTGACCACCGCGCACGGCGGGCTGCTGACGATCGGCGGGTTCCTGGCCATCTACTTCTCGTCGAGCGGCGTCGAGGCTTTCCGGATCGGCCTCAATCGCGCCTACGGCGTCCGCGAGCGGCGGACCTGGTGGGTGCTGCGGCTCGAGTCGATCGCCTATGTCCTGGTCGGCGCCGTGGCACTGCTGGCGCTGGCTTTCCTGGTGGTGCTGGCCCCGCTGGTGTGGGGCGCGATCGTGTCGCTCGCGCCCGAGTTGGAACCGCTCAAGAACCTCCTGACCTTCGCCCGGTTCGGCCTCGTTTCCGTGATCCTGGTGCTGGCCCTGATCATCGCCCACAAGTGGCTGCCGGCCGATCGGCGCACCTTCGGGCAGATCGCGCCCGGCATCGTGCTGACGGTGGTGCTGTCGCTCGTCTTCAGCATGGCGTTCGGCGCCTACCTGGCCGAATACGCGCGCAACTATGTGACCACCTATGGAGGCTTGGCCTCGGTGATGATCGCCTTGCTGTTTCTCTATGCACTGGCCAGCATCTTCGTCTACGGCGGGGAACTCAATGCCGCCATCATCCGTCGCCGCAGCGCCGCGCAGGCGGAGCCCCGTACGATCAGCAATGTCACGATGCTGTCGAGCCGGCGCTCGCGATTTCCGAAGCCCTGAGGCGAATGCGGACGCGCGACTGCCGTCACGGCGACGGCATGTCGTGGGAGCGGTGGCTCGGCAGCGAGGATATGACGCGTTGCGTGCAGCCGTCATGGCTGCTTAGCCCTGATCCCGCAGGGTTCAGGTCCCTTGGACTGACGGCTTTGCTTGGAAAGCGGTCAGGTGGCTTTCGGATCGACGAAGGCGAAAGCCGCCGTTTCCTGACGGGATATCAGCTCGCCGAGGCAGCACGATCGGGCAGGATCAGCAGCTTGCCGTGTGCGCGTCCGGTTCGGCATAGTTCAAGCGCCGAACGCCATTCCTCCATGCCGAAGGTACGCGCCACGGGCACGGCGAAGCGCCCTTCTGCTGCGAGTTGCGCGTAGAATTTGAGTGCGTCATAGCGTGGAACCAGACCCGGTTCCCGGCCTGTAGTGCGGACGCCGAGCCCTTCTTCGTCAAAATCAGTGATGCTCATGACACGGCTTGGATCGTCATCGACGATCTCGACGAGATTCGGCAGTACGCCCGGCGCCAGCGCCGCATGGAGAACCAGATCGGGCGCGCCATTCGCGATGGCGCGGACCCGCTCGACCATTCCCTCGCCATAGGGCGTGACTTCGGCGCCGAGGTCGGCCAAGCGGCTCGCGAAGGTCTCGCCGGCGGTTGCGATCACCTTGGCGCCGCGCATCAAAGCGATCTGGACGGCGGCGAACCCCACCATCGTCCCGCCGCCGTTCACGAGCAGGGTTTGACCGGCGGACAGGCCCAGCAGATCGAGGCTGCGGACCGCCGTCTCGACGGCCATAGGCAGGGCAGCCGCTTGGAGAAGGTCCAAGGCGGTAGGAACGGGCTCGCAGACTGCCAGGACCGCGTATTCCGCCGCTCCGGCTGTCGGATATCCCATGAAATCAGGAACGCCGAAGACGCGATCCCCAACGCCCACGTTCGTCACGCCCTCTCCGACGGCATCGATGGTCCCCGACACATCGAGCCCGATCCCGCGTGGCAGGGCGCCGGGCATGAAGCCGAGGCATAGAACCCAATCCATCGGATTGAGGGCACACGCCTGGACCCGCACGCGAACCTGGTTCGCACCCGGGTTCGGGACGGGAGCATCTTCCAGGCGTAGCACGTCCGCCCATTCGCCATAGCTGTGAAAGCGAAGGGCTCGCATGCTCGCGGGTTCAGGGCTGGGCATCATCGTTCTCCATTGTGTATCGGTTGCGCGACCTTGCCGCGTGCGGCTTGGCGGTTGCGCAATGGGTACGGCGTGCGTATCGTCAGTTACTGACATAAGCGCATCGTCGGCCACTGACAAGAGAGGCTGACCGATGCCGCAAGAGCGGGAGGAGGTGCGCCACCGGCTGCAAGAGGCGGCGTTGGAACCGTACCGCGCGCGTGGGTACGACGAGACCGCAACCGCTCAGATGGCGGAGCAGGCCGTCCTCGGTCGAAGCTGAAGGGACCGCAGCTTGCAGGCAAGCCTTGTCGGCCCGTGAGCGTCCGATGGCGATCCAACTCGGCTTACCTACCGCGCTTCGCCCTCATCGAGGGTGAAGCGGGTAGACAGCCTCATTCAGCCCATCAGGTCCTCTGTGCCCAGCTCCTAGCGGTATGGATCCGGCCGCACCAGGTAGGCTTGCACGTAATGCGCCACCGCCCGCTCGAGGGGCGTGAACGGCGCGTCGTAGCCGGCCTGGCGCAGGCGATCGAGAGAGGCCTGCGTGAAATACTGGTATCGATCGCGCAGCGCCGCTGGCATGTCGATGTAATCGATCCTGTCCGGAAGCCCTAGTGCGGCGAACACCGATCGCGTCAGGTCGCGGAAGCTGCGCGCCCGGCCGGTCCCGACGTTGAAGATACCCGACCGCCCTTGCGGGCCGAGCGCCCACATGATCACCGACACCGCATCCCCGACATAGACGAAATCGCGGCGTTGCTCGCCATCCGCGACGCCCTCGCGGTGGCTCTTGAACAGCGACACGCGCTCGCCGCGCAGCGCGGCCGGGACGATCTTGGCGACCACGCTCTTCATGTCACCCTTGTGGCCCTCGTTGGGGCCGAACACGTTGAAGAAGCGGAAACCGGTGCAGCGCGGCGGCAGCCTGACCCCGCGGGCCATGCGGTCCGCCACCACGATGTCGAACTGCCGCTTGCTCCAGCCGTAAAGGTTCAGCGGCCTCAGCGCCTTGACCCGCTCTAGAGCGTTGTCGTCCACGAAGGACTGTTCGCCCTCGCCATAGACCGCGGCCGACGAGGCATAAAGGAATGGGATACCGCGGTCCGTGCAATGGTCGAGCAGCCGCAGCGAGAGCGAGAAGTTGCTCCCGATCACGGCGTCGCCGTCGACCACCGTGGTGGCCGAGATAGCGCCCATATGGATCACGGCGTCCAGATCCGGGCTCCCGTGCAGCCAGGACGTCAAGGCCTCGGGCTGGATGAAATCCGCGAAGCTGCGCTTGCCGAGATTACGCCACTTCTCGCCCGAACCCAGCCGATCGCAGACGACCACGTCGTCGCGACCGATGTCGTTCAGGCATGCGACGATGTTGGAGCCTATGAAGCCGGCGCCGCCAGTCACGAGAATCATACGGCCAACCTCGTCGCCTCTCAACCAGAGTCGATGCCGGACCCGCCCCTACCGCGACGATGCGGTCACGCGAGGGCGGGCTCCCGGTCAGCCGCGCGCCCGCTGTCGAATCATGAAATTGTCGAAAGTATATTCGCTGACCTGCCACCAGAGATATTGGTCTGCGCGAAACGCCAGGGCCGCGTCGAGCATGGCCTTGAAACGCGGGTTCCCGTCCGAGATTTCCCGGTAGACCTCGTTGGCGGCCTTGTAGGCGGCCTCGAGCAGATCCTGCGGGAAGGCCCGCAGTTCGGCGCCCGAGATCACGAGCTTCTTGAGCGCGCCCGGGTTGGCGGCGTCGTAGGACGCGAGCAGCGAGGTGTGGGTGGCAAGCGCCGCCGTGCGCAGGGCGGCCTTGAAGGGTTCGGGCAGGGCATCGAACTTGCCCTTGTTGAACACGACATGCACGACGGAGCCACCGCGCCACCACCCGGGATAATAATAAAAGGGTGCGACTTTCTGGAGCTTGCCCTCCTCGTCGAGCTTGCTGTCGTCGTAGGGGCTGACCCAGGTGACCGCATCGAGCGTGCCGGCGGCGAGGCCCGGCACGATGTCGCCGCGAGCGGTCTGCTCGGGCACCGCGCCGAGCTTCTGCAGCACGCGGCCCGCCAAGCCGCCTGCCCTGATCTTGAGGCCGGCCAGGTCCGCGACCGATTTGATCTCGCGGCGGAAGAATCCGCCCATCTGGGCTCCGGTGTTGCCGGCCGGAAAAGCCAGCACACCATAATCGGCCAGGAACGCATTGGTGAGGTCGTTGCCGCCGCCGCCAAGCGCGAACGCGGTCTGTTCGCGGGCGTTCATGCCGAACGGGAATGCCGTCGACAGCGCGAAGGCCGGATCCTTCCCGTAGTGATAGTCAAGCGCCGTCTGACAGGCCTCGATGGTGCCGGCCTGCACGGCGTCGAGCGCCTGCAGCCCCGGCACGATCTCGCCCGGCGCCGACAGATCGATCTTGAACCGGCCGCCCGTGATCTGGCCGACCTGCCGGCAGAACGACTCGGCCCCGCCGTAGAGCAGGTCGAGCGATTTCGGGAAACTCGACGTGAGCCGCCACGTCACCTCGGGCTCGGCGGTCTCGGCCCGCGCCGAACCCGACGCTAGAACGGCAGCGCCCAAGGCCGCCGATGTCACGAAACGTCGCCGCCCGATTGCCTCGCCCATGCCGGGCCTCCTGTTCGCACCAGGGAAGGCAGCGCTCGACTTTCCCGAGTCTGCCGCCAGCGCCGATGGGGTGTCTGCCTGATCTCGGCTTAAGGCTAGAACGGCAATGACGGTTCGTCATTTTCCGATTGTGGCCCGGTGGCGAGACCCGTTATTCGAAGCGGTCCGTTCCGTGGAGACCCTTGCGGATCGCCCGTGACATATCGCTATTCCATGACGATCCGCGGTGCGGGCCGGCTTCGCGAACCCTGCAGGGTCGCGAGCAGGCGCTGCGCGATGCCCATATAGGCCTGTGCGTGCGGCCCCTGAGGCTCAGCCACGACGATCGGACGTCCGGCATCGGAGGTTTCGCGGATGGCGATCGCCAACGGCACCTCGCCGAGGTAGGGTACCCCGAGCCGCTCGGCCTCGTGCTGGGCGCCACCGTGCGAAAAGATGTCGGACCGCGTGCCGCAATGCGGGCAAATGAACGTGCTCATGTTCTCGACGATGCCGAGGATCGGAACCTCGGTGCGGCGGAACATGGCGATGCCGCGCCGCGCGTCGATGAGGGCCAGATCCTGCGGGGTCGACACGATCACGGATCCGGCAAGCGGCACGGATTGCGCCATGGTGAGCTGGGCGTCTCCGGTGCCGGGCGGCATGTCCACCACCATGATGTCGACGTCGCCCCAGGCGACCTCGCGCAGCATCTGTGTGATGGCCGACATGACCATCGGCCCTCGCCAGATCATCGGCGTCTCTTCCTCGACCAGGAAACCGATCGACATGATCTTGAGGCCGAACGCTTCGAGCGGCCGCATCGTCTTGCCCTCGATGACGTCGGGCTTCTGCTTCAAGCCGAACAACCGCGGCATCGACGGTCCATAGATGTCGGCGTCGAGCACCGCGACCTTGTTGCTGAGGTTGCGGAGCGCCAGCGCGAGATTGGCCGAGGTCGTCGACTTGCCGACGCCGCCCTTGCCCGACGCCACGGCGATGATGGTCTTGACGCCCGGCACGCCTTGCACGGAGCGCGCCGCCTGCGCCTTCGGCCCGGGGGCCGGGGTCGCGCCCGCCCGAGCCGTCGACCCCGCCGGAGCGCCCGCAGCATGACCGGGTCCTTGCGGATGATCATGGGCGTGACGGTCGGCCGGACGAGCTGGGCCTGCCTTGGTCGTCTGCGACGTCAAGGTCACGAAAGCCCGACCCACCCCCGGCACCGCCGAAACCGTCCGCTCGACGGCAGCGCGCAACGGCTCCGAGCCGACCGCCTGGTCGGCGCCGACTTCCAGCGATACGAAAACCCGATCCTCACGCACCACCACCCCGCCGAGCACACCCGACTGGGGCAGAGGCGTGCGGCCATCGGGTCCGGCCACACCGGCCAGAGCCGCGAGAACGTCCGCTTGAGACAGCATGGCGATCCAATCCAGAACACGGGCCAACGGCATATCGGCGCCGACGGCCCGCGTCACCACCCCCTTACAGCTTCAGCGGCACCTTTGGAACGGAGCCGCCGCCGGACTCGGAAGACGGCGCCTCCGGCTCTTCGTCGCTATCCTCATCCTCATCGACCCGGGCCTTGCCCTTGATGCGCTTGCCGTCGACATCGCGCTTCTTGCCCGCCTCGACGATGTCGCGCTCGGGGCGCGGCAGCACCGGTCCCTCCGGGTAGACGAAATCGAGCGTCTTGGTGCCGGCCTCGTCCGTCACCACCACGACCCGCACGGCGCCGCCGTTCTTCAACTTGCCGAACAGCACTTCGTCGGCCAGCGGGGTCTTGATCTTGGCCTGGATCACGCGGGCCATCGGCCGCGCCCCCATGGCTTCGTCGTAGCCGTGCTCGACCAGCCACTTGCGCGATTCGTCCGTCAATTCGACCGTGACGTTGCGATCCGCCAGCTGCGCTTCGAGCTGCAGGATGAACTTGTCGACCACTTTGGCGATGACTTCCTCGGGCAGCCGGCCGAAGGCCACAATGGCGTCGAGACGGTTCCTGAACTCGGGCGTGAACAGCTTGTTGATCGCATCGAGATCGTCGCCTTCGCGCTTCTGGCGCGTGAAGCCGACCGCCTCCCGGGCCATGTCGGCCGCGCCCGCATTCGTGGTCATGATCAGGATGACGTTGCGGAAATCGATGGCTTTCCCGTTGTGGTCGGTCAGCTTGCCATGATCCATGACCTGCAACAGGATATTGAAGAGATCCGGGTGGGCTTTCTCGATCTCGTCGAGTAGCAGCACGGAATGCGGGTGCTGGTCGATGGCGTCCGTGAGCAACCCGCCCTGGTCGAAGCCGACATAACCGGGGGGGGCGCCGATCAGCCGGCTGATGGTGTGTCGTTCCATGTATTCCGACATGTCGAAGCGGATCAACTCGACGCCGAGGCTGGCCGCCAGTTGCTTGGCGGCTTCCGTCTTGCCGACGCCGGTCGGACCCGAGAACAGGTAGGAGCCGATGGGCTTCTCGCCGTCGCGCAATCCTGCGCGGGCCAGCTTGATGGCCGAGGTGAGCGCATCGATGGCCTTGTCCTGCCCGTAGACCACACGCTTCAGGGTCTGGTCGAGATGCGCCAGCACCTCGGCATCATCCTTGGACACGGTCTTGGGCGGGATGCGGGCCATCGTGGCGATGGTGGCCTCGATCTCCTTGATGCCGATCGTCTTCTTGCGGCTGCGCTCAGGCAGCAGCATCTGCGACGCGCCCGTCTCGTCGATGACATCGATCGCCTTGTCGGGCAACTTGCGGTCGTTGATGTAACGGGCCGACAGTTCCACCGCGGCCTTCACGGCCTCGCTCGTATACTTGACCTTGTGGAATTCCTCGAAGTAGGGCTTCAGCCCCTTCATGATCTCGACCGCATCCGGGATCGATGGCTCGTTGACGTCGATCTTCTGGAAGCGGCGGACCAGGGCCCGGTCCTTGTCGAAGTACTGCCGATATTCCTTGTAAGTCGTTGAGCCGATACAGCGCAGCGCGCCCTGCGCCAGGGCTGGCTTCAACAGGTTCGACGCGTCCATGGCCCCGCCCGACGTGGCGCCGGCACCGATCACGGTGTGGATCTCGTCGATGAAGAGGATCGCGTTCTTGTGATTCTCGATCTCCTTCATGACCTGCTTCAGCCGCTCTTCGAAATCGCCCCGGTAGCGTGTGCCGGCCAAGAGCGTGCCCATGTCGAGCGCGAACACGGTCGCGTCGGCCAGCACCTCCGGAACCTCGTTCTTGATGATCTTGCGGGCGAGCCCTTCCGCGATCGCGGTCTTGCCGACACCGGGGTCCCCCACCAGCAACGGATTGTTCTTCTGGCGGCGGCACAGCACCTGGATGGTACGCTGCACCTCGATCTCGCGGCCGATCAGGGGGTCGATGCGGCCATCCCTCGCCTTCTTGTTGAGGTTGACGCAATAAGCTTCGAGCGCCCCGTCCTTTTTCTTGGAGTCGCTCTGCTCCTTGCCGTCCTTGCCGTCGCGCGCGTCTTCGTCATCGGCGCCGCGCGGCGACTTCGACGTGTCGGCCATGCCGGGGCGCTTGGCGATGCCGTGGCTGATGTAGTTCACGGCGTCGTAACGCGTCATATCCTGCTCCTGCAGGAAATAGGCGGCATGGCTTTCGCGCTCGGCGAAGATGGCCACCAGCACGTTGGCGCCCGTGACCTCCTCACGGCCGGACGACTGCACGTGAATATGGGCACGTTGGATGACACGCTGGAAGCCTGCGGTGGGCTTGGCATCGTCGTGGCCGTCCGACACCAGATTTTCGAGTTCATGCTCGACATAGTCGACGACCTGCTTCTTCAGCACGTCGATGTCGACCGAACAGGCCTTGAGCACCGCGGCCGCATCCGTATCCTCGGTCAGCGCCAGAAGCAGGTGTTCGAGCGTGGCATATTCGTGATGCCGGTCGTTGGCCAGGGCCAAGGCACGGTGGAGGGATTGTTCGAGTGAGCGGGAAAACGCTGGCATGATGGCGACCGCCTTTCACTTCTTTTCCATGATGCATTGCAGAGGATGCTGATGCTTCCGCGCGAAATCCATCACCTGGGTGACCTTGGTTTCGGCGACCTCGTAGGTGAAGACGCCGCATTCCCCCACGCCGTGATGGTGGACGTGGAGCATGATTCGGGTCGCGTCGTCCGGCCCCTTGTTGAAATAGACGCGCAACACCTCCACGACGAACTCCATCGGCGTGTAATCGTCGTTGAGCAACAACACGCGGTACATGCTGGGCCGCTTCGTCTGTGTCTTCGGCCGGGCGATGACCGCCGTGCCGGACCCGTCGCCGCCCCTGCGCGGCTCCTTGGGACCGGCAGGCCCGGCGACGGTCGCGATGGCACCGGGCCTGGCTAGGGCATCGTCGGTCGCGCAAACGGTCACGGTCTAGAGTTCCTCGTCGAACGCCGGGAAGCGCGAACCATGGCGCAACCCGAATCCCAATGTACGGCTCTGATTCCCGCTTCGCTAGGGGCAGGACAGAGGCGCTTCGTCATCCTTGACAAAACGCCAGCCGCGACGGCCTGCATGACGCTGGCACGAGCCGAAGGCCGCGGCATCTGCCGAGGCTGATCCTCGCGGAACCAGCGCCGGCTCCTCACCGGTGTCTTCGCGCCCGGCGCGAGCTTCCATACCGGTCGCCGCGTGTCGCCGGTCTCGCGCGTGGCTGCGCACCGGCTCAACCGTGGTAGTGTTCCGGGCTGAACGGGTCACAGGGCCGACTTCCACCCCTGTTCCGGCCTGCGCGGCGTCCGGAGGTCTCGGGACGCCGGCGCCGGTATCCCGGAAACGTCACTAACGGGGGCGACATGCTGCTCGGGTGTATCGCGGACGACCTCACGGGTGCCAGTGATCTGGCGCTGATGCTGTCGAAGGAGGGCATGCGGACGGTCCAGTCGACCGGTCTTCCATCGCCGGATCTGGATCTCGGTGAAGCCGACGCCTTGGTCGTGGCCTTGAAGTCGCGATCGATTCCGGCTCTCGAGGCGGTCGCGCTGTCACTCGCGGCGGCCCGCGCGATCCGCGCGCTCGGGGCGAGCCGCCTGCTGTTTAAATATTGCTCGACCTTCGACTCGACGGACGCGGGCAACATCGGCCCGGTCACCCGGGCTCTTCTCGATGACGTCGGTGGCGGGCCGACGATCGCCTGTCCGGCTTTTCCACGCACGGGGCGGACCGTCTACCAGGGCCACCTTTTCGTGGGCGATCGGCTGCTGAGCGACAGCCCCATGCGCGACCACCCTTTGAACCCCATGCGTGACCCGGATCTGCGCCGCGTGCTCGCACGGCAGATGCACGAGCCGATCGGCCTAATCGACGTCAGCGATGTCGAAAGCGGACCACCCGCCATCGCGGCAGCGCTGGCGCGCGAGGCCGCGGCCGGGCGGCGCGTCGCAATCGTGGACGCGCTCACCGACCGGCATCTCCGCGATGTCGGTAGCGGACTGGCGGACTTGCCGCTGCTCACCGGCGGGTCCGGCATCGCCATGGGCCTGCCGGCGGCCTATCGCGACCGCGGGCTGCTGCCCGTGCTGACACCACCGCCGACCGCCATGGTGGCACCCGAGGGCCGTGCCGCCGTCCTGGCCGGGTCCTGCTCGGCCGCGACCCGCGAGCAGGTGAGCACCTTCATGGCGGCCGGGCTCCCGGCCTTTCATATGGACGCCGACCGTCTGGCCGACGGTACCCTTCCCACCCCCGAGATCCTCGCCTGGGTGGACGGGCAGCCCGCAGACCGACCCATCCTGGTCTATTCCAGCGCCGATCCCGAGACCGTCGCGCGGACCCAGGCACGGCTCGGACGCGATACGGCCGGTGCCTTGGTCGAGGATACCCTCGCGGCCGTGGCCCAAGGCCTCGTCATGCGCGGCTTCACGCGCTTGCTGGTGGCGGGTGGCGAAACATCGGGAGCGGTCGTCCAGTCGCTCGGCGCCAAGGCGCTTTCGATCGGCCCGGAGATCGACCCGGGCGTGCCCTGGACCCGGTCTCGCGGCAGCCCCGACCTGGCGTTGGCGCTGAAATCCGGCAATTTCGGCTCGCCGGACTTCTTCCTCAAGGCCTGGACGCTGCTGGCATGAGCGACACTGCCCTGCGCGACCGGATCTGCACGGTGGGCGCTTCGCTGTTCCGCCGGGGCCTCACGTTCGGCTCCACCGGCAACATCTCGGTGCGGCACCCGGACGGCGGCTGGCTGATGACGCCAACCAACGCATCGCTGGGCGAACTCGACCCGGCGCGCCTCTCGCGTCTGGACGCGGCCGGAAACCTGGTGGGCGGCGACCGGCCCACCAAGGAGGCCGTCCTGCATCGCGTGATGTATGCCCAGCGCGACGCGGCCGGCGCGGTGGTGCATCTTCATTCGACGCACTCGGTTGCGGTGTCCTGCCTGCACGGGCTCGACCATGCCAACTGCCTGCCGCCGCTCACCGCTTATTACGTGATGCGGATCGGTCGCCTGCCGCTGGTTCCCTACCGGCCACCCGGCGACGAGAGCCTGGCCTTCGCGGTCGAGGCGCTGGCGGGCCGGCATCACGCCGTGCTGCTGGCCAATCACGGCCCCGTGGTGGCGGGCACGACGCTCGACGACGCAACCTACGCGATCGAGGAGCTCGAAGAGACGGCACGCCTGTATCTGCTGCTGCGCCACCAGGCCGTCGACGCGCTCACCGACGAACAGGTGGAGGATCTCCGATCGCGTCTACGGCTCTGGTAGTTGCCCAGCTTCTGCACGTGCTCGACTGTCTTGAACACGATATTCGCCGAGAATGTCGCGGTCATCACCGGCACTGGAAACGGCGGCTAAGCTTGCTCGCGTGTTCGCGCCGGTCACCGCGTCACAGACAACATGCCGTCGATTGGATCGTGCACCGCACGAAGTCGATCAACACCGATCTGTTCCGGCCATCCAGCATTAACCGCGGTGTAACTGCGATCCCCTAGGGTCTCGGACTGTGCCCTTTCGATCACGGGTGCTCCGCCGGTTGCGGTTGCCCGATCGACCGTCGCTGGTTCGGAGCGGGGATGAGCTTCATGGTCGTGCGTGATGTCGGTCAGTTCTGCGTGGGACGCGTCGTGCCGGCCGCAGCCGTGGCCTTGAGCCTGATGATGGCCGCAAGCCCCGCCCAGGCGCGCGGGCGCCACTATTTCCACCGCCATGCCTACAGCCAGCACGTGGCGCATTCGGCCCGCGTAGCCTTCGGCCACAACGCGCCGAACTTTTCCGCCATCGTGATCGATGCGAATTCCGGCCGCACCCTCTACGGCGTCAACGAGGATGCGCCGCGCCACCCGGCTTCGATCACCAAGGTGATGACGCTTTATCTCCTGTTCGAACAACTGGAGAAGGGCCGCATGTCGCTCGACACGTCTCTCCAGGTCTCGACCCATGCGGCCGGGCAGTCGCCGACCAAACTCGGTGTGCCGGCAGGCTCGACCGTCTCGGTCGACACGGCCATCAAGGCCATCGTCACGCGCTCGGCCAACGACATGGCCGTCACCGTGGCCGAGAACCTCGCCGGCGACGAAATCACCTTCGCGCGCCTGATGACCGAGAAGGCCCACAGCCTCGGCATGAACCACACCTTCTACCACAATGCGTCGGGTCTGCCCGACATGCGGCAGATCACGACGGCCCGCGACCTGACCATCCTGGGCCGCGCCATCCATGACCGCTTCCCCCACTATTACAAGTTCTTCTCGATCCCGAGCTTCGTCTATCGCGGCCAGGTCATCACCAGCCACAACCACCTGATGGCCCGCATGTCCGGCATGGACGGCATCAAGACCGGCTATACCAACGCCTCGGGCTTCAACCTGCTGAGTTCGATCCAACGCGGCGGCCGGCACGTCGTTGCGGTCGTCATGGGCGGCAAGTCGGCCGCGGGTCGCGACAACATCATGGAAGGGCTGC
The DNA here is from genome assembly GCA_964249275.1 of uncultured Lichenihabitans sp. Taxonomy (GTDB): domain Bacteria; phylum Pseudomonadota; class Alphaproteobacteria; order Rhizobiales; family Beijerinckiaceae; genus Lichenihabitans. The sequence goes on from CAXUCF010000061.1 coordinate 15,561, forward strand.
TCGAGTCGCATTTCGAGGAAGCTTCGGCCACCCCGGCCACCCACGTGGCCCAGGGCAGCAACCTGGAGCAGGCTACCGCAACACCGCATGAGGCAGCGCCCGAACCGCAGCCGGTGGAGCGTGATCTGCCGCGCGGCCGCGTGGAGGTCGCGCAAGCCGACGACGACGGTGAAGACGGTGCCCCCGTGGAACGGCATCCGCCGCGCGGACCGAGCCTGATCGCGCCCGAAATGGCCGTGCCCGTGGCCGACCGTCCGGTCGAGCACGTCCATCTCGCCGCCTTTGCGGAGATCCCGAAAGCACCCCCGGTGCATGCGACCGACGACAAGCCCCGCCCGGCCTTCATCGCGGGCGCCCCGAAACCAGCTGAAAGAAACCGTCCACCCGGCTCACTCGGGGCGGGTGAGCGCGGCAAGCAAGCTGCCGATGGGTCCACGAGCCGCAGAACACTGGTGGCCTCGACCAGTACCACGACGGTCGCCACCGCCACGCCGTCGAGCCTGCACTGGGTCACGGGCGCGCCCCCGGCGCGGCTTGGCCCCGGTGCTCCTGAAGGCAAGGTCACGACCGCCAGCCGGGCACAGCCGATCGCCGCGGCCAGCGGCGACAAACCGGGCAACGACAAGACCGGCAGTGTCTCGGATCCGCGCAACCCGCGTGCCGAGAAAGCCCGCCAAGAGCCCCATGCGCCTGTCAAGGGCGAGTGGGTCATCCAGATCGGGGCAACCGACAATGCCGGCGCGGCCGCCGACCTGTTGACTCGTGCCCGCTCCGAAGGCCGGTCGGCTCTCGCCTCCGCCAAGCCCTTCACCGAAAAGGTCCAGAAAGGAGAGGCGACGCTCTACCGGGCACGCTTTGCGGGACTCGATCCGTCGGAGGCCGAGACCGCGTGCAAGACGTTGAAGCGGTCCGGCTTCGCCTGTTTCACGACGCGCGACTGAACACTCGTGACCGAGGGCGCCACGCGGCGCATCCCGGTCGAACTCGCCTCCACCATCCATCTCCCCTTCAGCGGACCGTCATCGATGTCGTCGCATCAGGATGTCTTTGGCCTCGTTGACCCGGGCCGCCAGATCGGTCGACCCGCCATGGTCGGGATGGGCCTTCTTCATCACGTTCCGGTGCGCGCGCGCCACCTCCTCCCGGCTCGCGCCCTCGGCGAGACCAAGAAGCTCGTAGGCCTCCTCTTCCGACATGGCGTTCGACCGGCCCCGGGGCGTGCCGCTCTCCGAGCCTCTTCGACGCCCCGCGTCTCGCTGGTTCTGCGCTGCAACACGCCAACCGGGAAACCGGCGGTCGAAATACGCCTCTAGAAGCCGGGCACCCTCATGGTCGGCCGACAGGCAGAAGCCGTAGAGTTCGCCGAGGCGGTCCCGATCGAGCTGCTCCAGGCGGGAGCCCTCGAAGAGCCCCGCGAGCACCAGCCCGCGCATCGCGCCCGTGGCATGGTCGAGTTCCATCTCGATCGTGGCGGAGCGCACGCGAGACATGCGACTGCGCTTCGGACCACCCCCCATGCCGGTCCGCATGCTGCTCCAGAGGGACGCCCGGCGGCCGGTGAACAGCCAGAAACCCAGCCCTCCGAACCCGAGCGCCAGCCCGATCTGTCCGCGCGCCAGTAGGAGAAGGGCGAAGATCATCAGCACCGTGCCGCCGCCCTGTTTCATGCGCCGCGCCATGGCGGCCGGACTGGCGCGCATGAATTCACGCATCAGCATCGATCCAACCCACAACAGGACCACACCGGCGACGAGAGGGATCATCGGGACCGTCCAGGCTCAGCGGATCTGTGACAGCAGAAGCTTGGCTGCGGCCGGATCCTCGGCCTTGGCCTGGGCTTCCAGTGCAAGCGACCCGCCGGCCGCATAGGCAGCAGCGGCCGCCAGAAGCGCCCCCAACTTGCCGGGCGCCGAGGCGTCGAAGGCCGCATAGGCGCCTCCGGTCAACCTGGCGATCTCCTTGAAGCAGCGCGCCGCAACAGGGTCGTCGCCTTCGTGGAACATGAAAGCCTTCAACCCGAGCAATGCCAGTTCGCCGGCCTTGGCGCAGAGTGGGTCGACGCGCTCCTCGACGGCGTCGCCGACGTAGACGAGCGCGCCCGTCCTGGCCTTTCGGGCCTCGCTCCGCGCATGGGTGAGAACACGCCCGATCTGCGTGTTGCCGCCCTCGACCCGGATACGGCTCATCAGCCGGTCCAGCCCCGCCCCGCCCGACACGAAGGCGGAGGCCTTGCACTCGCGGAGACCGCGGAAATAGACGAGTTGCACATCGAGGCCGCCGAGGTTCGCCGCGGTGTCGAACATGCGGCCCTGCAGCGCGATCGCGGCGTCCCAGGTCGGTTGCCGGCTCATGGTGGCGTCGAGGGCGAAGATCAGCCGGCCTCGCCCGGTACCGGACGCGGGCCGCGTCACCGTCCGGCCGGCCTGATCGAGAAAACTGTCCACCGCCGACGCTTTTTCAGCTGCGGGGCGGTCGATCGAACGGCGGTCGTCGGACGAAGACAAGGGGCGACCTCGGACTGCGGAGATGCAGATCGCATGATAGATCGTGCGCCAGCGCGCCGATCTCAAGCCGGCGCCCGGGACCAAACCACGTCGCCATGCCGCGCCGCCACGACACCTCGCTGCATCGTTCGATGGCCCGAGGGACTGCGAAACCAGCCGCGGCTGGCGGTCAGATCAGGCCGAGATCGCGCAGCTCTCGCCGCAGCGTCTCGGGCATGGCCACCACCTCGGGGTGGCCGCGGCCGAGGTCGGCCGGGGCGTCCGCGTCAGCCAGGTAGCGCCAGCCCTGGAAGGGTCGGCAGGGCCGCGTCTCCACTTCGACAAGCCTCGGTTCGAGCACGAGGTGGCAGCGGCCGACCCCGTTCTCGTCCGTGAAAGGGCGGACGTCGACCAGGGCCTGACGCGCCGCGACCTGGCCCTTGATGACCCAGTACAAAGAGCCACCCTCCAGGAGTTCGGCCAACCGTTTCGGCACCATGCGGGTGGTGTGGTGCTGTTCGGCGGGTCGGCCGGTCCGGCGCTGCTCGCCGAGGCGAGACGCGATCCAGCCCTCAAGGTCCGCGATACTGTCGGCGCCGACGCAAAGTTTCAACAGGTGAAGCGGCATGGCCCGGTTCTGGCCCGGTCGCCGCCAACGCGCAAGCGGCCCCGCAAAAGACATGTGGGCGACCGACATGGGGAAGCGCAACCTTGACCCTGGCTATCGCATTGTGGCTTTCAGGGCGGGCTGATGCATTGAAGAGCGCGCGGCCGCGTGGAACGCGGCTGTGGGCCGCGGGAGAGTCGTCGATGTCGATTGCAAGTCGCCGGTCCGTGTTGATGGGGGCCGCGAGCCTCGCCGGCCTCGCCATGGTGCCGCTGCGCTCCGCCCTCGCCCAGGAGGTCGAGGCCGAGGAGATCTACGGGCCCGTCAAGACGGAGCCATTCCCGGTCCGGGGGATCGACGTGGCGCGGGTCAATCCGCGGTTCCTGCGCACACTGGTCGACTATCCGACCTCCCAACCGCCCGGCACCATCGTCATCGACCCGGCCCATCACTTCCTCTATCTCGTGATCGAGAACGGTCAGGCCATCCGCTACGGGGTCGGCGTGGGCCGTGAGGGCTTCTTGTGGTCGGGCGTCGCCAGCATCGAGGCCAAGCGCGAATGGCCGGACTGGTATCCTCCGAAAGAGATGTTCGCGCGCCAGCCCGAGATCGTGGACCATATGGCGAAACTGCAGAGCGGCATCGGCATGCACGGCGGTCCGGGCAACCCGCTCGGTGCTCGTGCCATGTATCTCTACAAGGATGGCAAGGACACTCTCTACCGCATCCACGGCACGATCGAGCCCTATACGATCGGCACCAGCGTGTCGTCGGGCTGCATCCGCATGATGAACCAGGACGTCCTCGACCTCTACTCGCGGGTCGACCTCGGGACCAAGGTCGTGGTGCTGGGCGACGCGCAGCCGACCAACCAGCAGGTGTCGCAGGAAAGCCCCCGTCAGAGCACTCGCCGCCGCATCGCGCGGCCCACGCCGGAGGACGCCAACGACGCGGGCGTGCCGCAGGACCCCCGGCCGGCCTATGGCAACGGCGTCGATCCGAACGACGACGCGAACTACTAAGCAGATTTTTGCAAATCTGCTTACACTTGAGATGCTGGGCAGCATTGATTTCACTTTGAAAAGCGAAATCAATCGTGGCTTTCGCCACGCAAGGCTGCTTAGGATCGGACGGACTTCAGGCATCCGAGGTGACGCGACACTCCGCTTCACCTCGGGCTGCCGGCCGAAGCGCCAGTCGAGCCTGTCCGATCGGGGTAGCCGGCACAGCTTGCCCTGGACGCTTGTCATGGCGGGGCTTGTCCGGCCACCTCGATCCCAGGACCACGAAAGGCCGCTCAGGCCCTCCGGTCGGGGTGGCCGGGACGAGCCTGGCCATGACAGAGCACGATCAGGCGTTACTCAGCCGCTTGCGGGAAGTGCGGCTTGAGTCGCGGCCGCCGGCGTCCGCCCTCCGTCTCCGCGCTCGATTTGCCCGTATCGGGCTCGTCCGCCACGCCGACGAAGCGCCCGAGCAGCCGGCCGAGCAGGCGTCCCGCGTCGTCCAGCACCGTGAAGACGGCGGGCACGAAGACCAGCGACAGGATGGTCGAGACGATCAGGCCGCCGATCACCGCGATCGCCATGGGTGAACGGAACTCGCCGCCATCGCCGAACGCGAAGGCTGATGGCAGCATGCCGGCCACCATGGCGATCGTCGTCATCACGATGGGCCGGGCGCGCTTGCGGCCTGCCTCGACCAGCGCTTCGGCGCGCGGCGTGCCGCGGCGTATTTCCTCGACCGCGAAATCCACCAGCATGATGGCGTTCTTGGTGACGATGCCCATCAGCATCAGGATGCCGATCACGACCGGCATTGAGATCGGGCGCCCCGTCACCAGCAGCGCCAGGATGGCGCCGCCGATCGACAACGGCAGCGAGGACAGGATGGTGACCGGTTGCGTGAAGCTGCCGAACAG
>CAXUCF010000062.1:0-20427 GCA_964249275.1 uncultured Lichenihabitans sp.
CACTTTCTTCCGCGTCGCCTACGCGGCCTTCACGCTGGGGGCGCTCACCCTGGCGCGCGAGCGCGAGGGCGGAGCCGAGGCCGATCGCCTCATGCAAGCGGTCGCCCGCAGAGGGGCGGCGCTCCGCGATGCGATCGGCTGCGGCGGCAGGTCTGGCCGACATCGCGGCCACCGTTGTCGGTGACGGCCAATTAGCCCGTTTCTTGCTTCACCCTGCCCGCCTCGTCATCGCAGGCCCGTCCTCCGACTGTTGGGTCCCCGCCATGAAGATCCGATGTGGATACAACCTCTCCTACCAGTGCCCGCAAGCGGTGCCGATGCAGTTCCTTCTGAGCGTCCATCCGTCGCGCGAACGCGATCTCGTGACCGATCAGGTGATGCGGACCGACCCCTATCTGCCGAATCGCGTGGTCTTGGACCATTTCGGCAATCGCCTGACCCGGCTCGTCGCGCCTCCGGGCGAACTCGCTCTGTCGGCGGACTTCATCGTCGAGGATAGCGGACTGCCCGACGAGGTGAACTGGGATGCACAGGAGGTGCCGGTGGACCGCCTGCCCGACGACGTGCTGGTCTATCTGATGGGAAGCCGCTACGCCGACACCGATCTTCTGGGCGACATCGCCTGGTCGTTGTTCGGCGGCACGCCCCGCGGCTGGGCCCGGGTCCAGGCCATCGTCGATTATGTCCACGACCGCCTCCGGTTCGACTACCAGATGGCCCGCAGTACCCGCACGGCGAGCGAAGGCCATTTCGAGCAGGTGGGCGTGTGCCGCGATTTCGCTCATCTCGCGGTGAGCCTGTGCCGCTGCATGAACATCCCGGCCCGCTATTGCACAGGCTATCTTGGCGATATCGGGGTTCCGCCGGTGGACGCGCCCATGGACTGGAGTGCCTGGTTCGAGGCCTACCTCGGCGACCGCTGGTACACGTTCGACGCGCGCCACAACATCCCGCGCATCGGCCGCATCGTCATGGCGCGAGGCCGCGATGCCACGGACGTGGCCATCTCGACGGCCTTCGGTTCTGCCATCCTCGGACGGTTCGACGTCATCACGGACGAGGTCAAGGAGGCGGCAACCTTCCGCCACAGCTATTCGGGGCATTTCACGTCGGGTGAGGTCGGCACGCAGCCTGCGATGCCCGTGCTGGCGCGCAGCTGACGTCTTTCCGGAGGCCGTAAATTGCTTTAGGGGCTGTCCCTTCGGCCATCGCTCCGCAGGGGAGGCGAAGAGCCATCGAGCCCGCGAAAGCGGAGTGCAGCGAACGTCCGTGGGCCGGTACGAGGCTCGCGAAGGTCTTTTCACGGACGGCGGATGACGGTTCTCTCGGTCAGGCACATCACCAGCTACGAGTACAAGGCGCCGGTGCGCTTCGGCGAGCATCGGCTGATGTTTCGTCCGCGCGACAGCTACGACCAGCGCCTGATCTCGTCCGACATGCGGATCTCACCGGAGCCGAAACGCGTCCGCTGGTTTCACGACGTCTTCGGGAACTGCGTCGCCGTGGCGAGCTTCGGCTCCGAGGACAGGGCGCTGACCTTCGACACGACGATCGTGCTCGACCACACCCCCTCCAACGCCCCCGACTTCGTCATCGAGGATTATGCCAGGACCTATCCGTTCGCCTATGGGGCAGAGGAACGGCCCGACGTCTCGCGGCTGATCGAGCGCCAGTATCTCGACCCGGAGCACCAGCTCGACAAATGGGTGCGGCGCTTCGTGCGCTACGGCCAGAGCACCGATACGGGTGAACTCCTGATGACGCTGACCTACGCCATCAAGGAGACCTTCACCTACGCCAGGCGCCTCGAACGCGGCACGCAGGATCCGCTTCTCACACTGAGCAGCGGCAAAGGCACGTGTCGGGATTTCGCCGTGCTGATGATGGAGGCCGTGCGCGCGCTGGGCTTCGCGGCGCGCTTCGTATCGGGCTATCTTTACGTACCGAGCGACGGTACCGAAGAGCATCTGGGGGGCGGTAACACCCATGCGTGGTGCCAGGTCTATCTGCCGGGCGCCGGATGGGTGGAGTTCGATCCCACCAACGGCATCGTGGGCAACCGGGATCTCATCCGCGTGGCTGTGGCGCGCGACCCGCGGCAGGCCATTCCGTTGCAGGGCAGCTACTTCGGCAGCGCGGCCGACTACATGGGAATGACGGTGTCGGTCGAGGTGAAGGAAGTCGAAGCGCCGGCGGCGCCGAGCGGTCCGGACAGCCGGCCCGCGGAGCGCAGCCGGGGCGGAGCGACCAGCGTCGCGGAGGCGGGCAGCGGGGAGAACACGGAATTCGAATGCGCGTGACGCCCGAGGGGTGAGGCGTCGCCGAGGGCGTGGCGCGATGGCCCTCGCCGGGCGGGAGCCGATCGAGGGGATATCCGCAGGGGGTACGATGCTGGCCGGCCCGTGGCAAGCAGTCGACCGGCGTCGGGACTCCCACGAGGACGACCGCTTCGCTATCCGAATCTCACCCCGTGGGGAAGCGCTTGCTGCGAAGCCATGATTGCCACGAAACCCTAAGCTGCGGGACGGGGATCAGGCGCCGACGCGCGACATGCCGTCCGTCGCGACGCGGTTGCCGGGATCGACGACCTTGGCGCGCGAGTAGGATTCCTTGGCCTTCGCCATATTGCCGCTTTTCTCATAGGCGAGGCCGAGACCCGCCCAGGCCTCGCCGTTCTTCGAATCGACGTTGAGCGCGGCGTTGTAGTCCTCGATCGCCTGGGCATATTTGCCCTGGGCCGTGTAGCTCTGGGCCCGCGCCTGATAGGGGGCTGCCGCGAAAGGGTCACGGTCGATCGCATTGTCGAAATCCGTGATCGCCATGGCCTGTTCACCCCGCCTCTGGTGGATCAGGCCGCGTGCGTGGAAGGCCTGTGCGCCCTGGGCGCCTTCCGAGTTCAGCTTGATGGCCTGGTCGAGGTCCGACATGGCCTGTTCCAGATTGCCTTGGGCACGGAGCAGGTTGCCCCGCCCGAGATAGGCCGGCGCATGGTTGCGGTTGCTCTCCAAAGCGTGATTGAAGTCGGCCAGCGCGAGGTCGTTGCGGCCGGTCTGACGATAAGCGAGCGCACGGTTGGTATAGGCGGCCGCGTTGTTGGGGTCGATCTGCACGGCCTTGGTGAAATCCACTACGGCCTTGTCGAAATCCCCGGTTCGGGCGTAGGCGGCGCCGCGCGTGTTGTAGGCTTCGGGATCCTGCGGGTTGCGCGCGACGACATCCGACAGCGACGCCAGATTGACGGAGGAATCCTTGCTGCGGGGCGTGACCTCGGCGATGCCCATGCCGACGGTCGCGAGCGAACCGGCGCTCTCGCAACCGGCAAGGCTCAGGCCGACCAGCACCATCATCGGGGCAGCCGAACCGCGAAGGGCCGGGAGGCGCCACCGGGCGCCCGAAGACACGGGACTGCAGGACATCTTCACCTTCGCCATGTCGCCCATTTCAACCGAGACAACGCCTACCGCCTATCGCTGCTGCACGCGCTGGAGTGCAATCTCATTGCGGCTCAACTGGGGTCGCCGACAACAAAACCCACACTGTTGCAGAACCGGCACGCGACAGCCATTCCCGCCGTGCCGGATCGGCCGGCCAAAGGTCGGTCTGCCGGGCCGTCTCCGATCAGCATCAAACACCGACATGGTTGAAGGTCCGTAAACACCGGCCATGAAGAACGACGGTCAGCGAGCGCCCGGCAAGGGCTTCGGCGGCAGGAGCCCTTCACGCTGCATCGCCTTGCGAGCAAGCTTGCGGGCACGACGCACGGCTTCCGCCTTTTCGCGCGCCCGCCGTTCGGACGGTTTCTCGAAATGCCCGCGCAGCTTCATCTCGCGAAAGATGCCCTCGCGCTGCATCTTCTTCTTCAGCGCCTTGAGGGCCTGATCGACGTTGTTGTCGCGGACGAGGACTTGCAAGCGGCGGTCCTGAGGGGTCGGCGGCTCCCCGAGCGGGAGCGTCGCATGTCGGTGTGGGAACGCGAGACCGGGCCGGACATTCGGCTGCGCGCACGCGTTATCAGGTCTCGTCGTCCCTGTCCATGGACCGCGATCGCGAGTGGTGGGTCAGCTTCAAACAGGACCGGTTGACGCCGCCGCGTAAAGCTCCGCAGCCGCTTGGTCCGACGGCGAGGATGGGTGGTGGCTCCTGCCTCCGCTTCGGATGGCACGGCGACCGGCGGATCATCGGTCGCTTTCGGCCGACAAATGACGGCAGAAAGTGCGCTCCGTCACGCCGGTCCGCGCGGCGATCTCGGCCGCTGTGGTCCGGTCGCAGCCTCGCTCGCGGAACAGTTCCAACGCCACCCGCCGTAGACGAGCGCACACCTCACCTTCGCTCCGCCACCGACGTACCTGCTCCCTCTTGTCAGTTACTGACGAAAAATCTATGTCAGTCACTGACGTTCCGGCGGTAGCACGTCTTCGCCCGGCATGGGCAGGGAGGTTAGGATGCGTGTGTTTCTGACGGGAGCGAACGGCTGGGTCGGATCGGCGATCGCCCGCGACCTGCTCGATGGCGGCCGTGCTGTCGTCGGCCTGGTGCGCTCGAACCAGAAGGCTGACGCGCTTGCCGCCGCTGGCGTCACGCCGCTGCTGGGCTCGCTCGACGATCTGGACGTGATCCGGGAGGGGGCCGGCGATGCCGACGGCATCATCCATACAGCATTCGGTCTCGACATCTCCAAGATCGGGAAACTGGCCGAGCAGGACCGTCAGGCCATCGAGACCTTCGGGGAGGTGTTCGCCGGTTCGGATCGGCCAATCGTCGTGACGGGCGGATTCGGCCTGGTGCCTTCCGGGGAGACGTTCACGGAAGACGCGAGGCCGCCCATCCTCCCCGCGTTCCCGCGCGCGTCGGAGCAGACGGCGTTCGCGCTCGCCGGGCGCGGGTTCCGGGCGTCCGTGGTCCGCCTCCCGCGGTCGGTCCATGGGCAGGGGGAACGTCATGGGTTCGTTCCCATGCTTGCCGCCGTGGCCCGCGAGAAGGGCGTTTCCGCCTATGTCGGGGACGGACAGAACCTCTGGCCATCCGTGCATCGATCGGATGCCGCGCGCGTTTTCCGCCTCGCAATCGAACGGGGTGCCCGAAACGAGGCATTCCATGCCATTGCCGAGGAAGGCGTGCCGTTCAGGCTGATCGCCGAGGCCATCGGCCGGCAGGTCGGCGTGCCTGCACGTTCCATGACGCCCCAAGAGGCCGAGGGGCATTTCGGCGGCTTGGCGATGTGGGTGGCGGGAAACGGCCCCGCTTCCAGCGAGAAAACCAGGGCGGTTCTCGGATGGGCGCCGCGAGAAAGGGGCATCATCTCGGATATCGACCGGCCGGACTATTCCGAATGACCAGATTGTTCGGCTGGGCGCTTCCAGCGACCTGAACAGTCGAGGGATGCTTGCAGAACTGAGGCTCTACCACGCAATCGACCGGCTTAGGTGGATTCCGACGTTGGCAGCAGTTCCGCTGATTGGCGGAATGCTGCGCCTTACAGCACGGACGCACGCTTCAAACTGCCCCACTGCCCGATGGCGCGGGAGAACCGGTCCATCTTCGGTCCGTCGCCGGCCATGAACGCTGCTGTCGGATCACCGGAGTTCGGTCATTCCTTGGTGCACTGGCAGGTCGGCGCGCCGCTGCCTTCGGCGTCCTCGCAATCTGCCGTTTCGCGCGAAGGACAGCTCGCGCTGCACTGCTGGTCCTTCAAGGCATTGGTGGCGGTACACACATAGCCGGGGCCGCCAGGGAGCTTGCGCTGGAACCGGGCACCCGGCAGGAAGCCCGTTCCGTCATCGCTTTGCGCCATCGCGGCCGCCATCCCCGCCGTGCACAGGATCAGGGCAAGCGCAGTCCGCGCCAGGCTCGTCGTCCGCATCGTTCCGCTCCGCTCCGCACCACCGCCACAGCCTCAACGAGCCCCGCTGCCCGCGGTTGCGAAGACGGCCGATCCGTCCCGACTGCCGGCCGAAGAGGCCGGCCGAGGCGGACCCTGCCAACCTCAGGGCCGCCCCCGGCAGGTCGACCATGTGGGTCAAATCCGCGGAAGGCCGCGTCGGGGGCCGTTGACGTCGGCCTGCGCCAGGGACGCGAGCCACGAAAGCCATGCAGCAACCCACAACGCTCGGGCAGGATGCCACGGCGAAGGTGGCCATGGCGCGACCATGGAGACCCGGGATCCATCGACCTCGCCGGCGGCGCCCCGCCCGATCCTCAGCCGAGTTGCATCGAGACCTGGACGGCACCCTTGTTGCTCAGGATACGAAGCGCGACATGCTCCCCGACCTGACGCAGGGCAACGTCGACACGAGCGTCCACGAAGCCGAGATTGCGCAACGTGATCTCTTCGACGAACCGCGGCAGCCGGGGATTGCGGAACTGGATGGCGCGGGTCGCGGGATCGAATTCGAGCCCCAGCATGGCCTGGAGCAGAAGAAAAGGCGTCGCGGCCGCCCAGGCCTGTGGCGCGCAGGCTACAGGATAGAGCGTCGGCGCCGCGCCCTGGCGCTTGCGGAAACCGCAGAACAGTTCCGGCAGGCGGCGGAGATCGAAATAGCTCGCCGCGGTGAACAGGGCTTCGAAAACGCGGTCGGCCTGTTGCATGAGCCCATAGCGCGCGAGGCCGAGCACGATCAGCGCATTGTCGTGTGGCCAGACCGAGCCGTTGTGGTAGGACATCGGATTGTAGCGCGCCTCGCCCACCGCCACGGTGCGCACACCCCAGCCCGACATGAACTTCGGAGTCACGATTTCCTGGGCCATACGGGCCGCCCGCTCCGGCTTGGCGATGCCGGTCCACAGCACATGGGCGGCATTGGAGGTCCGCACGCGGCACGGCTGCTTGCGGCCGTCGAGCGCAAGCGCGTACATGCCGATCTCGTCACACCAGAACGCCGCATCGAACTTCTCGGCCAGAGCTTCGGCCTGGGCCTCCAGCGCCGCCGCGCGATCCCCTTGGCCCAGCGCGCGGGCGCATTTTGCGCCGAGGTTGCGGGCCGCATAGCTGTAGCCTTGGACTTCGACGAGAGCGATCGGGCCCTCGGCCAGCCTCCCGTCGGCGTGGAAGACGGCGTCGAAAGAATCCTTCCAGCCCTGGTTCTGCAGGCCCTTTTCGTCGGCGCGGGCATATTCGAGGAAGCCATCGCGGTCGCGGTCGCCGGGGCCGTCCATCCAGTCGAAGCCGCGCTCGATGGCAGGCCATAGATCTCGAAGCGTATCGATGTCGCCGGTGCGCTCGAAATACAGACCCGCCAGGACGATGAAGAGCGGTGTCGAATCGATCGACCCGTAGTAGAGGCCGAAAGGGATCTCCTTCAAGGCCGCCATCTCGCCGCCCCGCATCTCATGCAGGATCTTGCCGGGTTCGGCGTCGGCTCCGGCATCAGTCGCTCTGGCCTGGAGATGGGCCAGGCGCTTCAACACGCCCTGGGCGACTTGCGGGTCGATCCACAGCGTCTGAATGGCCGTGATGATGCCGTCGCGGCCGAAGGTCGTCGAGTACCACGGGATCCCGGCGTAGGGGTAGAGACCCTGGGGCGTTTCCGTGATCAGCATGTAGAGGTCGGCGGTCGAGCGGCACATGACCTCGTTGAAGATCTCGTTCGACGATTCGACCGTTGCGACGTCGCGGGTCATCGCTTTCTCGTGGCGGTTCGCCGCCATGAAGCCCCGCATGAAACCTAAACTCGAGGCAGGCTCGACGCCGCTGCATTCGGCCGAGAACATGATGGCACGTGATGCGCTCCCATCGAGCGATACGTCGAACGTCGCGGCCCCGTGCGCGAACCGCGGCGGTGCCGGCTCGAAACGCAGGACGGCCCGACGCTCGAGCCCGTCGAGCCCCGCATACATGAACACCACGGCGTCGCCTTCGATCCGCTCGGCAATCGTACCCCGCGACGTCCGGCGCATGCCACGCGCCTCGAAAAGATCGGAAAAATCGCAGCCGAAGACGAAGGTCAGCGTGAAATCGAGCCTTTCGGCCCCATGGTTCGCCACGTGAATACGCTGATGAGCGGAACCGCCCCACAGATAGGTGGTCCGAACGACGTGGATCGTGTCCTTGGGCATCACGATATGCCCATCGCGGTAGATATCGGGGTTCGTGAGGTCGACCGACAGCGAGATGTTGTTGTCGCGCACACTGGAGCCGAGGAGAAGCGGCTGCGTCCCTGCGATCAGCAGTTCGAACCGCGACAGGTAGCGCGTATCGTGATTGAAGAGGCCGTCCGGGCCGCCTGCCGAGGCACCGATGTCACCGTGGCCGTCGATCACCACGAAGGTGTCGCCGTTCTTCAGCGTATGACGCGGCCGGGCCGAGGATTCGGTGGCCGCGATGTAGAACGGGGTCTTGTCGGTCGGATCGATCACGCCGTCTCCCGGGACCTCGCGGGGCAGGACGGCGCCGGCATCTTCGGTCATCGGAACAATTGGCTCCGCTCGGGAGGTCGATCGTAAGCAGCGTCACTGCGCGATATTGGGGCCGATCGGGATACGACCGCCGCGGTCCACGGTTGGGCGAACACCGTCGCGACCGGCCGGCATCAGGTGCATCGGGCCCTGAAGGGCGGCGAGCGCCGCCTGTTTCCTGTAAAGGTCGACATAGTCTCGCGCCATGCGCTCGGCCGTGAACCGCTCTTCGAAGCGCCGCCGCACCTTCCGGCGGTCGAGAGCCAGCACCTGGGGCACGGCCGCGATAGCCTCGTCCATGGATCCGACGATGCGGCCCGTCACGCCGTCCTCGACGATTTCCGGCACCGAGCCGTGACGAAAGGCCAGGACCGGCGTGCCGCAGGCCATCGCCTCGATCATCACCAGCCCGAATGGCTCGGGCCAGTCGATCGGGAACAGGAGCGCGCGGGCTTCACCGAGGAACCTGGTCTTGGCCCGCTCGTCGACCTCGCCGACGAATTCCACCCCGCCCCCGGCGAGCAGCGGCTTGATCTCGGTGTCGAAGTATTTCTGGTCGGCCTTGTCGACCTTGGCGGCGATCTTCAACGGGATGCCGAGCGCGCGGGCGATCCTGATGGCCCGGTCGGGACGTTTCTCGGAAGAGATTCGACCCAGGAATGCGAGGTAACCGCCGCGCGGATCGTAGCTCGGGGCGTGCAGGCCGATCGGCAGCCCGTGCAGCACGGTGCCGGCGAAGGTGGAGTCCGCGATCGGGGCACGCTGCGCATTCGAAATCGACACCAGCGGCATGTCGGGGAACGCCCGATAGAACGGCCAGAGATCGGGGATATCCTGGCGACCATGCAGCGTGGTCAGCGTCTTGTTCTCCATCCCGCGGAACAGGGGGAAGTGGAACATGTCGATATGGAAGTGCAAGACGTCGAAGGACCGTGTCAGCCGCTGTGCGCGCTCGGCCATCAGCAGCGTATGGGGCAGGTAGTCCGTCATGGTGTCGGACAGGCGGATCGCTTCGGTCGTGCACGGCACGAGATTGGCCGCAGTCATCGAATCGCCGCTGGCGAAGAGGGTCACATCATGGCCCAGGCGGACGAGCTCTTCGGTCAGCCAGGATACGATCCGCTCCGTTCCGCCGTAGAGCCGTGGCGGGACGGACTCCATCAAGGGGGCGATCTGAGCGATTCTCATGCTGCTCTCTCGGCTAGAGTTCGGCTGACCGTCATCAGCGTGAACGCTGCCTTGGAGGCTTTGTTCCGCGCCGCACCATCGGCCTCCGGCTTGACCTGAGCCGTGGAACTTTGACTCCTGCATGACGTTTCTCGGCTGTCCACGGGATCCTCGGCGGGCGTTCCCGTGCTGACGTCTGCAGACGCGAGCTGTCCAGGATGATGCCGCAGCGACCGCCGCCAGAAGCCTGCCTGTTTCTCGACGTCGACGGCACGCTGATCGACATCGCGCCCACCCCGGACAGCGTGGTCGTACCTCCGCGATTGATCGACGATCTGCGCCGCGCCGAACGGGCCTTCGATGGCGCGCTCGCGCTGGTGAGCGGTCGCAGCATCGCCGGGCTCGACCGCCTGTTCGCCCCCTTGAAGCTGAAGGCCAGCGGCGTGCACGGCGCCGAGTTTCGCTTCGGCGAGGGCGAGGACGCGTTGTGGGTCAAGGCCGCACCGCTTCCATCGCTGGTCTGGGATGGTCTCATGGCCGTTCTCAGCAGGTTCCCGGGTACGATCGCGGAAGATAAGGCGTTCAGCGTAGCGGTCCATTACCGGGCCGTGCCGGCCAGCGGACCGCTCCTGCGGGAAGCGCTCGAACGATTTCTTGCGACCCGCATTGACCTCGGTCTACAGATCCTGCCGGGACACTTCGTCTTCGAGATCAAGCCCCCGGACATCAACAAGGGTGCGGCCATCGAGATCTTCATGGCGAGGGCACCCTTTGCCGGGCGCCGTCCGGTGTTCATCGGCGACGACGTGACGGACGCGCCCGGTTTTGCCACCGTCTTGTCGCATGGTGGCTGGGCCTATTCGGTGCGGGACGCGTTTCCGGGCGTGTCGGGCACCTTCACCGATCCGGCGGCGGTACGGCAGTGGCTCGCTCGTCTCGACCCTTCGAAGGCTTTGACGGTATGACGACCGCCCGCAACATGGATTACGCCCTGATCGGGAACAGCCACGTCGCCGCGATGATCGATACCAATGCCCGCATCGTATGGTGGTGTTCGCCGCGCTTCGACTCCGACCCGGTGTTCTCCAGGCTGCTGGCCGGCGAGGACGAGAAAGGCTTCTGCGACGTCGTCCTGGCCGACCAGGTCGATTCGAGCGCGGGTTACGTCCGCAATACGGCCATCCTCGAGACCATCCTCAGGGACAGCCAGGGCGGCATCGTGAAGATCACCGACTTCGCGCCTCGCTTCAAGCAATACGGGCGCATGTTCCGGCCCGCCCAGTTGGTCCGCCGCATCGAACCCCTGGCAGGCCTTCCGCGCATCACGATCCGGGTGCGTCCGACCTATGATTACGGGCGCGACGTCACCGAAAAGGCCCTTGGCTCGAACCATATCCGCTACTCGGGCGGAGAGTCGGTCATCAGGCTCAACACCGATGCCCCTCTGTCCTACATCGAGCACGAGACCCGCTTCGCGCTGACCCGCATGACGACCCTGGTGTTCGGCCCCGACGAGCCGTTCCGCTCGTCGTTGGACAGCACGGCCCGCGAGTTCCAGGAGCGCACCAAGGAATATTGGCTGGACTGGACCCGCTACCTCGCCCTTCCTTTCGAATGGCAGGCCGCGGTGGCGCGCGCCGCGATCACCCTCAAGCTATGCGCCTACGAGGAGACGGGCGCCATCATCGCGGCCCATACGACCTCGCTGCCCGAGGCCCCGGGCTCGATCCGAAACTGGGACTATCGCTACTGCTGGATGCGGGACGCCTTCTTCGTCGTCCATGCGCTCAATCGGCTCGGCGCGACCCAGACCATGGAGTCCTACATCAATTACACCACCAACATCGCGCTGAACGATGCCGCCCACCTTCAGCCGGTGCATAGCATCATCCCGGGCACGCCGCTGCCCGAACGGATCGCACCGAACCTCAAGGGCTTCAGGAACCACGCTCCCGTGCGTGTCGGCAACGACGCCGTCAACCAGGTGCAGCACGACGGCTACGGGTCGGTGGTGCTGGGCGCCACACAGATGTTCGTCGACGAACGCCTGCCCAAGATGGGTGACGAGGCGCTGTTCCGCAGGCTGGAGGTGCTGGGCCGGCAGGCCGCCAGATACGCCTTCGAGCCCGATGCCGGTCTGTGGGAGTTCCGCGGGCGGCAGCACACCCACACCTACTCGGCCACGCTGTGCTGGGCCGCCTGCGACCGCCTCGGCCGGATCGCGGGCCGGCTCGAACTCGTGCGCGAAGCCGCCGAGTGGAGGGCCGAGGCCAAGCGAATCCGGGACCGCGTGCTGCAGGAGTCCTGGAACGAGGAGCGCCAGGCGATCGTCGGCGCCTGGGGCCTACCCCAGCTCGACGCCAGCGTCCTGCTGCTCCCCGAACTCGGCATGATCACGGCCGACGATCCGCGGTTCGTCAAAACGCTCGACCTCATTGGCCGCGAACTGATGCAGGACGGCCGCATCATGCGCTACACGGCAGCCGACGACTTCGGCCTGCCCGAGACGGCCTTCCTGGTGTGCAACTTCTGGTACATTGACGCGCTGGCCAGGACGGGGCGGCATGCGGAGGCACGCGAGCGCTTCGAGGATGTCCTCAGCCATCGCAATGCCTTCGGTATCCTGTCCGAGGATCTCGACGCTGCTTCGGGCGAGCTGTGGGGCAATTTTCCCCAGACCTACTCCATGGCCGGCATCATCAATTCGGCCATGCGCCTGTCCCAGAGCTGGGAGGATGCCTGGTGAGTCGGCTCGTCATCGTCTCCAACCGGGTCACGGTCCCGGAACCCGGCCAGCCGCCGCCCCCCGGCGGGCTGGCGGTCGCGGTGCATGCCGCGCTGAAGTCGCGGCCGGGCCTGTGGTTCGGCTGGAGCGGCAAGGTCGACGACGGTCCTGCGGTCGAGCCGCAGACGGCCGTGCGCGAGCATCTGACCTACGTCGTGACGGACCTGTCGACGGCCGACTACCAGGAGTATTACAACGGCTTCGCCAACCGCGTGCTGTGGCCGATCCTGCATTACCGGGTCGATCTGGCCGAGTTCAACCGATCGGACCTGACGGGTTACCTGCGCGTCACCGGATTGTTCGCCGACCATCTGGCGAAGCTGCTTCAGCCCGATGATGTGATCTGGGTCCACGACTACCATCTGATTCCATTGGCTCGCGAGCTGCGGTCGCGGGGGTTCAACAACCCGATCGGTTTCTTCCTCCACATCCCGTGTCCGCCGGCCGACCTGCTGTTCACCATACCGCGCCAGGAGCAGAGCATCGGCGCGTTGAGCCATTACGACCTCGTCGGCTTCCAGACCGAGAACGACCGTGACAACTACGGCCGCTATCTGGCGACGACCGGCGCCCACATGGGGCGGGACGGCACCTCCTATGCCCTCGATGGGCGGGTGGTGCGGATCGGCGCCTTCCCGGTCGGGATCGAGACGACGGATTACGCGGCCACCGCGGTCGAGGCGGTCGGGTCCGCCTTCACGCGGGAATTGCGCGACAGCCTGCTCGGCCGCAAGTTGCTGATCGGTGTCGACCGGCTCGATTATTCCAAGGGCATCGTCCACCGCGTCGAGGGCTACAGCCATTTCCTCGAGACCGAGCAAGACTGGCGGAACCGCGTCATCTATCTCCAGGTAACGCCGAAGAGCCGCGAGGACATCCCGGAATATGGCGACATGTCGGACGACGTGAACCGGCTCGTCGGCGCCGTGAACGGCCGCTTCGGCGAAGCCGCCTGGACGCCGATCCGCTACGTCAACCGGTCCTACCCTCGCACGGCCCTGGCGGGTATCTTCCGCATTTCGGCCGCCGCCCTGGTGACGCCGCTCCGCGACGGCATGAACCTCGTGGCCAAGGAATATGTGGCGTCCCAGGATCCGGAAGACCCGGGCGTGCTGCTGCTGTCGCAGTTCGCCGGAGCCGCCGCCGAACTCGACGCCGCCCTCATCGTCAACCCGCACGAGACCGAAGGCATGGCCCAGGCCATGCGGACAGCGCTGGAGATGCCGCTCGACGAGCGCAAGGCGCGCTTCTCCGCCATGTTCGAGCGCATCTCCCGCAACGACATCGACCGTTGGGCCGAAACCTTCCTGGCCAAGCTGTCGGAGACGCGTCGGTCCTTCCTGATCGGCCAGTTGCGGTCGCTGTTCACATAGACGGCGCGAGCAGACCTCGCCTGTGGATCACGCCCCGGCCTCGAGCGGTCCCTGTCCGAGCCGGGCGAGGTCGAAAGCGTCCACGTCCTGCAGCAGTTCCACGAAGGCCGTGGCGCCGTAGTCGGCCGAGGCTTCGCCCTTCTCGGGTGCGGCGGCCGCAGCATTGCCCATGGCGCCGGCCGCGGACACGTCCTGCGCCATCCAGCCGAAACCGATCGGCTGGGTGACCCGGAGCCAGGTGAAGTCGCGCTCGATGCCGACCGAGTTCGGCACGAAGTCGCGGATCTCCTGGGTCCGCACGAGATCGGGACGGAACGCCATCATGAGCGAGGTCTCGGCCTCGCCCCCGTGAATGCCGTGCACCCGCTCGCCCGGCCCATAAAGTCCGTCCGGGTAACCGAACCGGCTCCAGGACACGACGACGACCAGCATCCCGAGCCGCACCCGCAGTTCCCGCGCCACGATGTCGAGCGGCGGGATGTTGCCACCGTGCGAATTGACGATCACGAGCTTGCGCACCCCGGCCCGGTAGACACTCTCGCCGACCTCGGTCCAGGCCCGGATCACGGTTTCGGCCGACAGCGTCAGGGTGCCGGGGAATTCGATGTGCTCGTTCGATTTGGCCACGGCCTGCACGGGCAGGAACAGTACCGGCAGCTCCGCCGGCACCCGCTCGACGGCGCGGCGGAGGTAACCCTCCATGATGAACGTGTCGACGCCCACCGGCAGGTGCGGTCCGTGCTGCTCGATGGCGGCGACCGGCATGACCGCGATGATACGGTCGGCGGCGGCATCGCGGAAATCGGTCCAGGCCATCTCGGCCCAGAACTTGGTCGGGAGCCCCATGCCGTAGCCTCTCGTTCAGGCGGTCAGGGCCTGGAAACCCTGGCCGCAACCGCCTCAATCTCGAGCAGGAACTCGGGCCGGGCGAAGCCCGACACGATCACCAGGGTCGAGGCCGGC
Organism: uncultured Lichenihabitans sp.; assembly: GCA_964249275.1. Lineage (GTDB taxonomy): Bacteria > Pseudomonadota > Alphaproteobacteria > Rhizobiales > Beijerinckiaceae > Lichenihabitans. Next base: position 14,680 of record CAXUCF010000062.1, read on the forward strand.
GGCGGCGACGTCACGAACCTGTCCCGCACCGCCATGTAGCCCTTGAGGTGCTCTCGACCGGTCACATAAGCGTTGAGCCGCACGAGGTCGTCGAGCGCCATGCCGGCTCCCGCCAGGATGGCGGCGATCGACCGGAAGCAGAGTTCGGCCTGTCCCTCGACATCGGGCGGGACCACGGCGTCGGGCGCGATCCCGAGTTGGCCCGAGCAGAACAGCGTATCGGCGCCGGCCGGGACGACCACGCCGTGAGCATAAAGCGCGAAAGGCGGGTGGATGGAGGGCGGGTTGATGCGAAGCGACATGACAGGACGCTAAAATCGGAACGTCGGGCGCGCAAGCGCCCAATCGCATCGACAGGCCATGAAGGAGCTGGGCAGTGCCCGGCCCAGCGTCTCTGCCGTCACGGCGGGACTTGCACCATACGGCGCGCATCCTCCCGGGCCATGGCGACATAAAGGCTCCGCAGCTCCGCGGCGCGAGGACCCGGTCGGCCGCTCCCGATCCGCCGGCCGTCGATCGACACCACCGGCACGACGAAGTTGGACGCGCTGGTGAAGAAGACCTCCGCGGCCACGCAGGCTTCCTCGACCGTGAAGGCGCGCTCCTGCAGCGCCAGGCCATGCTGTTCGGCGAGGGCCATGACGGCGCAACGCGTGATCCCCGGGAGCAGCGCTCGCGACAGGGGCCGGGTGACGATGACGTGGCCCGGCGTGATGATGAAGGCCGAAGAGGAGGCGCCCTCGGTGATGGTGCCACCCTCGACCAGGAAGGCCTCCGCGGCACCGGCTTCGGCCGCGTGCCGTTTGGCCATGACCTGGGCCAGAAGACCGATCGACTTGATGTCCCGCCGTCCCCAGCGGATGTCCGGCAGCGTCACCACGCCGGCCCCGTTGCGGGCCAGCGGCGAGTCGAGGAGGTTCTTCGCCTGCGTGAACATGAGCACCGTCGGCGGCAGATCCGTCGGATAAGCGAAGTCGCGCTCGGCCACGCCGCGTGTGACCTGGATGTAGACCACCCCCTGGTCGAGACTGTTGCGCCGCACAAGTTCGTGCTGACGGTGCCTCCACTCGGAGTCCGGATAGGGGTTCGCCAGACCGATTGCGGCGAGCGACCGGTCGAGACGCGCAAGATGGGCCGCATTGTCGACGAGGCCGCCGTCGAGCACCGCACCGACCTCATAGATGCCGTCGGCGAACAGGAAGCCCCGGTCCATGATGGAGATGCGCGCGTCCGCAAGCGGCACGACCTCACCGTTGAGGAACACGCTCCGTTCCATGTCGTCGCCCTGAAACCGTCGCGCACGCCGGCGCAGCCTCGCGGTTACGGTGTTACAGGCGTGTCGGCGCGCCGTCGAGGTTCCCACGGCCCACGACGACTCGACACCCGGCTCCACGGCGCGAGCTACGACCGGCAGCGGTGATCAAAATGGTCGGTAGCGCGTCCGCAATTCGACCTCGGCGAGGACACGGGTCCAACTCCCGTTCCTTTGGGTCTCACCGGCGGCCCTGACGGCATGCCGCGCCATATCGAGGGCGCCGCCTGCATGATTGCGGATCAGCCGATCTGCACTTTGCGCAGTCTTCCGATCGAACAGCAGCAATCTGAGACGGTGAAGCACTGGTGTCATCCACCGGGCCCGAACTTCCCAGGCGCAATCCATCTGCCGACGCTTGGGGCATATCCTATGCTAAGGACAGCAGACAGATTGCCGCATATCGCTCTTGGCGAACCTGCATCCTCTTCAGGATCAGGACCATAGCGGAGGAAAACCCTTGCTTTATGCGGCCTATGTCGGCGCTTTCCTGGGGAGCATGGGGCTGCTGGCTGCCTTCTGGCGCGTGCTGCCGTGGCTGCTCGAGCCCGCTGCACCGTCACGTTCTTCACCGTCACGGACGTCGACACTGCGGCCGGTCTCGTCAGCACTGGGCAGTCTCGAACCCACCGGCCATTGATCATCCGACCTGCCGGGCAGCTTCTTGCGGCCATCCCGGCCCCATCAGTCGAGCGCGATCCCGCAGGGTAACGCTCGGCCCGACGTTGGGGCTCGTCCGCGGGCCGCTCCGCTTTGGTCCTTGACAGAATTACGTCTGATGTACTGCGCGCTGTTCGCCGAGCGTGGCATCCGGCGCGGCCCGACACGGGGCTTTCCCGGCAGGGCCGGACGCCCGCCATTCCCGCGAGGGCTGGCAGGACCATTTCTGCCACCCCCGCGCGCCGGCTAGAGGAGCTTCAGTTCGACCTGCCCGAGATGGCCGAAGTCCGCCCTGGCGCGCTGCCCCGGGGCCACCTGGGCCAGACCCGTGCAGCTTCCGGTCGCAACGATGTCGCCGGCCTGCAGCGTCGATCCGCGTGCGTCGAGAGCCTGGGCCAGCCAGAGCACGGCAGCCATGGGGTCGCCGAGAACCTCGGCCCCCCTTCCCGAGGCGACGACATTGCCGTTCAGCCGCAAGGAGACGCCGACGTTCTTCAGGTCGATCCTATCCCAGTTCTCGATCGGGGCTCCGCGGACGCAACCGACATCGAGGGCGAAATCCGCCGTTGCCGACCATTCGTTCAAGGGTGTCCCGTGCGGGACGCGTCTGCCCAGCAGTTGGAAACCCAAATGGCAGGAGACGACGGCGTTCCGAACGGTCTCCAAGGTCACTGGCCTGGCCAGTGGCGAGCCCAGCATGACGAGGAATTGCGCACCGGCGCCGATGAACGAATATGGAATGCTGACCGCGGTTCCGGTGTCGTGGATATGCTCGTCGAACAGCTTGCCGACAATCGGCTTCGGGCAGTTCAACAATCGCGCCGTCAGGGCAGCCGTCGCGGCGAGCGTGTAGCCCCGCACTGTGCCGCCGTAACACATCACAGCGGCATCCTGGACCCCTTGGGCTTCCTGCAGGGATCCGATCGACCGCAGGTCGATGTCGCTCGCGCGCGAGGCCCGTCGGGCTTTGGCCAGGGCCGATCCGATCTGGCCGAGACGATCGAGCGGCATCGATCAGGCCTCCTGTCCCGACCGACCGAGCGTCATGGTGTCCCAGCTTAGAATTGCCACGGGATTTTTATGGAACAGGGGGATGACTTCATCTCGATCCTTGATGCGAAAACAGGCATGTTACAAACGCGGCTACAGCAGGGTCGCGAACTACAGAAGCTCCATGTTGGCGCAAATGCAAGTCGATAATTCAGTTAAGACTTCGATAGCTGGTGAACAGATCGCGTTCCTGGTGGGACAGGACCTAGAAGGGCACTGGCTGGCGGTCGAAACACACGGATTGGGGGGTGGCATCTTTCGCAGCCGGGACACGGCGTTGCATTACGCTCGTGACGAGTGTCATCGCCGACCCGGCACGGTCCGGTTCGTCGACCAGCCGATCACGCTTCCAATGTCGTGACGCTACGGATGCTGCCATGTTCCTGCAAGGATCGTTCACGGCGCTGGCAACACCCTTCACGCCCTCGGGCATCGACGAGGCCGCCTTCGCGAGCTTCGTCGAATGGCAGATCGGTGCGGGCACGCAAGGCCTTGTGCCTTGCGGCACCACCGGCGAGGGTCCGACGCTGACCTCCACGGAGCGCGACCGCCTGGTCCGCATCTGTGTCGAGCGTGCATCCGGATGCGTGCCCGTCATCGCCGGCACCGGGACCAATTGCACCGCGACGACGATCGAACAGACGCGAGCCGCCCGGGCGGCCGGCGCCGACGCCGCCCTCATCGTCACGCCCTACTACAACAGGCCGACCCAGGAGGGTCTCTACCGCCACTTCGCCGCGGTCGCAAGCGCGGTCGACCTGCCTATCATTCTCTATAACGTGCCTGCGCGGACGGGCGTGGACCTCCAAGTCGGCACGATCGAGCAACTCACGGCCATCCCCTCGATCATCGGCATCAAGGACGCGAGCGGAGCCCCCGATCGGCCGCAAGCGACAGCACTCGCGGCGGGCCATCGCTTCCTGCAATTTTGCGGTGACGATGCGGGCGCCGTCGCGTTCAACCTCGCCGGGGGCCGCGGCTGCATCTCGGTCGTGGCCAACGTCGCGCCAGCCCTCTGCCGGGCTCTTCAGCATGCCTGCCGCGTGAAGGATTGGACGGAGGCCCGTTCGATCCAGGATAAACTCGGCCCGTTGATCGCTGCGCTGGGCCGGGAGCCCAACCCAGTCCCCATCAAATTGGCTCTGTCGCTTCTCCGGCCCGAGTTCTCCAGGGAGCCACGTTTGCCTTTGGTGGCCGCCGCCCCGAGCATGGCCTCCCTGATCGAGGATGCGCTCATGAGCCTGAGCCCCTCCCTGCACCCGGCGGGCCGTCGAGCGGCCTGAAGCGGAATGGCTCGGGTATCGGATGAGGCGTCTATCCGTCGGTGACGTCGGTCAGGATCTCATGAAGGCTCTCCACATCACGGGCCTTGCGCAGGGCATCGGTGACTTTTCCGATCCTGAGCCGACGCGCCACGCAGGCGAGCGCATTCAGGTGGTCGCCCTGCGCCTGGGCCGGCAGCAGCAGCAGGAACGCAAGGTCGACCCGCCGGTCGTCGATCGCCTCGAAATCCATCGGTGGCCGAAGACGGGCGAAAAGGCCGACCGGCCGGGCCAAAGGCGTCAAACGGGCATGGGGGATCGCAATACCGGCCCCGAGGCCGGTCGTCCCGAGCTGCTCGCGCGTCTTCAAAGCCTCCGCGATCAAGGTCGGGTCGACCCCGGCCGGACCCGCGACGCGGCGCGCCAGTTCGTCGAGCAAGCGCCGCTTGTCCGGAGCGCGAAGATCGAGGATCACGCGGTCCGGCGTCAGCAGATCGCCGATCCTCATGTCGAGCCTCGGCCGGGCGCGAAACCCTGTTTCTGCCGTGCTGATCCCATTATGATGGTCTCTCCTCAGCTAGTCGGGAGCCCGGAGACGATAGCCCACCCCCGTCTCGGTAAGGATGTAGCGGGGTCGCTCGGGATCCGGCTCGATCTTCTGCCGGAGTTGCCGGACGTAGACGCGCAGATATTGCGAGTCGGTCGAGGCGCCCCAGACCTCGCGCAGGATGTGGGCGTGAGTCAGCACCTTGCCGGCGTGCAGGACCATCAGACGCAGGATCTCGTATTCCTTCGGCGAGAGCTTGACGTCGTGATCGGCCATCCTGACGATCCTGCGAACGAGATCGACCGAGAGTTCGTCGACCCTGAAGATCGGCCGCTCGCCCTGGACTGCGAGCTGGTGGCGCAGGGCGGCTCGCAGGCGGGCCAGCAGTTCGTTCATGCCGAACGGCTTCGTCACATAATCGTCGGCGCCGAGGTCGAAGGCTTCGACCTTGCCGGCCTCGTCTCCGCGGCTGGACAGGACGACCACCGGGAGGCTTTCGTCCCGCTCGCGGATGATGCGCAGCAACTCGTGCCCTTTCATGTCGGGTAGGCCGAGGTCGAGGATCACGAGGTCGAGCTTCTCCCGACCGAGAAGCTCGAGCGCCGCTCGTCCGTCGGGCGCTTCCAGGATATGGTAGCCCTGCGAGGAGAGTCCCATGCGGAGAAGCTTGCGGATGGGCGGCTCGTCGTCGATGACGAGGATGCGGATGGAGGACATGCTCAGGGCAACCCCGGGAACGACGGCTTCCTCGTCGCACTCGCCTTTGCCGAAAGCCGCACGTGCGGTGCAATCATCTCAGGGGACCCTCATGCGGCACTGCTCTGACGCCGGCTCGCGGTCGGCACCATGAAGGTGAGGGTGAAGGCGGCCCCTTTCCGGTCCGTGCGGTTGGTGGCCGTGATGGTTCCGCCCATGGC
>CAXUCF010000063.1:0-20255 GCA_964249275.1 uncultured Lichenihabitans sp.
GGCCTGACCAAGATCCCCGGCTACGCCGCCACCACGGGCATGCTCCAGGCGGCCGGCCGCCCGCTTGCGCCGTTGGGAGCCGCCGTCCCCCTCGCCGTCGAGATCGGTCTGGGGCTGCTGCTGCTGCGCGGGGGGCGGGGCCGCCCCGAACTCCCCCTCATCGCCGCCGCCGTGGGGCCCTATCCGCCGGGGTTTTCGGGCACCAGGGCCGGGCCGCGCGTCGTATCGAGCCCCTGGACGTTCGACAGTGCCACAGGTTGGCCGATCTCTGCCGACCGGTAGATGGCCTCCATGATGCGCTGGTCGGCCAGTCCCTCCTGGCCTGGTGTACGCGGCACCCGGCCGGTGCGGATGCACTCCGCCATATGGTCGAGTTCGAGCGCGAACTGATTGCGGGCCGGAAGGCGTCGGTCGTCGATGCTTTCGGCGTCGCCGTCGCGGTGCGCCACTCGCACCTGCTGGCCCGCATAGGCGAAGGCATTGGCGAATTCGATTCCCGCACCCGGCATGCCGATGCCGAGGCGGCGATTCTCGTGCAGGCCGTAGCTGGCGGCGCAGTTGGCGACGAGGCCGCTGGGGAAGCGCAGCATGAAGGAGACCATCTCCTCGACCTCCCTGAAGCGGGGATCGCCCGGCGTCGCGGAGGTTCGGCCGAAGACTTCGACCGGCTCCTCGCCGGTCAGGAACCGTGCCCCATTAAGACAGTAGAGCCCGATGTCGGGCAGGGCGCCGCCGCCCGCCAGTGCCTTGTCGAAGCGCCATTGCGCCGGAGCCGCCATGTTCTGCGTGTTGACCGCATCGTAGAGCAGGGCTGCCCCGTAGCGCCGGTCCCGCACCATCGCCTGGACGGCGCGGTTGTTCGGCTCGTACTGGCATCGGTAGGCGATCATGAGGTGGCGCTGGGCCGTCGCGCAGGCGTCGATCATGGCCTGGCAATCGGCCGACGATGTCGCCATGGGTTTCTCGCAGAGCACGTGCTTGCCGGCCTGCGCGGCCGCGAGAGTGCCCTCCCGGTGGAGGGCATTCGGGGTCACGATATAGACGGCCTCGATAGCAGGGTTCGCCTTGATGGCGGCCCAGTCGCCGTAGCCGTAGACGGCGTCCGGTGCGACGCCATGTTGCGACGCGACGAGCTTGGCCTTGTCGGGCGTGCCCGAGATCAGCGCGACGAGCCTGGCCCGCTTGGCGGCCCCGAACGCCGGCAGGATCTCTTCCAGCGCCAGCCGTCCGAGGCCCAACACCGCGAAGCCGACGCGCTCGGCCGGGGGCAGCGGTGCGGGCGGCGGGCCGGCCGGTCGCTCCGTCGCGGCCGTCCACGCCGGGAACGTGACCTTGCCGCCCTCGATCGATCCGGTGTCGACGACCTGCTCGGCCGCCGCCGCGGCGGCGGCCGGAACGGTCACCGCGCCACCCGCGGCCGCGGCCGCGGCCAGTCGCAAGATCTGTCGGCGGTCGGGATCGTTCATGGCACTGGTTCCGCAGCAAGGCTGTGGCACGCAACGTTCGGCCACCATGGCGCGGTCCGGTCCAGGGCATCACGTCGCATCACGGGGGTCGTTCGGTCAAGCTTTGCGGCAGGGCGGCAGGGGCGGCGCGCTTGCCATGCGACGCCCGCCTTGCTTATAAGTCCGGCGTGGCGGCGCCCTCTCGGCCGTTCCATCCGCGCCCATCGTCTAGCGGTCCAGGACGTCGCCCTTTCACGGCGAAAACAGGGGTTCGATTCCCCTTGGGCGCGCCACGATCGGCCGGTTAGCCGCCTCCGCGTGTGGAACCGGCAATGGACGGGGTGCTCCGGAACAGCGGTGGCGGAGAGCCACGACGGCGGCAGAGTGAATGAAGCGCCTGAACGAACGCCCGAGCCTCAGGACGCTTCGAGGCTGGCCGGGTTGTGCGTGGCCTGCAGCAGGTTCGACGTCATTCGACACGATTGTACGGAACCTAAGCTGGTCCAAAAACCTCCCTCACATACGGTTCATCCAGAGGGCGCAAGATGCGGCGGCTGGGTTGGGCCGAACCGACGGGACGGAAACGCACTCATGAAATTCGTTCGATCTGCCGTTTGCGCCACGATGACACTCATTCTGTCGAGCCCGCTGATCGCGGCAACGTTGCCGACCGAGAAGGAGAGGATAAGGGCGGAAGCCGAACACGTCTGCTACGACGACGTCCAGAAGCTATGCCCCGACGCCGTCCCGGACGAGGTCAAGGTGACGGCTTGCATGAAGGCCAAGAAGGGCAATCTCAGCCCTGCCTGCCGCAAGGTTTTCGATCGCGGCATGAGCATGTGAGGCCTGCCGATCCGCGGACCCCGCGTTCGGGGGTTCGCTCGATCGCGATACTCGCGCCTTCGTGGCTCCGAGCGGCAGATCGCCCGATTGCGCCGGGCATCATGCCGCGAGGCGGGCCTCGCTCATTGGCATCGTGATGACGACACCCTCCGGGGGCCATTCGAACGCTATCGAACCACGAACTGACCTTTCACGTTTTGGACAGCAACTTGCTGCCGAAGCCGGGCGGAGCGGTCGGAGCCGTGGTCGGTGGGCCGCCGAGTTCCTTCCACACCATCACCATGGACCCGTCATCGGCGGCGCACGTCAGATCGACCATGCCGTCGTCGACCGAAAGCGCACCATACTTGATCGATTTGGTCGCCAGTTCGTGGACGATCAAGGCCAGGGTCGTGACTGCGGTCTCTCCGACGCGGGGCTCCGGCACGGAGATGTGGACACGGTCACCAACCGTTATTCCGTCGTATGGCGAGCAAGACCGCGAGCAGGTCGCCCAGGAGTTTTGCAAGCTAGGCCCTCGGCTTCCCCTGCAGCAACGCGGGTCTGGGGCCGATGCGGTCCCTGGCCGAGGGCTCGGCAAAGTGCCGCAGACGCCGCGCCGCGGTAAGGCGCGCTCCAGGTCGAGGCAGTCGCGGTGCCGCTCTCGATCCGTTCCTCTGGAAGGGGTCCGACGCGACACAGCGATCATTGTCTGTAGAATGCCGCTCCGTGAGACTCGACGAGGGTGCAAGCCATGATCCGACATGTCGTGCTGGTGCGGTTCCGGGACGATGTCCCGCCCGGCGAAGTCGCAGCCATCATGGGCGGCCTCGCCGACCTCAGGCGCCAGATGGACGGGCTACGGCTTTTCGTGCACGGCCCCAACGTCAGCCCCGAGGGCCTGTCGCGCGGCTTCAACCACGTGTTCACGGTCGACTTCGACGATGCCGCGGCCCGGGACCGGTATCTGGCGCTGCCCGAGCACGAAGCCGCGGGCGCCCGCCTCGTCCGGGCCGCTGAAGGCGGCCTCTCGGGCCTGACCGTGCTGGATTTCGCATTGACCTGAGTGCCGCCTGCCGGGACTTGTGCATCCCGCCCCGACCTGAAACTCTCTCACGAGCAAGAACGGGCGGAGTCGCGTCGACGCCGCGGGCGGGAGGGGACGGAATGGCCGATGCCGCGATGGAAGGTCGAACCACCGGGATCGGAGTCGCGGCGCGCGCCCCGAACCATGTGGGAGCCGTGCTGGCCACCTCGTTCGGCAACCTCGTCGAATGGTACGACGTCTACGCCTACACGGCCTTCGCGCTCTACTTCGCCGGCTCATTCTTCCCCAAGGGCGACCCCGTCGTTCAGCAGCTGTCGGCCGCGACCCTCTTCGCGGTCGCGTTCCTGATGCGCCCGATCGGCAGCATCATCTTCGGCTATCTGGCGGATCGCTATGGCCGCCGCTCGTCGCTCACCGTGTCGATCCTGATGATGTGTTTCGGCTCGCTGCTGATCGCGGTGGCGCCGACCTACGGCTCCATCGGGATCTGGGCCACCGTGCTCCTTTCGGTCGCCCGCATCGTCCAGGGTCTGAGCCAGGGCGGCGAATACGGCACGAGTGTCACCTATCTCAGCGAGATCTCGCCGCCGCAGCACCGCGGCTTCTACTCGGGTGTCTGGTATGTGACGCTCATCGGCGGGCAGCTCTGCGCCGTGCTGCTGCTCTTTATCCTGCAGAAGCTGTTCCTCACGCCCGACCAGTTGAAGGCCTGGGGCTGGCGCATCCCCTTCGTGGTCGGCGCGATGCTGTCGCTCTATGGTTTCCGCATGCGCGCGAGCCTGGACGAGTCCGAGAAGTTCGTCGCCGCAAGCCGCGTGCGGCAGCCCTTCGGCCGATTGCTGGCCGGCAATTGGCGCAACATGCTCGTGGTGATCGGCATCACGGTCGGCGGCACCTCGGCCTTCTACACCTACACGACCTACATGCAGAAATACCTCAAGCTCTCGGTCGGCCTCACCGACGACCAGACAACGGCCGTGACGCTGGCGTCGCTCGTCTTCGCGGCCGCGATCCAGCCGCTCTACGGCGCACTGTCGGACCGGATCGGCCGCAAGGCCCTGCTGGTCGGCTTCGGCGTGCTCGGCACCCTCGGCACGGTGCCGATCCTGACCGCGATCCGGTCCACCCACAGTCCCTTTGTGGCGCTGCTCTTGATCTGCGCCGCCTGGGCGATCGTCAGCGGCTACACCTCCGTTACGGCCATCGTGAAGGCGGAACTGTTTCCGACCGCCATCCGGGCGCTCGGCGTCGGCCTCCCTTATGCCTTCACGGCCGCGATCTTCGGCGGATCGGTCGACAGCGTGGCGTTGCAGTTCAAGGACAGCGGCAACGAGGCGGGTTTCTTCTGGTACGCAACGGCGCTGATCGCGGTGTCGCTGACGGTCTATCTGTGGCTCCCCGACACCCGGAAGAACTCGCCGCTCGACGCGGCCGCGTGACACCGGCGGGGCCGCCCGGGAACAGGGCCCCTTGCCACGGGATTAACGTGGCGACGCGGCTCGACCGCGCCTTTCCGCATGAGGAGTCGACCATGGGTATCTTCACCAAGGACATCCACACGCTGGAGGATTTGTTCGCTCACCAGCTCAAGGATATCTATTACGCTGAACATCGCATCACCAAGGCGCTGCCCACGATGATCGGCAAGGCAACGAGTCCTGCCCTGAAGCGGGGCTTCGAGACGCATCTGGGCGAGACCGAGAACCAGATCAAACGGCTCGACGAGGTCTTCAAGATGCTGGGCATCAAGGCCGAGGCCGTGACCTGCCAGGCGATCGACGGCATCATCAAGGAAGCCGAAGAGGTCGCCGGCGAAGTCGCCGACAAGGACGTGCTCGACGCGGGCCTTCTCGCGGCAGCGCAGGCCGTGGAGCATTACGAGATCGCCCGCTACGGCACGCTCGTGGCCTGGGCCAAGCGCCTCGGCCGCGCCGGTGCCGCCACCCTGTTCGAAAAGAACCTCGAAGAGGAGAAAGCGACCGACAAGAAGCTGACGGAACTCGCCAGCAGCGAGGTCAACCGCAAGGCCGCCTGACCCGCGGCTGGCCGGGCCGGGCGGCAGCGCGGCAGGCGACGGCCCCGTTCGCGGGGCCGTCCCCTTGTCGAGCGCGAAAAAGCAGCGCTCAAGCCGGCACAATTCGCTCACAATCACGTTGACCGACCGACGGCTTAACGTCGCAGGCAGACCGAATGGGCTGACCCGAACGGCACCGACCCCAACCCGGTGGCGGCCGGGGCTCATGAGGCCGGTCGATCTCATCCCCTTGCGGAGGCTCGCGTGTCGGTTCTTATTCTCATCATCATCGTGATCCTGTTGTTCGGCGGCGGCGGCTTCTACGGCTATCGCGGCGGCTATTATGGCAATGGCGGCATCGGGATCATCGGCATTCTGGGCATCCTTCTGGTCCTGTACCTGCTCTTCGGCTACCGCTGAGGCCACGGTGGCGGACATGGACTGAATCTACGGGCGGGAGTTCCAACCTCGAACGGAGCCGTGATAGACGTTCAGGCGATGGTGCCGATGGCGCAGCCCGCAGGGGATCTGCGCGATCGGACCGCATTGCTGATCTGGATCGTGGAATGTTCCCCCTGCGCGTCGGCATCGCCGGCCTCGGCACAGTCGGTAGTGCCGTCCTTCGCCGGATGGCCGACGATGCTCCTCTCCTCGCGGCACGGACCGGGCGCCCCATCATCGTCACGGCCGTCTCGGCGCGGGATCGCGCCAAGGCGGCGCATTTCCTCGGCGAGGCGCGGTGGGTCGACGACCCCGTCGAACTCGCGCAAGCCAGCGACATCGATGTCCTGGTCGAACTGATCGGCGGGCACGAGGACGTCGCCAAGGCGGTCGTCGAAGCCGCCATCGCATCGGGCAAGCCGGTGGTCACCGCCAACAAGGCCCTGCTGGCCCATCATGGCATGGCGCTCGCCACGGCGGCCGAGCAACAGGGCGTGTCGATCGGCTTCGAGGCTGCGGCGGCAGGCGGCATCCCGGTCATCAAGATGCTGCGCGAAGCCCTGTCGGGCAACACGATCGAGCGCGTCTACGGCATCCTCAACGGAACCTGCAACTACATCCTGACCCGGATGGAAGCGGAGAGCATCGGCTTTGCGGCTTGCCTGGCGGAGGCACAGCGTCTCGGCTACGCGGAGCTGGATCCGACCTTCGACATCGACGGCTTCGACACGGCCCATAAGCTAGCGATCCTGGCGAGCCTCGCCTTCGGCACCGCGATCGACCTCGATGCGGTCCATGTCGAAGGCATTCGGTCCATCACCTCGGCCGACCTCAAGGCCGCCGACGAGCTCGGCTATCGAGTGAAGCTGCTCGGCGTTGCCCAGCGGACCGATCACGGCATCGAGACCCGGGTCCACCCCAGCATGGTGGCCAAGACCACGGCCCTCGCCGAGGTCAAAGGCGTGACCAACGCCGTGGCGATCAATGCCGATGCGGTCCGTGAACTGACGCTCGTGGGGCCCGGTGCCGGGGGCGACGCGACGGCCTCCGCGGTGTTGGGCGACATCGCCGACCTCGCGCGCGGCAGCCGCGTTCTGCCCTTCGGGCGACCGGTCGCGACCCTGGAGTACCCGCCCCGAGCTCCGATGCAGCGGCACGAGGGCGGCTATTACGTCAGGCTCTCGGTCAGGGATCGGCCCGGTTCCATCGCCGCCATCGCGACCCGCATGGCGGCCGCCGACATCTCCTTCGAAAGCATCATGCAGCGCCAGGATGCCGGCCACGACCAGGGCTATGTGCCCGTAGTGCTGATCACCCATGCGACGACCGAGACGACGATCCGCGACGCGCTCGACGCCGTCGAGGCTGGCGGCACCATAGCGGGGAAGCCGCAGTTGATCCGCATCGAACGCGACTGAGAGCCGGACACCGGCCTGCCCGACCGGGCCTTCAAGGGGGAGACCAGCACCATGACCGACCTCATCATTCAGCAACAGGATATCATCGAGCGGATCCTGACATTGGAACTGGTGCGGGTGACCGAGCGGGCCGCCGTGTCGGCGGCGCGCTGGCGCGGGCGGGGCGACGAGAAGGCAGCCGATCAGGCGGCGGTCGACGCCATGCGACGCGAGCTGAACCGCCTGCCGATCGACGGCACGATCGTAATCGGCGAAGGCGAGCGCGACGAAGCCCCGATGCTCTTCATCGGCGAGAAGGTCGGCACCAGGACGGGTCCGCAGGTCGACATCGCCGTGGATCCGCTCGAGGGCACCACGCTCTGCGCCAAGGACATGCCGGGCTCGATCGCCGTGATGGCCATGGCCCAGGCCGGCGCGCTGCTCAACGCTCCCGACGTCTATATGGACAAGATCGCGATCGGCCCCGGCTACGCGATCGGCGTCGTGGACCTCGACATGAGTCCCGAGGAGAACATCCGCGGCCTCGCCAAGGCCAAGGGCGTGCGGCCCGCCGAGATCACCGTGGCGGTGCTGGACCGGCCGCGCCACGCCGAACTCATCGCCGCCTGCCGGCGCGCCGGGGCCTCGCTGCGGCTCCTGACCGACGGCGACGTGGCCGGCATCATCTTCACGACGCAGCCCGAAGCGACCTCCATCGACCTCTACCTCGGCTCGGGGGGCGCGCCCGAGGGCGTGCTGGCGGCGGGCGCCTTGCGCTGCGTCGGCGGCCAGATGCAGGGCCGGCTCATTCTCGACACCCCCGCCAAACGCGAGCGGGCGTTCCACATGGGCGTCACCGATCCCACCAAGAAATACGACATGAAGGAACTGGCCTCCGGGGATGTCGTGGTGGCGGCCACCGGAGTCACCGATGGCGCCCTCTTGGCAGGCGTCAGGTTCCATCAGAACGTCATCGAAACCGAGACCGTCATCTACCGGTCCGTGACCGGCACGGTACGCCGCATCCGCGCCGAGCACCGCCAATATGGCAAGTTCCGGCTGGACTGAGCGCCAGGCCGATCGGCATGGCCCGGCGTGGCCCCATTCCGGCGCGCTGGCGCAGCGGACGCGCCGCCACGCTGGCTTCCGTGCTGGTCTCGGCGCTCGCGACCGGCGCCTGCGATCTCGACCCCGGCAAGGTCGACAGCATCGTCCAAGCCGACGATGTCGTGCCGCGTCGCGTCGCGACGGCGAGCGGCCCGGTGGTGGGCGCCGCGGCCGCGGCAGGCCAGGCCTTTCTCGGCATCCCCTATGCGGCACCGCCGCTCGGAGCGTTGCGCTGGCGGGCGCCCCAGCCCGTCGCGTCCTGGGCAGAGCCGCGCCAGGCCACGACGCTCGGCCCGAGCTGCCTGCAGAACCTCAGCCTCGACGCGCAGATCGGCCGCGCCGGTACCGGACCGTTCCTTGGCCAGGAGGACTGCCTGACACTCAATGTCTACGCGCCTCCGGCCGCGGCAGCCGGGCAGGGGCGGCCCGTGATGGTCTGGATCCACGGCGGGGCCTTCGTGCTGGGCACGAGCGGGCAGTACGATCCAAGCGTGCTGGCCCGCAATACGGGCGCGGTCGTCGTGACGATGAACTACCGGCTCGGGGCGCTCGGCTTTCTGGCCCATCCGGCCCTGCGCGGCACGCCGGGAGAGGGCGCCTTCGCGCTGCTCGACCAGCAGGCGGCGCTGCGCTGGGTCAGGACCAATATCGCGAGCTTCGGCGGCGACCCCCGCCGGGTGACGCTGTTCGGGCAATCGGCCGGTGCGTGGAGCACCTGCGATCAAATGGCTTCGCCCGGAGCCGCCGGATTGTTCGCTCGCGCCATCCTCGAAAGCGGAGCCTGCGTGGCGCCGGCCACAAGCCTGCCGGCCGCAGCGGCCGAGCAGGGAGGACGGCGTCTGGGCGCTTCGCTCGGATGCGACGGTCCCGAAGCCCTGGCTTGTTTGCGCGCGCGCTCCGCCGAGGAGGTGCTGTCCGCCCTGCCGGAGCGGGACGGCGTGACGGGGCCGAATTCCTGGGCGCCGGCCACCGGGCTCGACGTGCTGCCGCTGCCGCCACGCGAGGCCTTCGCGGGCGGAAGGTTCAACAGGGTGCCGGTCATCGATGGCACCAACCAGGACGAAGGCCGGTTGTTCGGCTACCTTCGCGGGCTCAAGGCCGACCTGCTGACCACCGGCAGCTACGCGGCCGAGATCGACCGGCTGTTCGGGACCCGCGCGGCCCCCATCCTGGCCCGCTATCCTGCCGATCAGTTCGACTCGGCCGGCCTCGCCTATGCGGCCGTGCTGACCGACGGATTCTTCGCCTGTCCGGCCCGCGCGCTCGACCGGCTGCTGGCCCGCTTCGTGCCGGTCTACGCCTATGAGTTCGACGATCCGGCGGCGCCGTTCCGCCTGCCGGTGCTGCCCTGGTCGGCCGGCATGGCGAGCTATCACACGGCCGAGATCCCGTTCGTGTTCGACACTGCCTGGCTTCTGGCCGATCCCGCAGCCTTCGACGCCGACCAGTCCCGGCTGTCGAGCGTAATCCAGGCCGATTGGGGCGCCTTCGCCCGCAGCGGTCGCCCGGATGGTGGCGGACCCGCCTGGCTACGCTTCGGCGCGGCCGCCGAGGTGATCGAGGGGCTCTCGCCGTCACGGGTCGGACCGGTGGCGGGTTTCGCCGAGCGGCACCGTTGCGCGTTCTGGGACGCGAACGATGGATAATCGGCAGCGCCGGTCGTCACGGAGCTTGACGGGTAACGCCGGCCGAAGCCGAGGACCTCCGAGGTCGCGGCGCAGTATTGTCCGCTGCACCCGACGAAGCACCCGACCGTCCTCTAATCTGCGACGTCGGTACCGCCGGGTTTCCTTCGTCGTTGGGCGCTCAACTCCGCACGCGCGAGTGCAAGACGGCCGGGCTTGTACGCCTCGGACTCGGCTTCCTCCCTCGTGAATGGAGGAGAGTCCGGGAACCGCCCCAGGTCGATGCCGGTCTCCTCGGCCGCCTCCTTGCGCGCATCGGCGTAGGCGCTGGCGAACAAGGACTGGCGCTTTGCCTTCAGGCCGGGGTTCTTGCGCAGGATCTTTGCCATTTCCAGGCGATTGTGGAGGATAGTCTGACCCCAACTCGGAGTCGTCATATGGGCTTGGTAAATAGCCTTGAGCAAGTGCATGCTCACCAGCATATATGCTGACTCGAGCGAGGACTCTTCCGACCGCCCCAAGGTCTCGATCTCCTCTATGATATTAGCCAAGTCTGCTTGTTCCAGCTTCCCGGACCTCAGCATGTCGGCTTGCCGTTGCGTCCAGCTGTAGAAGTCGGACTCATACAAACCTTGGGTCATGCCGTGATCTCCTTGGTTCTCCGGCGAGGCCGTCCTCTTCCAACTGCTCGGCATCGGCTTGTTCCCGCCCGGTCACGGTCAGAGTCACTCGGCGGACACGCCGGGCCAAGTCGCTCCGTGGGCGTTGACATACATGGCGTAAAGCGACGTCGTCCCGCAGATGTACAAGCGATTGCGCTTGCGGCCGCCGAAGCACAGGTTGGCGACGACCTCCGGCACGCGGATCTTGCCCAGCAACGTTCCGTCCGGCGCGTAGCAATGGACACCGTCCCCCGCCGAGGTCCAGACGTTACCGTGCCGGTCGCAGCGGAACCCGTCGAAGAGCCCCACGTCGCAGGTCGCGAAATGCCGGCCCGCGTCGAGGGTGAAACCGTCAGCTCCGACCCCGAAGGCCCGGATGTGCCGCGGCCCTTCCTCGACGTGGGTGGCGCCCGTGTCGGCGACGTAGAGGGTGCGCTCGTCGGGCGAGAAGGCGATCCCGTTGGGCTTCACGAAGTCGCGCGCCACCGCATGGACCAGACCTGCGCCGGGATCGTAGCGGTAGACATGGCTCTCGCCGATCTCGGAGGGCGCCGCATCGCCTTCGTACTCGCTGTCGATGCCGTAGGTCGGGTCCGTGAACCACACCGTGTCGTCCGACTTCACCACGAGGTCGTTGGGCGAGTTGAGCCGCTTGCCGTCCACCCGCGACACCAGCACCGTGGTGGTGCCGTCATGCTCGATGCGCGACACGCAGCGGCCCTGGTGCTCGCAGCTCAATAGGCGCCCCTGGCGGTCCACCGTGTGGCCGTTGTGGTGGCGTGCGGGGCTGATGAAGGTCGACACCGAGCCATCGGTCTCGTCGAAGCGCATCACGCGGTCGTTGGGGATGTCCGAGAAGACGAGGTACTTGCCGGCCGGAAAATAGGCAGGCCCTTCGGCCCAGCGGCTGCCGGTCCAGAGCTTTTCCAGATGGACATTGCCGTGCACCAGCTTCCTGAAGCGCGGATCGCGGATGTCCAGGCAGTCGCTATACATCGGTCCCTCCCGCAACGGCGTGGCGCCCGGATGAGACCGCGGCCTGACGCTCGGGAGCGAGGGTGGAGGCGGGACGGGCTACAGGCAAGCGAAATCGCGTCCTGTCCCGTTCCGGCACGCCCGAGCATCTCGCGGGCTAATCCGCTCTTCATGGTTCGGCCGCCAGTGTGGTTACCGAAACATGACGATCGGAGTCACCAAACGATGAGCAGCGCAGCTTTCGGCCCGCAGGATCGCGGCGGTGAGGCCGCACCGCGGGACGGCACCGGTGAAGGTCCGTCGACCGCTGACCGACCCGAGACCGGGCGCGCCCTGATCGTGAGACCGCTCGAGCCGGCACGGGGCCGCTTCGCGGGACTGAGATTGTCGCACGGCGTCGTCGCGGCCGTGGTGGCCGTGATGATGGGCACGGGTTTCGTGGCCGGGACGGCGTTCTATGCCGGCAAGCCGCAGGCCACCGCGGTGGCCAAGGTCGACACCCAGATGGACGTGCTCTACCGCGTGCAGGACGAGGTGCGCTCCCTGCGCATGAGCCTCGACGGCCTGCGCACGGCGGCCGAGAACGGCCGGCAGGACGACACCATCCGCGGCCTCAGGAAGAGCGTCGACGTCCTGAAGCAGGAACTCGAAGGCGTGAAGGCGGCCAGCGGCGCCGCGGTCGGCCAGTTAAGCGCCAAGATCGACAAGCTCGATCGGGATCCCGGCCCGAAGCTGGCCGAGATCGCGTCCCGGCTCGACCGGCTCGATCGCGATCCGGCGCCCAGGCTGGCCGAGATGACGTCGCGGATCGACCGCATCGAACGGCAGGTCTCGTCGCCGGCTCCGACAGCTTCGCTCCCGCCCGAGACGACCCCGTCGTCCAAGGCTCCCCTGCCGCCGGTGCGCGCCGCCCAGCAGGCGGCACCGGTCGCAGCGACGGCGACGCCGCCCATCCCGAAGCCGGCGCCGGTGGTGGCGGCGATCGCTACGCCGGCTGTCCCCAAGCCCGCGCCGCGGCCCGAAGCGCCCGTCAGGGCCGATCAGGCCGCCAAGGTCGAGACCGGCAGGACCGAGCCGCCGCTCCGTCAGGAAGCCGCGGTCCGGCCCGCCACGGTCGAGGGCTGGATGCTGCGCGACGTCTACGGCGGCGTGGCCCTGCTGGAGGGCCGAGGCGGCGGCCTGCGCGAGGTTGCGCCCGGCGAATACATCCCGGGTGTCGGCGAGATCCGCTCGATCGAGCGGCGTGGGCGCAGCTGGGTCGTCGTCACGAGCCGCGGCATCATCCAGGCCGACAATCGCTGGTAGCGCCGGCGCTGGGAGCGCCGAGCTTCCGACCCACCGAACCTCGGCGCGGTCCCGGGACTTGTTCGCCGTGGGATCGCGTCGCCTTTGCAAGCGTTGGAGTGAGCTGCATGGACGTGATCATCGGCACCATCGAGGCTTTCGTGCTGGCCGGCATTCTCGGCATCGCGAGCCTGGCCACGGCGGGCGTGCTGCACGTCGGGTGAGCGCCCGACCCGGGAGGGACACTTGCGGCAGGACACGCTCGGGCGCGACCATTTCGAAGCCCTCTACGCGGCCCGATCGGACCCGTGGCGCCTCGCGACCAGCGACTACGAGCGCGCCAAATATGCCGCCACGCTGGCGGCGCTGCCGCGCGCCCGCTATGAACGAGGGATGGAGATCGGCTGTGCCCTGGGCATCCTGACGACGGAACTCGGCCGGCGCTGCGACGACCTCCTGGCGGTCGAACCCGTCGCGTCCGCGCTGCAGCAGGCGAGGGCACGCAATGCCGGCCAGCCTCGCATCCGCTTCGACGGCCTGTTCGTCCCGGCGCAATGGCCGGACGAGCACTTCGACCTTATCGTCCTGTCCGAAGTGATCGATTATCTCGGGGCAGGCGACATCGTGCTGCTCGCCGACCGGGTCGGCGAAACGCTCGATCCCGGCGGGGACCTCATCATGGTGCACTGGGTCGGCAAGAAGGGGGCGACCTCGGCGGGCGACGAGGCGAGCGACCGCTTCATCGCGGTAGCCGCCGACAGGCTCGCCGTCCTCCGGCAGGATCGCAACCGCGACTATCGGCTCGATCTGCTCCGCCGGCGCTGACGCCCGCCGCAGCCGTTCCGCGATCGACAGCCCCGTTGCGGTAACGTGTGTGGTCTCCCTATGATGGCGGCCGAACCCGGAGCGACTCATGGCCAGGATGATACGCGTGCACGGCTTCGGCGGCCCCGAGGTGCTGAAGCTCGAGGAGGTGCAGTTGGGCGAGCCCGGCGCCGGTGAGGTGCGGGTCCGGCAGCGCGCGGTCGGCCTCAATTTCATCGACGTCTACCAGCGCATGGGGACCTATCCGAACCCGCTGCCGCTGACGCCCGGCAACGAGGCTTCCGGGGACGTGATCTCGGTCGGACCCGACGTCACGGCCTTCAAGGCCGGCGACCGGGTCGCCTACGGGACGGCGCTTGGCGCCTATGCGGAGGAGCGCATCGTCGCGGAACGCCACCTGGTGCACCTGCCCGACAGCGTTTCCTACGAGGTCGGCGCCGTGATGATGCTGAAGGGCCTCACGACGCAGTACCTCCTGCGGCAGACCTTCAGGGTCGGACCGGAGCACACCATCCTGGTCCAGGCGGCGGCCGGCGGCGTCGGGCTGCTGCTCTGCCAATGGGCGAAGGCGCTCGGCGCCACCGTGATCGGCACGGCCGGCAGCGACGACAAGGCCGCGCTGGCCCGGCGACACGGCGCCGACCACGTGATCCTCTATCGCACCGAGGACTTCGCCGAGCGGGTCAAGGACATCACGGGCGGCGGCCTCTGCGACGTCGTCTACGACGGGGTCGGCCAGGCCGCCTTCCCGAAATCGCTCGACTGCCTGAAGCCGCGCGGCACCTTCGTGTCGTTCGGCGCATCCTCGGGACCCATCGCGGCCTTCAACATCGGCCTGCTGCAGCAGAAGGGCTCGCTCTACGCGACCCGGCCGACCCTGTTCACTTACGCGGCGAAGCGCGAGGATCTGCTGGCCATGGCCGACGACCTCATGGCGGCGATCGCGTCGGGCGCGGTCACGCCCGAGGTCCACGCCCGCTTCGCGCTCGGCGAGGCCGCGGAAGCGCATCGCGCCCTCGAAGCGCGGGAAACCTCGGGCAGCACGATCCTGGTGCCCTGAGCCGCGCGATGAGTCAGGGCTTTCCTTCTCACCGGACGTCAATTCGTCCCGTGCCGGGCCATCCGGGTCTCCTGCATCGTCGGGACCGATAGGTGGAGAGCCACGGCGCCCGCTCGATCCATCTTCCGATGCCGCTCATCGCCGTCCGTGGCCTGTCGAAGAGCTTCGGCCCGGTGCGGGCCAACCAGGCCATCGACCTCGATGTCAGGGCCGGGGAGAACCACGCGCTTCTCGGCGAGAACGGCGCCGGCAAGTCCACGCTGGTGAAGATGCTCTACGGCCTCCTGCAGCCGAGCGCCGGAGAGATCCTATGGGAGGGGCGCGCCGTCACGCTCGACACGCCGGAGACCGCCAGGGCGCTCGGCATCGGCATGGTGTTCCAGCATTTCTCGTTGTTCGAGAACCTGACCGTCTCCGAGAACATCGCGCTGGTGCTGCCGCCCGACCGGCAGAGCCGGCTCGAGGCCCGCATCGCCGGCCTGTCCGAGCGCTACGGATTGAAGCTCGAACCGCCTCGCCCGGTCTGGAGCCTCTCGGCGGGCGAACGGCAGCGCATCGAGATCGCCCGCTGTCTATTGCAGGACCCGAGGCTCCTGATCCTCGACGAGCCGACGTCGGTGCTGACGCCGCAGGAATCGGACGCGCTGTTCGCGATCCTCGACCGGCTCAAGGCGGAGGGGCGGGCGTTGCTCTACATCTCGCACCGGCTCGACGATGTGAAGCGTCTGTGCGAGCGCGCCACCATCCTGCGCGGGGGCCACGTGGTCGGCAGCTGCGATCCCCGGACGGAAAGCGCCCGCTCGCTCGCGGCCCTGATGGTGGGGGCGCAGATCGGCAAGGTCTCGGCCCGGCGCGCCACGCCGGGTCCGGAGCGGTTCTCAGCCAGCGGCCTGTCGCTACCGGCGCCAGGATTGCACGGCACGGCACTGCGCGACGTCGACCTTTCGGTGCGCGGCGGCGAGATCCTCGGCATCGCGGGGGTCGCGGGCAACGGCCAGGACGAACTCTTCGCGGCGCTCTCGGGCGAACGGCTCGCCGCGGCACCCGACGCGGTCCGTATCGACGGGCACCCGGTCGGGCGGTCCGGCATCTCGGCTCGTCGGCGCCGCGGCGCGGCCTTCGTGCCCGAGGAGCGCAATGGCCATGCCGCCGTGGGGAGCTTCGCGCTCAGCGGCAACATGGTCCTGTCGCGCCGCGCCACCGGCGAGGTCAGCACGCACGGCTTCCTGCTCGGCCGGGCCGCCAAGGCGTTGTCGCGGCGCGTCGTCGAGACCTTCGACGTACGGGTCGGGTCGCCGGACCCCGCAGCGCGGACGCTGTCGGGCGGCAACCTGCAGAAATTCGTGGTCGGTCGCGAGATCCTCCGCGGGCCGGGCGTTCTGGTCGTCAACCAGCCGACCTGGGGCGTCGACGTGCTGGCCGGGGCCGCCATCCATCAAGCGATCCTGGACCTCGCCGGCCGGGGCACGGCCGTGGTGCTGATCAGCCAGGATCTCGACGAGCTGTTCCGCATCTGCGATCGGCTCGCCGTGATCCACGCGGGTCGGCTATCGCGCGCCACGCCGACCGCCGACATCGACCGCGACGACGTCGGCCTCTGCATGGCAGGGGCCGGCGGGGCTGAGGCCCGACCGGGTGAAGCCCTTGCGCATTGAGTTGCAGCCGCGGCTGGTGCCGTCCCGCTGGTCGGAGATCGCGGCACCGGTCGCCGCATTGCTCGTCGCGACGGCCATCGGCAGCGTCATGGTGGCGGTCCTGGGTCGCTCGCCCGCGGCGGCTTTCCGTGTCTATTTCGTCGAGCCATTGACGCAGGACTGGTCGCTCGAAGCCCTGGCCGTAAAGGCCTCGCCGCTCGTGATGATCGCGGTCGGGCTCGCCTTCTGCTTTCGCGCCAACCTCTGGAACATCGGCGCCGAGGGCCAGTTCATCGCGGGCGGGGCTCTGGGCGGCGCCCTCGGGCTCGCGACGCACGGCGCCGACCACGCGGGGCCTCTCGGCGGCGCCTGGATCCTGCCCGCCATGCTGGCGCTCGGCGTCGTCGGTGGCGCCGTCTACGCCCTGATCCCCGCCGTGCTGCTCGCCACGCTCGGCGTTAGCGAGATCCTGTCCAGCCTCATGCTGGTCTATGTGGCGCGGCTCGCGCTGGACTATCTCGTGCGTGGCCCCTGGCGCGATCCGGCGGGCTTCAACTTCCCGGTGTCGGTCAATTTGGACCCCGAGGCGACCTTGCCCAGCCTGATCGCGGGCGCGCAGCTCCACGCGGGCGTGCTCCTGACGCTCCTCGTCGTGCCGGTGGCGGCGCTGGTCTTCGCTCGCACGATGCTGGGGTATGAGATCCGGACCGTCGGGGCGGCGCCCCGGGCGGCGCGGTTCGCGGGCTTCAGCGAGCGCAGGCTGACGGTGGGGGTCTTCGCCCTGTCGGGGGGTCTCGCAGGCCTCGCCGGCATCGTGGAAGTGTCGGGCCAGATCGGGCAACTCCAGCCCTCGATCTCGCCGGGTTACGGTTTCACGGCCATCATCGTGGCGTTCCTGGGTCGGCTCCAACCCTTCGGCATCCTGATGGCCGGCCTGGTTCTCGCCTTGACCTACGTGGGCGGGGAGGGCGCCCAGATCGCCCTGAAGCTGCCGCTCGATGTCACCACGGCGTTCCAGGGCATCCTGCTCATCTGCGTGCTCGGTGCCGACGTCGCGACGCGCTACCGCGTCCGACTTGTCGGGAGGATCGGCCCTTGAACCCCGACCTGGCGCAGCTTGTGCTCGTGGCGGTCGTCACGGCCGCGACCCCGCTGGCGCTCGCGGCGGTCGGCGAACTCGTGGCCGAGCGCTCGGGCGTGCTGAACCTCGGCGTCGAAGGCATGATGGTGATGGGCGCGGCCTGCGGCTTCGCGGCCGCCTATGTCAGCGGTTCGACCCTGGTCGGGGCGCTCGCCGGCATGGCGGCCAGCACGCTTATGGCGGGGCTGTTCGGCCTGCTGACGATCGTGTTCGCGGTGAGCCAAGTGGCGGCCGGCCTCGCCCTGACGATCCTGGGGCTCGGCCTGTCGGGGCTGGTCGGCAGCGGTTTCGTCGGCCTGAAGCGCGACCCGGCCCCGCATCTCGCCATCCCCGGGCTGACCGACCTGCCGATGGTCGGGCGGCTCGTCTTCGGCGAGGACGTGTTCGTTTACGGCGGGATCCTCCTCGTCGCGGTCGTGGCCTACGTCCTCAAGCGCACACGCGCCGGCCTCGTGCTGCGCGCGGTCGGCGACAATCACGGGTCCGCCCACGCGCTCGGCGTCCCGGTCCGCCGCGTCCGCATGCTGGCGGTGCTGTTCGGCGGTGGCTGCGCCGGGCTCGCCGGCGCCTATCTGTCGCTCGCCTACACGCCGTTCTGGGCGCCCGAGATGACGGCCGGCCGCGGCTGGATCGCCCTCGCGCTCACCGTGTTCGCGTCCTGGCGGCCGTGGCGCGTCATGGCGGGCGCCGTGCTGTTTGGTGGCGCCACGGTGCTGCAGCTGCAGGCTCAGGCTTTCGGCATCGGCCTGCCGGGGCAGTTCATGTCCTCGATCCCCTATCTCGCCACGGTGCTGGCCTTGGTACTGCTGTCGCTGCGCCGCCGCTCCGGCTCGGTCTCGCCCGCCATGCTGGGCACCGCCTTCGTGCCGGACCGGTGACGACCGGACCGGCACGGCCATTGCATAGAAAACAGGCAGGCGCGGGTGGGCGTGCCGGCCATGATGACGAGGAACGACACCATGCGAGATTGGGTGAAAGGCACGGCGCTCCTGGCCGTCGCGGTTCTGGCAGCGGGCTCCCCGGCGCGGGCCGAAGACAAGCTCAAGGTCGGCTTCGTCTATGTCGGGCCGGTTGGCGACTTCGGCTATTCCTACCAGCACGACCAGGGCCGCCAGTACCTGCAGCAGCAGATGGGCGACAAGGTCGAAACCACGTTCCTCGAGAACGTGGCCGAGAACGACTCCGAGCGCGCCTTCGAGCAATTGGCCCGCAGCGGCCACAAGCTGATCATCGGCACGTCTTTCGGCTTCATGGATCCGGAGCTGAAGGTGGCCAAGCGCTTCCCGAACATGAAGTTCGAGCACGCGACCGGCTACAAGCTGGCTCCGAACCTGTCGACCTATTCGGCGCGGTTCTACGAGGGCCGTTACATCATCGGCCAGATCGCCGCCAAGATGTCCAAGACCCACACGATCGGCTACGTGGCGTCGTTCCCGATCCCCGAGGTGGTGGCCGGAATCGACGCCTTCATGCTCGGAGCCCAGACGATCGATCCTGCCCTCAAGGTCAAGATCGTCTGGGTGAACTCCTGGTTCGATCCCGGCAAGGAGGCCGATGCCGCCAAGGCGCTGATCGCACAGGGCGTCGACATCATCGCGCAGCACACCGATTCTGCCGCGCCACTGCAGGAAGCCGAGAAGGCCGGCATCCACGGCTTCGGCCAATCGTCCGACATGGCCCGGTTCGCGCCCAAGGCCATCCTCACCTCGATCGAGGACAATTGGGGACCGTACTATGTCCAGGAGGTCAAGGCCGTCGAGGACGGCACCTGGAAATCCCACGACACCTGGGGCGGTCTCGACAGCGGCATGGTCAAGATGGGACCCTATGTCAACATGCCGGCCGACGTGAAGGCCCTGGCCGAACAGGTCGAGGGCGACATCAGATCGGGCAAGGTGAAGCCCTTCGCGGGTCCGATCAGCAGGCAGGACGGTACGCTCGCCGTGAAGGCCGGCGAGATCATGCCCGACAAGGAGATCCTCGGGCTCAACTGGTACGTCAAGGGCGTCGACGACAGGCTCCCGCAGTGAGACGGAGCACCGAACGCGAAGGGCGACCGTGCGGTGGTCCTCTTTCGACGCGCCAACTTGGGGATCAGTCGCCCCAATGCACATCGAGACTCGGGGGATCCAAGCCTGCCGCCTCACAGGCCGCCATCATGGCTTGTTGGGTTATATCGCCGTTGTGAACATGAGGGCGATGGATGGAAAGTGCTTCTGTAACGCCAAGCACCTTGCGGGCATAAACGAAGCTGGCGTGCAATTCACGAACGCGTTCGAAGCCCAGCTCGAAGAGGTACTGCTCGAAATCGTCGAAGCGAACGCAGGCAATCAGGCTGAGACATGCCTGGTCGAGGCCGTCTCCTTTTTCAGGGGCACGCCCAGTT
Organism: uncultured Lichenihabitans sp.; assembly: GCA_964249275.1. Taxonomy (GTDB): domain Bacteria; phylum Pseudomonadota; class Alphaproteobacteria; order Rhizobiales; family Beijerinckiaceae; genus Lichenihabitans. Next base: position 19,867 of record CAXUCF010000063.1, read on the forward strand.
CACGGAACAGGACTGCAAGCTCGATGGCCTCGCGGCGTGCGTCCGTCTCGTTGTCCGAAACAGCGCAAAGCCCCTTGATGTCCGGCGAGGTGACGCAGTGCTCACCACTCGACAGGACACGGTGCTCAAACCGTGGTTCGTTGCTCACGGGCTCAATCCCGAAACGCGCCGGGCTGATCCCGTCCGCTGCCTGATAATATGTGTAATCCGCGCATTGAACGCAACTTGCAGGGGTCAGCGGCCCTGTCCTTGTCAGACGACCGTCCCGTGCAGATCGTAGGCGTCGGCGCGTTCGATCCGGGCCGTGACGACGTCGCCGACCCGCACCGGGAAGCGGTGCGACAGGTGGACCTTGCCGTCGATTTCGGGCGCGTCGCCCTTGGAGCGGC
>CAXUCF010000064.1:0-14190 GCA_964249275.1 uncultured Lichenihabitans sp.
GGTCTACATCAACGCTTTCGGGGCGGGCGGCGGGATCGAGCTGCCGTTCGGCGGCATGAAGAAATCGGGCCACGGTCGCGAGAAAGGCTTCGAGGCGCTCTACGACTTGTCGGTGCTGAAGACCTTGGTGATGAAGCACGGCTGATCGCGTCGCCCTCCCGGACCCTATTGCCTCACCCGAGACAACACGACAGTGCGAGGGAGCCGCCATGCGCCTCAAGAACAAATCTGCCCTCGTGACCGGCGCGGCTTCGGGGTTCGGGGCCGGGATCGCGCGGCGTTACGCGGCCGAAGGCGCGCGCGTCACGCTGCTCGACCTCGACGAGGCGGGTGCCCGGGACGTGGCGGCCGCGATCGGCGACGCCGCCACGGCGGTTCGCGGCGACGTGACCTCCGGCCCGGATCTCGCGGCGGGTGTCGAGAGCGCGGTCCGGCACGGCGGTGGCCGGCTCGACATCGTGGTCAACAATGCGGGCTGGACGCATCGCAACAAGCCGCTCCTCGAGGTCACCGAGGAGGAATTCGATCGCGTCTACGCCATCAACGTGAAATCCATCTTCCACATGGTCGGGGCCGCGGTGCCGCGCTTCCGGCAGCAGGGCGGGGGCGTGATGATCAACATCGGTTCCACGGCCGGCATCCGCCCGCGGCCCGGCCTCACCTGGTACAACGGCACCAAGGGCGCCGTGAACCTGCTGACCCGTTCGCTTGCGGCCGAACTCGCGCCGGACCGCATCCGCGTGAACTGCGTGGCGCCCGTGATGGGCGCGACGGGCCTGCTCGAAAGCTTCATGGGCGTCCCCGACACGCCCGAGAACCGGGCCCGTTTCATCGCCACAATCCCGCTCGGCCGGCTGTCGCGGCCCGAGGATATCGCGTCGGCCTGCCTGTATCTCGCCTCCGAGGAGGCGGAATTCGTGACCGGAGTGGTGCTGGAGGTCGATGGCGGGCGCACCATCTAGGGCCACCAGTTCGCGACAGTGGCGGCGCGCCGGGGCGAGCGACTCTGCGCCGGCGGCGGATGAAGGCCCCGTGGTCCGCCGCCCGAACCCCAAGTGACGATGGCGCACCGTCCATCCCGGAAGGCCCCAATTTGGCCCGGCGTTCGACCGAAGATCGGTTGCTCGAGGAACCCGACCGGTCTAGCCATGGCCCGGGTGCAGCCCTCGCGGCCGCTGCCGGCCGGGCTGGACCCTGCGGCACGGGCGGCGACCGGCCCGCCGCGAGTCCGGCGCACCTGCCCGGGAACGAAACGAGGGATCATGCGCGGTATCATTCTGGCAGGGGGCAGCGGCACGCGCCTGCACCCCATGACCCACGTGCTGTCGAAGCAACTGCTGCCCATCTACGACAAGCCCATGATCTTCTACCCGCTCTCGACCCTGATGCTGGCGGGTATCCGGGAGATCCTGCTGATCTCCACACCGCGCGACCTGCCGCTGTTCCGCGAACTTCTCGGCGACGGCACGCAATGGGGAATCAGCCTCTCCTACGCCGAGCAGCCCTCGCCGGACGGCTTGGCCCAGGCCTTCGTGATCGGGGCGGATTTCATTGCCGGCCAGCCGTCCTGTCTGATCCTCGGCGACAATGTCTTCTACGGCCACGGCCTGCCCGAACTGATGCGCCCCGCCACGCTCCGCCGCGAGGGGGCGACGGTGTTCGCCTATCACGTCACCGACCCCGAGCGGTACGGGGTGGTCGATTTCGACCCGCAGGGCGTCGCGCGCTCGATCGAGGAGAAGCCGGCCAATCCCAAGACCAGTTGGGCCGTGACGGGTCTTTATTTCTATGATGCCGAGGTCGTGGACCTGGCCCGCAAGCTCAAACCGTCGCGCCGCGGCGAACTCGAGATCACGGATCTCAACCGCATCTACCTCGACCGGGGCGCGCTGCGGGTCGAGCGCATGGGCCGCGGCTTCGCCTGGCTCGATACGGGCACGCCCGACAGCCTCCTCGAGGCAGGCGAGTTCGTGCGGGTCTACGAGAAGCGGCAGGGCTTCCGCATCGCCTGCCCCGAGGAGATCGCCTTCGGTCAGGGCTGGATCGACATGGCGCTGTTCGTCCGCCAGGCCGAGCGGCTGCGCAAGAGCACCTACGGCCAATACCTCTTCAAGGTCCTGGCCGAGCATGGCGCGGCCGGGCAGGCTCAGGCCTGAGCGCCTGCATGACGCTGCCGCCCGATTGGCGTGTGGTGCAGACATGCGAGGCCGATAGGCCCGGCCACGGGCTCGAGCCGATCACGCTGCGTCATCCCGATCCACCGCTCCGCCTCGTGCGGGACTTCGCACCCGCATGGCCGGTCGGTTGGTACGCCCTGACGCTGCGTTACGACGGACCCGGCATCGTCGACGCCCGTATGGTGCTCGGCCTCGCGGACGGAACGCGGCTGCCCCAGCATCTCGGCAAGACGGGCCGCAACGTCTTCTCGGGCCTGTTCCGCCCGACGCAGCCCTTGGCCGGCATCGCCGTCACGGTGTCGGGATCGGCCGCGCTCGATGGGCCCGCAGTGCTCGAGCTTCGTGCCGTGCCGCGCGGGGAACAGCGGCGCGCGCTGCTGCGGCGCAGTCTTGCCGTGCTGCGGGGCGATCCACGGTCATTTGCCTGGCGGGCAGCGCGCTTCCTCGTGCAATTGCAACGCCAGGGCCGCACCACCATCCCGCTCACCACCGAGGTCCGCAGCCCCGAGGCCGCCTATGCGCTGTGGTGCGAACGCTTCGACGAACGGCCCGAATTGGAGGCGGAGCTGCACGGCACACGGGCGGCGCAGCTCGGGCGGCGCCCGCTGTTCACGTTGGTGGTGGGGCCGGATGTCGGGACCCACGCGGCTGCGGCGTTGCGCGACAGCCTGCTGACCCAGCATCACCCAGCCTGGGAACTGCTGGTGCCGGGCCATGTCCCCGCGGGGGGCGAGCCGCCCGGCGGCGACGATCGTGTCCGGGCCTATGTCGGTCCCGATGCGGCCTTGGACCTTGCCCGGGGAGATTTCGCCCTGCTGCCGCGGCCCGGCACCGTCCTGCGGCCTCATGCCCTTGCAGTGCTGGCGGCGGCTCTCGACCGCTTCCCGGGCGCCAAAGTGGTCTACGCCGACGAGGATCGGCTCGATGCGGGGCGGGAAGGCGGTGCGGGACGCCGCGACCCCGCCTTCAAGCCGGCCTGGTCGCCCGAACGGCTGCTGGCCACCAATTACCTCGGCGACCCTTGCGCCATCGCGATGCCGCTGCTGCGCGAGGCGGGGCTCGATGCAGCCTTCGCGCCCGCGGGGCGGCACGGCCTCATGCTGCGGGTCACCGAGGGGCTGGCCCCGCGCGCCGTCGTGCACGTCGCCCAGGTGCTGAGCCATGCCTCGGGCGCGGTGCCGGAGCCGGCTGCCGAGGAGCGCAAGGCGGCGATCCGCGACGCGCTGGCGCGCCGCGGCGTCGACGCCCGCGTCATGTCGGATCCACGTTCGCCCCACCCGCGCATCGGCTACGCGGCCGCCGAGCAGCCGCTGGTGTCGCTGATCGTGCCGACGCGAGACCGGGCCGACATGCTGCGCACGGCCGTGAACTCGATCCGGGCGAAGACCGCCTATGGGTCCTACGAGATCCTGGTCGTCGACAACGGCTCGGTCGAGGACGACACGTTCAAGCTGTTTGAAAGCTGGGTTGGCGACGGCCGCGTGCGGGTGATCCGCGAGGACGGCTCCTTCAACTATCCCAGGCTCAACAACCGCGCCGCGGCCGCGGCGCGCGGTGCCCTGCTCGGCCTCGTCAACAACGATGTCGAGGTCGGGGACGGGTCCTGGCTCGACGAAATGGTGGGACTCGCAGTGCAGCCCGGGGTCGGCTGTGTCGGCGCCAAGCTCTGGTACCCCGACGGCCGGCTGCAGCACGGCGGCGTGGTGGTGGGCGTGGCAGGAGCCGCCGGCCACCGCCACAAGCGCGCGCCGCGCGGTGCGCGCGGCCAGCTCGATGCTCTCGCCACCGTCAACGAGGTTTCGGCCGTCACGGCTGCCTGCCTGGTCGTGAGAAAGAGCGTCTACGATGAGGTCGGCGGGATGGACGAGGCGCGTTTCGCCGTGGCCTACAACGACGTCGATTTCTGTCTCAAGGTCGCCGCGGCCGGCTATCGCAATCTCTGGACCCCTTTCGCCGAGCTGGTCCACCACGAAAGCGTCAGCCGTGGCCGCGACTTGAGTCCGCGCACGGCCGAGCGCTTCAGTCGCGAAACCGAGCAGTTGAAACTTCGCTGGGGGGAGCGGTTGCTCGATGACCCCTATTACTCGCCGAACTTGACGCTCGACGCGGAGGACGGAGGCGTGAGGGTGCAGTGAGATAGCGTGACGTCGGACAGGCCCCACGATGCACAGGCGCGGAACGCGGCATCGTCGGGCGCCGCTGCGCCGCACGCGTCCGCTTCGGGCTCCCATGCTGTATTTTGCCTATGGCTCGAACCTGTGGAAGGCCGGCATGCGGGCGCGCTGCCCGGCCGCCAAGGCACTGGGCCGGGCCGTCTTGCCCGACCATCGCCTGGTGTTCCGCGCCTGGGCCGATGTCGAACCCTGCGCCGGCACGCAGGTCACGGGCGGGTTATGGCGCATCACGCCGTCCTGTGAGGCAGCGCTCGACCTCTACGAGGACCTGGCGGAAGGCCTTTATCGCCGCGTCCTGGCCAAGGTGTGGCGGGAGGGCGCGGCCGAGCCCGCCGAGGCCCTCGTCTACCGCATGACGGCCACGACCCGCGAACCGCCAAGCCCGGCCTATCTGGCGACCGTGCTGCAGGGCTGCCGGGACTTCGGGCTCGATGACCGCGCGATCCTTTCGGCCGCCGCCGAGGTCGGAACGGCGGGGTCGACCTGAACGAGGTCGCCTGCCCGGCGATGTGTTCGTCGGTGCGATCGGGCTCCTACATGCCGGTTTCGGCGCTCATTCACGCCTGTAGTCGAAGTTGCATTGTGGGTCGCACGCCGGTTCTGGGCCAGGGTTATGCTCCAGAGGCGGCACGCGCTGCACCGGAGTTCGGCTTCAACAAACAGGATCTACGGTCGAGCGCCGCCATACTCCCCTTGGCCCAAGGCCGCTCGTATTTGACCCCGATGTAGAGCAGCCCGTGATCCGGGGCGACCAGCGGCGAGACCCCGATCCATTTCCCAAGCGGCTGGCCCACACCTCCCGCCCTGTCCGGCGCCAAGGCAGTACAGGGTTCCGTCGTAGGCGCCGAAACAGGGAGTCCGGCAGCAACGGAACCGAAAGTTCGATTCAGGTGATCGAGGTCATATCGGCGGCCAATCTCGATGACACCGAGTCCGCCGGCTACCGCCGATATCGACCAGTTGCGAACGTTAGCTTCTGCTGCCACTTTGATCGTAGGCCGCTCAAGCGAGGGGCGAGGTATGGCTGGTAAGAAGGCCGAGGTCGCAAGTGCAACGCCCGCCAAGGGTGCGAATACTGCCTCTCAGCTAATCGATGCGAAGATCAAGGAGCTGGGCGGTTGGCGCGGCGAGACGCTCGCGCGCATCCGCCAGCTCATCCGCGAGGCCGACCTTGATGTCGTAGAGGAGGTGAAATGGCGCAAACCATCGAACCCGGCCGGGGTCCCGGTCTGGTTCCGCGCCGGGATTCTCTGCACCGGCGAGACTTACAACGATAAGGTGAAGCTGACGTTCGCGAAGGGCGCTTTGCTTCATGACCCGGTAGGCCTTTTCAACTCCAGCCTTGACGGCAAGATTAGACGGGCGATTGATATCGGGAAGACACCCAGATCGATGAAACGGCATTGAAGTCGCTTATCCGCGCGGCCGTTACCCTGAACACGGCCGGGCCCTGACGTCCGGCTCCACCCATCTCGATGATTGCGGCTAGGGCTGAATGCAGAAAACGTAAGCGACCGGACTGAGCCGTCTGGCGATGCAGTGGGGTTGTCGGCACGGCTGAGATCGCTGGATGCGACCCCTACAATGGCGAGGTAAACCGCGCACATGACGACGCGCGACAGTCCAGGCGCTACACCCCGGCTGCGTTTTGATAAGGTCGCGCTCCGGCTGGCGCAAGGTGTACGCGGCGCGCTGGAGGGGGCTGTGCCCGATGGCCTGTGCGTTATGTTCGCCGTGACGGCGCCGATCCGGGAGCCGTCGAAAACGCTGACAGCCCTGATCGAGATAATTCGAGCACGGCTTTCGCTCGGGGCCGTGCTGGGCGAGCATGCGGAGGCGCTTCACGGAAACGAGGTCCGGGTGCGCGTCGTGACAGCCCGATCGCCCTATGCCGCGAGAGTTGCGGGCTTCGTGCACAACCCCGATACGCCGCCGAGCGCCCTGCTCGACATGGCGCAGTCGCTGTTAGAATGCGTCGAAGCGCCAGACGTCGCCAGCAGCAACGGCACAGCGCCGAACTTGGAGACGCTGCGACGCGTCTGCGAGCAGGTACTCGACGCAGATGGCTGCGCGAAGGTCGTCGCTGCTGTCGGCCAGCAGCGAGCGCGGGCAACTCGCGATTGAGGCGATCGACTGCAGGCGCCAGCGACCAGGCGCCCCTGGCAAGCGAACGCGGCGGAGACCGGATGCTTACGGCGATGTCGGGCGAAGCCGGTGTCCAGGTCGTCGACAGCGAGGCTCAAGCCTCGCTGGACCCCCGCATGGCGGCCAGCGCACGCCTTTGCCGCCCCGCCTCGTCGAAATTCCCTGGGTTCAACCACCGTGCGAAGCCACGTTTCACGGCGGGCCACTCCGTGTCCAGCATGGCGTACCAGGCGGTGTCGCGGTTGCGGCCTTTCACGATCATATGCTGGCGGAACACGCCCTCGAAGGTGAAGCCGAGCCGCTTGGCCGCGGCGCGCGGGGTCGCGTTCAACGCGTTGCATTTCCACTCGTAGCGGCGGTGCCCGAGGGCCTCGACGCGTAGGTGGCCAGGAGCGCCATGGTCTCCGTCGCGCCGGGCTTTCTCTGCAGCGCCGGTGCAAACAGGATGTTGCCGACCTCGATGGTGCGGTGGACGGGATCGACCCGCATCAGCGTGGCATAGTCCTGCGCCTCCCCCGAAGCCTTGTCGACGATCGCCCAGAACAGCGGATCCTCGGACGCGGCTTTGCGGGCCAGTTCGGCGACGAAGCTCGCCTCATCCCCGAACGGCGCGTCGAAGAGGTAGCCCCAGACCTGGTCGGCCCCCGCGAGGTTGTCCCACAGCGCCGGTCCGTGCCGCGCCGCATCGAGCGGCTCCAGACGGACGAACCGCCCTTCGAGGACCACTCGCGCGGGACGGCGAGCGTCGCAGAGCTCGACGACCGGGCGAGAGGGCGTTCGTGGGCGGAAGCAGGCATGAGAGGTCCTCGCCGAGGTCGGGCTACTCGGCCGCGAACAAACCTTCGCGGCCGAAGTGGAGGCCCGGGGTAAAGCCTTCGTGAGTGTCTCGGGGACCTTGGGATCGCCCGGCGCATTTCCCAGCCGAGTCCGGCACCACCACCATAGCCCGGATCGGCCCCGCGCGGCAGAGGCGGCACGTGGATCGGCGATGCTGGTCACCGCTCTGACGGGTGCAGGACGGTCATCCGATTCCGTCAAGGATTGATTCAGTTTTGAATCGTAGTTTCAGTGCAGGAGGTGTCGACCATGAGCTTGGCCGTCCTGTTCACCCAGCACGCTTCTCCCTCCATGATGGCGGCGGGCTTCGCCATCATGCTGGTTCTGTCGCTCGTCGCGGCCGAAGAAGCCGAAATGAGACGCCGGCCGGGTGCACCGGCCGACGACAGGGATCACGACATTGCCGACCGCGCCTATCGGCCAGGATCGACTGTCGCCAGCGCGGCAGCCTAGTTGGTGGTCGTCTCGCTCTTCATGCCGGCCAGTGCCGCTTCGCCCCAACATCCCGCTTCGACCGGGCAAACGAACCTGTCGCTGCTTTCCGCCACCGGCGACATCTGGCCGAAACGGCGGATCTGCCAGCGAAACCCCATGGTCGGCCCGGCCGCCCGCACGACCACCATGACGAGCTTGTGGTCGTCGGGAAAGCGGGACCTGTGATCACGCTTGCGTTGCCGGGCCAAGGCGGCCGCCTCGCGCGCCGCCTCCGTGAAGTGACGGCGGGTCTTGTTGCACGACAGCATCGCTTCCCCCCACTTTCTACGGCACACAAGCGGGGCAGCGACACCGCCCATACAGTCTCGTCGCGGTGCACTATGGGCAAGGCTCCAGCGACGCTGCACTCACATAGGATAGAGTCCAAGCGGAGCAGGGCACGAAGGGCGCGATGTGGTCAGTTCGCCGCAGATGCGACCGGGCGACGTCCCGATGCCCGATGGGCGGCTGCGAGGATCTCGGCCGGACCTGTCATTCGTCAGGCCGGCCTGGGATGCTCGGCGAAGAACCGGAGCATCTCGCGCGAGGCATCGGGTCCGTGGGGGTCCGTGTAGGATCCCACGGAACTTCCGCCCGCCCAGGCGTGGCCGGCTCCGTGGATCTTCCATTGTTCCGCCAGGGTGGCCCCGTCACGATCGAGGAACCGCGTGCGCGTATAGCCGTGGCCTCCGGACACTTGGCCCTCTTCGGTCTCGATCGTGTCCACGGCCGCGTGGGTCGTCTGCGCCGTGACCTCGTCGCCATTGACGGGGTTCACGGTCGTGTCGCGGTCCCCATGGAACACGATGGTGGGCACGCCGGCGATGCCCGGCATCGGAGGGATCCCGGGGGCCGCCATGACGCCGGCGTCGCTCCCCTGGCGCATTGCCTTCATGGCCGAAGACATGTCGCGCGCGGCTCCGCAGGCCAGGCCCGAATGGACTCCGACAGCAGAGTAAAGCTCGGGATAGGTCTGCCCCATCGTGGCGGCCAGCGCGCCGCCGGCCGACAATCCGGCGACGTAGACGCGTCGCGGGTCGACGGCGTGATTCGCCATCACCTCCAAGGTTATCCCGGCGATCAAGGAAGGCTCGCCGCGGTCGCGGCGCTGATCGCCGTCGTTGAACCAGTTCCAGCATCTCGAACGATTGGCCGAGGATGTCTGGCCCGGGTAACAGACCAGGAAGCCGTCCCGCTCGGCCAACAGGTTCATCCGGGTTCCAGCGGCGAAATCGTCGGGCGACTGCGTGCAGCCGTGCAGCATGACGACGAGCGGCACGGGTGCCGTGGCCCTGTAGGACGACGGGACGTAGAGCTTGTAGGGCCGGCTGCCGGCCGCCGCAACGAAATGCATCTCGAGGAAAGTGCCAGTGCGCGATGACCGGGCTTGCTCTTGAACTCCTCGGACCGCCGGGGGCGCTTGATAGAACGGGTTGAAGGTCTGGAAGTCATCGAAGGCGTCCTGCATGTCGGACATCATGCCGTCGAAGAACCCGTGCATCGTGGGCACGGTAGCGCCGGCCGGCATTCGGGGCTGGAGACCCTTCGACGGGATACGCGGACCAGCGGGGCGCGGCGCCTCCTCGAGACCGACCGGTTCGACGACGCTGCCATGTCCATCGCGCACGGCTTGCTGGGCCAGCGCGGCGGCCGGCAAGGGTTGAGCCGCCCGGACGAGCCGCGTAGGCCCGATCGACCGGTCTCTGAAAGGCTGCGCCATGGCGTGGGGTCCTCGTTGCGGAAAGCCTGGGACAGACCTGTCTTCGGCGGCAGGCCGCGCACCCGGCCCACCGAGGGCGACAGCGTCGCGAACGGCCCCGTCGTGCAGGCTGCGGCGCCAGTCCGAGCCCACGATGGTGCGCTGCACAATAACCCTAGCCGACCTTATCGCAACGCACAACGCTGCTTATGGTTGCCGGCCCGGCACGCCGGGGGTCGCAGGAGAGGGGCTCGGGGCCACCGCGACGAAGCTGCTTCTCAAAGGGCGGTGTAACCGCCATCGATGAAGATTGCGTCGCCGTTGATCATGTCGGAGGCTTCGGACGCCAGGAACGCGATGAGGTCACAGATCTCCACGGTTCTCGCGACGCGCCCGGCCGGGATCTTGGCCAGCATCGGCGCGAGCTTGGCCGGATCGCTCCAGACCTGTTCGCCCATCGGCGTCATCACCACGGTGGGACACACCGCGTTGCATTGGATGTTGAAGGGCGCCCATTCGGCCGTCATCACCTTGGTGAGGGCGTTGAGGCCATTCTTCGACGCCGCGTAGGCGCCGTGCTCGGTGAGCGCCACGCTGCTGGTCTGCGACGAGACGTTCACGACCTTGCCGCGCCGCTGCGCCATCATGGCGGGGGCCAGGGCGCGGGCGAACAGCCAGGGCGCCCTGAGGTTGACCGCCAGGATGCGGTCCCAGTCCTCGATCGTCTGGTCCACGAGGCTCGCCGGCACCGACGTTCCGGCGTTGTTGATCAGGATGTCGAGCGTGCCCCAGGCGGCCAGCGCCGCGCCGGCCGTCTCGGTCACGGCGCCCGCATCGCCGAGATCAGCGCGGAGTGCCAGGAAGCGCCGGCCTGTCGCCTCGACGGCGGCGCCGGCCGCCGCGAGTCCGTCGGCGTCCCGTGCAACGCCCACGATGTCGGCACCGAGTTCGGCCAGGATACGGCAGGTCTCGAGGCCGATCCCCTTCGAGGCGCCCGTGACAAGGGCCTTGCGGCCCGCGAGGGACATGCGATCGGTCGTGGACATGGGAGCCGGCCTCCATTGCGGCCGCGTCGCAGCCCTGCCGACTGGGCCGTTTCGCCCCGGCGCGCGTTGGACCGCGGTGGCCGGCCCGGCAGGGTGGCCCCCTTCGTCATCCCCCGTCAACCGGAGTCCCGACCATGCAGCACCATCCCGCGCTCGCCCCCGGCCGCACCGCCGTGATCACGGGCGCGGCCAGCGGCATCGGCCTCGCCGTCGCGAAACGCCTGGCCGCGCTCGGGCTCAACGTCGTTCTGGCCGACCTCGGCGGCGACAGGCTCGATGCGGCGCGGGCCGCGGTGGCGGAGGCGGCCCCGTCCGGACGCTCGGCGGTGCGGGCCGTGCCGGCCGACGTATCCCGCCTGGCCGACCTCCATGCCCTGAAGGAGGCCGCCTTCGACGATTTCGGGGACGTCGCGATGCTGATGAACAACGCCGGCATCAGCCCGATCGGCAAACCTTGGGAGGCCTACGACGATTGGCAGCGGCTGCTCGGCGTCAACCTGTGGGGGGTGATCAACGGCGTCCAGGCTTTCGCGCCCGCCATGATCGCGGCCGGCAAGCCCGCCGCCATCGTCAACACCGGCTCGAAGCAGGGGATCACGACGCCCCCCGGCAACGCCGCCTACAATGTCAGCAAGGCGGGCGTGAAGGCCTTCACCGAAGCGACCGCCTACGAGTTGCGGCAAGTGGCGGGCGGCCTCGTCACGGCGCACCTGCTGATCCCGGGCTTCACCTATACGGGCCTGACCCAGGCGTCCGAACAGCCCCCTGCGGCGTGGGCGCCCGATCAGGTGGCGGCCTTCATGCTGGACGGCATGGGCCGCGGCGATTTCTACATCCTCTGCCCCGACAACGACGTCGACCGCGTCACGGACGAGAAGCGCATGCTCTGGGCCGTGGGTGACATCGTGGAGAACCGTCCGGCGCTGTCGCGCTGGCATCCCGACTATACGGAGGCCTTCGCGCGCTTCATGGCCGAGGGGCGCCGGTAGGTCCGCGGCTGCAGTCCGGGCCGTGTCGTCATTTCGCCGCCACGGGCGCCTCGGCAGGGTGCTCGATGCGTTTTGCGACCGCGTCGACGGCCGACACCACCGCGTCGGGGTCGGACCATTGCGGGGAGTGGCCGCGTCCTTCCAGCATCGTCAAGGTGGCGCCCGGAATTTCCCGCACGGCGCGCCCGGCATGGAAGCCCGCCGGCGCGACGAGGTCGCTGTCGCCCGCAACCATTGCGGTCGGCACGGCGATCTCGGGCATGCGCGGTCCCTGGTGGCTGACAAAGGCGTGAAGGTGGAACACATCGGCGGCGTTGTTCTCGAACTCGTCGGGCCTCAGCACCAGTTCGACCCCGGTCCGCTCGGCGAAATCGGGCGGCGCGGCCTGGGGAGAGAAGACTTCGGCGATCCCGGCCGGCAGCAGGAGTTGGCCGACCGGCAGCGTGGCGATCCGGGTGAAGGCCGGTCCGAGCCACTGCGATGCTGCCGGCCCGTAGTACCAGGCGATGCCGGTCGGCCAGGGGTAGAGGACGGGCGACAGCAGCACGATGCCTTGTGTGAACGCGCGGTGGTCCAGCGCGAAGTTTGCCGCGAGCGCGCCGCTCCAGCTGTGGCCGAGCACGATGGCGTGATGGACGCCGATCCCGTCGAGCCCGCGCAGGATGAGGTCGGCCTGGCGGGTCGGCGAGCTGTCGGCCTCCTCGCCGTCGGGGCGGTCGCTCCAGCCATGTCCCGGGCGATCGAAAGCCAGAACGCGGAATCCCCGCGCTGCGAGCCGGTCGCCGAGCGGCACCATGAGGTCCGCCTGATTGCCGCTGGCCCCATGCAGCAGCAGCACCGTGGCGCGTGCCGGCCCTGCCGGGTCCCGTTCGGTGTAATGCAGCCTTCTTCCGCCACCGATCTCTACGAAGGCGCCGACCGGCGGAAAGCGCCGCTCGATGGCCCCGGTCTGCCAGACCGTGTAGACCCAACCGGAGATCGCCAGCAGCACGACCGTCGCGACGAAGCCGAGCATGATCTTCACGAAGGATCCCGGATCGCGGCACCATCCCATGCCGGCGTGCCGAACCGGTGCTCAGGCCCCCTGGCAGCGGTCAAAGGCCCTGGCCTTCCACGGCGGGGCTGAGCTTGTCGACGGCTTTGCGGATGTCCGTATCTTCCGGGTAGAGTTCGAGCACCCTGCGCAGTGCCGTCAGCGCCGCCTTGTCCTCCCCATGCCGCTCCAGGATGAAACCCATGCCGCTGAGGGCGCCGAAATGGCGCGGCTCCAGCGTCAGCACATGGCCGATGTCCTCCATCGATCCCGCGTCGTCATTGTCGAGGAACCGCAGGGTTGCACGCTTGTTCCAGGCCTCGGCCCAATCGGGCTGCAGGGCCAGGATCTGATCCAGGAGCGCCTCGGCGACATCGTGGCGGTTGCCGTTCATGGCCGTCATGGCGCGCGCCATCAGGAGGTCGGCCGTGTCGGAGCCCGAATGCATCCAGATCTGTTCGACCAGCGAGGCGATGCCTTGCGCCTCCCCGGCGTCGTTGGCCTTGGCAAGACGGCCGAGCAGCTTGTCGAGCATCTCGGCACGGGTCGGCAGCTTCGCGGCAGCCTCGGGCAACGGCTCGACCGTCATGCCGCGTCCCACCGCGCGCGGCGGCATGACAGCGCCGTCCGAGTCGACAACAGGATGTTCCGGCGGGAGCGTCCGGCCGTCTTCCGGGGCTTCGGTCGGCTCGCCCTGCGAGGCTTGCGGCGAGAGCGGAGGCTGGATCGCGGAGTCGGGCGCGACCGGCGAAGGCCCGGCTTCGGGTGCGGCAAACCCCGGCCCCGAGACCTGGATCAGTGCTGCGAGGACGGCAGCGAGTTTCAGTCGGTTCCGCATCCCCGCAAGATAGGCAAGCCGTCCGCGTCCGTCAAAGGCCCGGACGGGGGACGTCGGCGCCCCGGGGCGTTCCCGGCAACGACGCTGCCGCTACGGTCAGCCCTGGCGGGCCTTGTAGCGCTTCTGGGTCTTGTTGATGATGTAGACGCGGCCTTTGCGGCGCACGAGCTGGTTGTCGCGGTGGCGCCCGCGAAGCGACTTCAACGAATTGCGGACCTTCATCGCAGCACCCGAGCAAAAGAAATGCGGCGGGATGGCCCGCCGCGTCTGCGGGATCTATGCCCCATCCGGCGCCCGGTTTCAACCCTGCCGACGCGGTATCGCCTCACGTCGAATCTCCCGCTCGGAGCGACCGTGTCGAAAGGCGAGGCTCCGGCCGTGACCCCGGCCTCAGCCCTTCATCTCGACCTCGACGAAGCTCATGGGTCGGTCGCCGCCGTTCATGACGTCGTGCCGGATGCCGGCCGGCCGCGAATAGCTGTGCCCGGCCGCCAGGGTGACCCGCGTGACCACGCCATCGACGTCGATCGCCATGGTGCCGTCGGTCATCATCACGACCACGTAATGCATGGCGTGCTCGTGCCAGCCGGTGCTGGCGCCGGGCGCGAAGTCCCAACGCGTGATCCGCACCCGTTCGTCGTCCGCCAACTGTGTCGGGACCGCCGGGACCGTGCAGGTGAACGCCATCGCCGTCTCCTCAGCCCGAGATCTCTTCGAGCGGCCGGTCGAGCGTGCGCGGCCCGAAGATGCCGATCGCCAGCACCACCACCGCCATGGC
>CAXUCF010000064.1:14200-20185 GCA_964249275.1 uncultured Lichenihabitans sp.
ATCCAGTTGTTCGACAGCGTCACCATGACGCCGAGCGCGATCACGGGCCCGGATCCGGCAGCCTGCGAGAACAGGAGGCCGAAACAGGCTGCCGCGATGGCGGCGCAGCAGATCTGCCATTTCCGTTCCATCCGGTCGGCGATCAGCATGCCGGCCAGCGGCCCGAACGGGTTGGCGACCGCGATCGTGAAGGAATATTCCAGGCTCTTCGTCACATCGACGCCCTTGGCGATCAGCAGGGTCGGCACCCAGGCCGCGAAGCCGTAGAAGCCGATCGCCTGGCAGAACTGAAACACCGACATCATCAGCGTGCGCGACCCGTAGGGCTTGCGCCAGATCTCGGCGAAGCCGGCGCGGCCCTCCGGTTCGGGTACCGCCGAGGACGGCTCCGCCGGGGGCAGGGCATGGCCGAGGTCATGCTCGGCGGCCCGCTCCAGCCGCTTCACGACGCGCTCGGCCTCGTCGATGCGGCCTCGGCGGGCGAGCCAGCGGGCCGACTCCGGCACGCTGCGGCGGATGATCCAGACGAAGACCGCGCCGAGCGTCCCGATCAGCACCACCCAGCGCCAGCCGTCGATGCCGAAAGGTGTCTGCGGCACCAGCAGCCAGGCCGCGAGCGCCACCGCCGGCACGGCCATAAACGTCACGACCTGGTTCAGCGCGAAGGCGCGGCCGCGGATGGCGCGCGGCACGATCTCGGCCAGGTAGGTGTCGACGGTGACGAGTTCCACCCCGAGCCCGACGCCGGCGATGAAGCGCCACAGGTCGACCCCGAAGCCGCTCGTCTGAACCGCCAGCACGAGCGTGCTGAGCGAGTACCAGATCATCGAACCCGTGAACACGGTGCGGCGGCCGTAGCGGTCCGCCACGCCGCCGAACAGCGTGGCCCCGAGCCAGAGCCCCGCGAAGGTGGCGAACACGAAGGTGCCGACGCCGGTGACGCCGATGCCCGACAATCCGTTGAACATGCCGAGCGAATCGGGCTTGAAGAGCCCGGTCTTGACCATGCCGGGCGCCACGTAAGCCGTGAAGAAGAGATCGTAATATTCGAACATCGCGCCGAGGGAGAGCAGCACCACGGTGGTCCACAGCGACCGCGTCGAGGGCAGGCGATCGAGCCTCGCCGCGATCCCGACAGCCGCCGAGGCCTTCCCCGATGCGCGTGCCGCGGCATCGGCGGATCCGTCCGCGATGTGAAGCTCCGCTCGCGCCATCCGATCCTCCCTCGTTCGGGCCTGTCTATCCCGGCCTGGATGAGTTTGCGAGGCCAGGGACGTCCTGCAGCGTCGGCAAGCGCCGCCGCCCCACTTGCGCGCGGTGTCTGCCGGGGTGAGCCTTCACGTGCCCGACGGGGTGTCGGAGGATTGCGGGAACGGTCGGCTGAGGAAGCGCGAGCCGGCCAGGCCGAACCGCCAGGGCGAGTCCGAGCCGCGCGTGATCCCGATCCGGGGGCCGGCGACGATGGACGGTTCCGCGGTGCGGGGCAGGAGCGCGAAGGGCGGCCGATCGAGCGCCCGGCCGTCGTGCGCCGCCGAAAGCCCCAGCGCCTGGCAGCGGCCATCCCGCGCGGCGCCCGCTTGGTGGCGAGCCCCGTCGTGGGCTCGAGCGCCCGTACCAGGACGGCGCTGCCCGGCTCGGCCCCGCCCACGATGTTGAAGCACCAATGGATCCCATAAGAGCGATAGATGTAGGCGTGCCCTGGGCCGCCGAACATGGCGGCGTTGCGGATCGTCGGGCCGCGGAAGCTGTGCGAGGCGGGATCGTCGCGGGCATAGGCCTCCGTCTCGACGATGATGCCGCCCGCGTCGTCGACCAGCAGGGTGGCGCCAAGGAGGGCGCGGGCGAGGTCGAGGATGGGACGGCGGAAGAAGGACGACGGGGGAAGACTGCGCTTCGTCCTTCTCACGCCTGTGGGGAGAAGATGGCTGGGCGAAGCCGAGCCCGACAAGGGGGCCGAGGCGCCCCAGGTCCCCTCATCGGCCGGCTTTGCGGGCACTTTCTGCCGTGAACGGGAGAAGGAAAAGCCCGGCACGCCCTCAACCGCCCTTCGGCATCTCCACCCGGTGCTGGGCGACCGGGATCATGGCCCTGACTTTGCCGACCCGCACGGGATCGAGGTGGGCCGATACGGTGCCGACGCCATCGCTGGCCCGGGCCGTGACATGGCCCCAGGGGTCGACCACGAGCGAATGGCCGTAGGTGGTGCGGACCTGGTTGCCCTGGTTGAAGTTGCCGGTCTGGGCGGCCGCGCAGAGATAGGTCTCGGTCTCGATGGCGCGGGCGCGGCACAGGACCTCCCAATGGTCCTTGCCGGTCTGCATCGTGAAGGCGGCCGGCAGGGCGATCATCTCGGCGCCGCGGTCCATGAGGGCCTGGAACAGGAACGGGAAGCGCAGGTCGTAGCAGATCGAGCAGCCGATCCTGACGCCCTCGCAATCGTAGGTCACGACGGCGTCGCCCGGCTTGAACGAGGCGCTCTCGCGGTACTCCGTGCCATCCGGGGCCGTGATGTCGAAGAGGTGGATCTTGCGGTAGCGCGCCACCTCGCGGCCGTCCCGGTCGAACGCCACCGTGGTGTTGCCGATATGCGCCTCGCCCGGGATGCGCTCCAGCATCGAACCCGCGTGGATGAACACCCGGTGCCGGCGCGCGAGGGTCTGGATCGTGCGATAGGCCGAAGCTTCCGACCCCGTCGCACCCTCGGAGGCCGGGTCGCCCGCATCCGGCAGCATCTCGGCGGCCGCCAGCTTGGCGTCGCGCGTCCCCCCGAGGAAATCGAAGCATTCCGGCAAGAGCACCCAGTCCGGACGGTCGCGGTCCACGGCGTCCTCGATGAGCGCCGCAGCCTGGCGAAGGTTGCCCGGCTTGTCGTCCACCGAATTCATCTGGATGAGCGAGACCTTCATGCATCCCCCGCTGGCGGGCTCGACGTCCCATTCAGACACGAAGCACGGGGCGGGCGCAACCACGCCGGCCGGTTTCGCCCCGTAACGGCACGGAATCGGGGCCTCGGCGCAGGCACGTCGATTGCGAGCCCGGGGGGCATATCCGATGCCGGAAGGCCCGACAGGCCGAAACGGGACCGGACCGTCTCGCTCAGGGATGGCGTCGTGCCGTTTAGCGTTCCCCTCCCAGTTCCCGCCACGGATCCGCGCCGCGGCCGAAGCCGTCCCGGCGCGGCGGCCCGGCGCGGCCGCGGCAAGGCCAACACGGTCATGACCCGTATCGGCTTCCTGGCGCTGGCGGCCGGCCTCGACGGGATCGCCATCCTCGGCATCGCGGCCCTGACCGGCATCCCGTTCGGCCATGGGTCCGAACGGTTCAGCGACCTCGTGCTCGGCGCCATGGTGGCGGTGCTGTTCATCGTGCCGAACGTCGTCCGGCACGACTATGCCATCACGCGCTACCTGACCCACAAGGGCCATGCCAAGCGGTCGCTCAGCGTGTGGGCCGTCGCGGTCGTCGGGGCGCTGGCGCTGGCGTTCCTGACCAAGACCACGGAGCATTTCTCGCGCGGCGCCGCACTGGGCTTGTTCGTCGTCGGTTATGCGGGGCTCCTCGCCGTCAGGGCGCTGCTGGTCCACGTGATGTCGAATCGCGCCTCGGCCGGCCGAATCGCGTCCCGGCATATCTTCCTGGTCGGCCACGAGGACATGATCCGCGCCTTCAGCGAGCGCCATACGCCGCACGAAGCCGGGTTGCGCATCGTCGGCGCCGCCGTGCTGCGTCCCGAGGACGAGACCCGGGCCGACGACCTCGCGCTCGCGGCCGCGTCGGCCCGCGTGCTGCGGCCGGACGATATCTACATCCTGGTGCCGTGGGGCGACCGCGACCGGCTGGAGGCGTGCATCGACACCTTCATGGGTGTGCCGGCCGCGATCCACTTGGCGCCTGAGAAATTCTTCGACCGGTTCGACGACCTCCACATGGTGCGCAACGGCACCATCGCGTCCCTTCACCTCATGCAGCGTCCACTGTCGTCGAGCGAGGTCCTGGCCAAGCGCGCCGTCGATCTGGTGCTGGCCTCGATGGCGCTCGTAGCGCTGTCCCCGCTCTTCGCCCTCGTGGCGCTGGCCATCAAGCTCGACAGCCGCGGGCCGGTGTTCTTCCTGCAGCGCCGCTACGGCTTCAACCAGGAAACCTTCCGCATCATCAAGTTCCGCTCGATGACGTCCCTGGAGGATGGCCGGGCGGTGCACCAGGTGCAACGCGGCGACAGGCGCGTGACCCGGATCGGCCGCTTCCTGCGCCGCACCAACATCGACGAACTGCCGCAACTCCTCAATGTGCTGAAAGGCGACATGTCGCTGGTCGGCCCGCGCCCCCATGCCCTGGCGCACGACCAGGCCTTCGAGCGCGACGTGGCGCTCTACGCCCGCCGCCACAACGTCCGCCCGGGCATAACGGGCTGGGCCCAGGTCAACGGCTGGCGCGGCGAGACCGATACGCCCGAGAAGGTGCTGGGCCGGGTCGAGCACGACCTCTACTACATCGACAACTGGTCAT
Source organism: uncultured Lichenihabitans sp. (assembly GCA_964249275.1). Lineage (GTDB taxonomy): Bacteria > Pseudomonadota > Alphaproteobacteria > Rhizobiales > Beijerinckiaceae > Lichenihabitans. Next base: position 18,707 of record CAXUCF010000064.1, read on the forward strand.
TGCTCTTCGACTTCAACATCCTGGTCCGCACCTTGGTGTCGCGGAAGGCCTACCGCAACGCGCAGTGACCGGGCCCGAGCCCGCCTCTCGGGTCCGGGGATCCCGCTCGCTCTCGACGGCGCGGGCCCGAGCCCGCTCTCAGGCCTTGGCGTTCCGCTCGCTCTCGACGGCGCGGGCCCGGATGATGCGGCTGGCCAGCAGCATCTCGAGCACGTAGGCACCGAGCGCCGCGATCGTGCAGACGATGGCCAGGCCGAACAGCCCGTAGAGGATCGACGCCACGCCGGCGTTGCGCAGTGCGCCGTAGAACAACGCCAGCACGGCGCCGCAGGTCGCGGCTCCGCCGAGCGCGCCCAGGATCACGGCGACATCCAGCGCCTGCGACCTCACCCGCAAGGCACCGAGCCGAAGCGCCGCGCGCTGCTTCTCGCCATCGTTCAGGCCGTCCATCGTCTCGGCAATCCTGTCGACCTGGTCGGCGACCCGTGCCAGCCGGGTCGAGAAGACGTTGATCAGCGTGCCGATGCCGCCCAGCAGGAACACCGGCGTCAGCGCCACCTGGATGATATGGGCCACGTCGTCGAGCTGGGTGAAGGACGGGTGTGACAGGGGCATCGCGGGGTCGTCGGACAGGCTCGGCAACGGCGGCCATGGCCGGCTTGGTAGGGTGCCGGCTCGTGTCGTGCAAGCGATGAGAAAACCGTCACGGTTGCCGGCTGCACGCGGCAGCGCCGAGCCGCGCTCGGAGCACTTCCGAGGGCTTTCACGGGGATCACCGCGTCGCGCTCTCCGAAGCTTGCCCTGTGGCGAGCCGTGAGATTGAGCGATGATGACCGGGGGGACCCTAAGCCGTCGAGGCACGTGCCTATTGCTGCGGCGAGGTTGACCGCGCGCAGGCTCACCTGCTGAAACGCAGTTTCCGCAGCACGGCCGTCACCGGAGCCTCCCCTTGATCGTTCGCGACAAACCAAGCGCCTGGCAACTGCTGTTCATCATGCGGGGCTCGATCGTCCCCGCGATCGCGCCCCGATTGGCTTTCGTCACGCTGCTGTCGATCCTGGTCGTCGTTCTCCAGGACGTCGGTTTGCTGCATCTTCACGAGATCGCGACCGTGCCGTTCTCGCTGATCGGCATCGCCCTGTCGATCTTCGCGGGCTTCAGGAACTCGGCCTGCTACGACCGTTGGTGGGAAGGCCGCAAGATCTTCGGCCAGTTGCTCGTCGAGACCCGCAGCCTGGCCCGACAGCAACTCGCCTATGTGGGCCCGAGCGAGCAAGCGCGGCGATCCGCCCTCAAGTGCGTCGCCTTCGCCCACCTCCTGCGCGACCATGTGCGGGAAGATCGACCCGGTCCCGAGGCCCTGGCGGTTCTCGATGCCGACGACGCCCTGGCGGTGGCCGGAGCCCGCAACCCGCCCAACCTGCTGCTAGGCCGTGTGGACGAATTTGATCAAGCATAGTCCTGCAGCGAAGCTGACGA
>CAXUCF010000065.1:0-19072 GCA_964249275.1 uncultured Lichenihabitans sp.
ATCCCCGACAGAGCCGCGTGCGTGCCGTCGGGCAGCGTCGAGCCATGCGTGGCGAGCGCCGTGCGGCCGACCGGCATCGGCCGCCAGGCGATCTCGAGGCCGCAAGCCGCGGCCGCGGCCCGCACGACCGCGACGGAAGCCGGCACGATCTCGTGCCCGATGTCGTCGCCGTCGAGAATGCCGATGGTGAGGTGCGCCATGCGGCCCTCCGGGTCGAAGCGTTTCAGGAGGGGTCGCGGGAGGCGGCGCGGGCGATCGCGTCGACGCGCGGCAGCGTCTCGATCTTCCAGGCGAGCCGGATCAGGCGCTCCGTCGCGTCGGCGCCGATCACCGGCGCGGACTGGCGCCGGAACTTCTCGTCGAGGTCCTGGTCGGAGAGCGGTCGTTCAAGGCTGCCGACCGCGTGCAGCACCGACCGCTCGATTCGCCGACCGTCGTCGAGGACGACGGCGATCTCCGCCGACGCCTCGTGGATGGCCTCGTCGGCCGTCACGACCACGCGCCCGCGCAGCGCCACGACCTCGGGATCGAGCACCGCGGCGTCGCTGAAGGCCTCGGGCGAGCCGTCGCCGTGAAGCAGCGCGTAGGCGGCCGCGTGATAGACGCTGAACTTGCCTTCCAGCCCGGACTTCGGCGCTGTCTTGCCGGTCAGTTCGAGCACCAGCGGATGCGTCCGCAGCGTGACCGAGCGGATGTCGGACCCCTTGGGCGAAAGCTCGCCGTGAAGCTGACGGCAGCCGTCGATGATGGGATGGATGACGATGCCGCAGGCGAAAGGCTTGTAGGTGTTCAGCGCCGCCTCCCAGCGCAGGCCGAGTTGCTCCGTGATCTCCTCGTAGTCCTGCTTGGTCGACAGGACGTTGGCGAAACCACGGGGCGCCTCGATGCCGCGCTCGGAACTGTCGAAGCCGGCCTTGGCCAGGAAGGCCGCCGCGGCGCCGTTCTGCGCCGCACGGCCCGGATGGAAGCTCTTGCACATCGTGCCGAACATCTCGCGCAGCCCGGACGACTGCGTGGCCGCGATACCGAGCGCCCAGGTCATCTGCTCGACCGAGAGGCCGAGCAGGCGGCCCACTGCCGCCGCTGCACCGAACACGCCGGCCGTCCCCGTGATGTGCCAGCCTCGGTCGTAGTGCTCCGGATAGACCGCGTTGCCGATACGGCACTCCACTTCGATGCCGACGATGAGGGCCGTGAGGAACGCCCTGCCGTCGACCACCTCGCCTTCCGACACCGCGAGGAGCGCCGAGGCGACGGGCCCCGCCGGGTGGATGATGGTCTTCAGGTGCGTGTCGTCGTAGTCGAGGACGTGCGACGCGATGCCGTTGACGAGGGCAGCATGCAACTCGTCCAGCCTCTCCGTCCGGCCGAGCACGCTCGCCCGAGGCGGCCCGCTGAACCGCGACAGCCCGGCGAGCGCACGGTCGACGGTGACGTGAGTCGCCCCGCCGACCGCGCAGCCGAGCCAGTTGACGAAGGTTCGCACGCCCTCGTGCTTCACGCCGGACGGGACGTCGTCGTCGGTGAGCTCGACGGCCCAGCGCGCCAAGGTCCGGGTGGCACCAGCGCTCATGCTCGATCCTTTCGACATCAGGCTGCGGGGCAGACCGTCCGCCCGGGCCGGCACAGGCACCTCACCCGACATGGAGCAGGTGGGTCATCAGGCGGCCGATGGAGGGCAGTTCCTCCAGATCCCGCACCAAGGCGACGATCTCGTCCGCTGTGGCGCGGCCGACGCGCGCGAAGCCGGCGCAATCGCGGAACTTGTCCGCGACCTCCTCATAGTTCATCGGATTGGCCGGACTTCCCTTGCCGAAATCCGCCCTGCCCCGGAGGACGCGCCCATCGTTCAGCGTGATGTCGATGATCGTCGTCATCTTGTGATAGCCGGCTTTCTCGGCCTCGTCGTCGACCACGAACTCGACACGCTCGATCATGGCCTGCACGTCGGGGCGCCGCACCACCTCGTCGGTGAACTCCCGCAGTCCCGCACGCCCTTCGAGCAGCAGGACCGCCATGCAGAACTCCATCGAGAACTTGGCCTGCAACTCGTCATGCGGACGATGGTGGATCAGCGCGTTCGGCATGTTGGCGTTCGTGCCGACCCGCACGTGGCGGACGTTCCCCGCCGCGATGCCGTGCTCCTGGATGAGTTTCAGCATCTCGGTCATGCCGGGATGCGTCAGCGACCCCGAGGGATGCGGCTTGATGGAGATGCCGGGTTCGGCGAAGGTCCAGGGCGCCCCGAGCCGGCCCTCGATCGCCGCAGGATCGAAGCCGCCGCCGGCCGCTCTGAAGAAGCCCCGCGGCGCTTCCAGGATCTTGTCGGTCGCGGTCCACCCGTAAGAGGCGAACTGCGCGGCCGCCACGCCGCTCTCGGACGCGCGTCCCGCATGGAACGGCTTCGTCATCGTCCCGAAATTCTCGCGCAGACCGGCCGACTGGCTGCCCGCGATGGAGAGCGCCCGCTGGGTCGTCTCGACATCGAGGCCCATGAGCGAGGCGCTCGCGGCCGCCGCCGCGAAAGTCCCGCAGGTGGCGGTGGCGTGGAACCCGGCCTGGTAGTGGCGCGGGTCGATGGCCTCGGCGATCTTGCACTCGACCTCGACGCCCAGGTGATAGGCCAGCATGACGTCGCGGCCCGATGCGTCGCGCAGTTCGCCGATCGCCAGCGCGGCCGGCAGCGCCGGCGCGGTCGGATGGGTGAGCAGGCCGTAGACACGGTCGGCTGCGACCGCGAGCTGGGTGTCGTCGTAGTCGTCGGCATGGATGCCCACGCCGTTGGCGAAGGCCGCGAAACGCGGGGCGACCTTCCGGCCGGCACCGATCACCGTGGCGGCTCCAGGGGCGAGGTTCAGGTCGTCGAGATGGCGCCGCACCAGCGCGCCGCTTGCCGCGACGGCACCGGAGAGCGCAAGTCCCAGCCCGTCGAGGATGGACTTCTTGCCGAGCGCCACGACCTCGTCGGGCAGCATCTCGGGTCGCGCCGCGGCGACGAATCCCGCCACATAGCGGGTCAGACCGACACTCGACGCGGCACTCTCGGACATCGGCGTCTCCTCGTCGTCGACACCGGTCCAGTGCCGTCAGGCGAAATAGGAACGCCTTCGGTCAACTGTCAACAATTTCGATAGTGGGTCAGTTTGAATTTTCGCCCTGTCCGGAGCTGCCGATACCGGCGCCGAGGCCGACTAGAATGATGATCGGGGCTAGCAGGCACCAGAACGACCACGCGGCCACGCCGAATGCCCCGGCCAACGCCCCAATCCCGAACGCGAGGACGGCAGGCACCATACGTCGCAGGCGAGTGGCCGCGTGTTCTGCAGTCTTCGAACGACTATCCCGACACAGATCAACCGCATCAATCACTGTCTGGGTGACGTTCACGGTCATGACCGTAGTCGCCGCCAAGTGGGGCAGCGAAAGTCGCGCGACGGCATTCTGTACGCTCATCGCGGCCACGCCGAGCATGCCCGCGAAGATCGATCCGACCGCATCGGGCGATCCCAAAGGAGATATCGCAACACCTGTCGCCAAAAAGGCGATGAGGAGGCCCGCTTGGAGTGTGAGAAGAGGCCGAAGCGGAGCGATATTTCTCCGTTCAAGCCCAAGGGCGATCAGCCTTGTTGCAGCAACGCCAAAAACAAAAGCTGGCAGCGCCAAAAGCTTTGCTAGAACACCGCCTGACGTCGTGACGAGTTCCGCGCCGATCAAAACAAAATTTCCTGTCACGTGAGACGTGAACAGGCCAGATAACGCTATGAAACCGGCAGCATCAACGAACCCTGCGACAAACCCGAGCGCCGCGCTCGTGAGCACATCTCTGTTTAGAAGGCGCTTTGCGGGCGCGGTAGGATGGACTGAGCTCTGTGCTTGTATCGCCAATGTCCTCCCCAGTCGGCTCCTCGGGCCGCCCTTTTCTCCATATAAGTGACCCCAACTCAACGAGTCCCACACAGTTGCCGGGTTTTTCATGGTCGTCAAGACGGCAGGATTCAAACTGACCTGCCACCCGATTCATGCTACCGGGCCGTCGAGCGCAGGACGGGGTGCTCGTGCGCCGGCTCGTCTTTCGACGTGCCCCGGGCCGGCGTCGCCTTCTGGGTCCGCTTGATCCCGTTCAGGATGTGATTCCGGGCAGCCTGGAACGCCTGGAACGCGTCGCCTGCCGCCACCGCCTCGACGATCCGGCGATGTTCGGTATTGGAGACCTGCAGGACGTCGGCGCTGGCGAGTGCGCGGTAGCGCTGGATGTGGAGTTCACGCACGAGACTGGCGTAGATCTGCTCCAGGCGGTGATTGCCGGCCATCCTGGCCAGTTGAGCGTGGAATTCGAGGTTCTTGGGGTAGTAAAGGCTGACTTCGCCGGTCGGCACGATCGCGTCCATGTGGTCGACGAGGGCGGTGAGCGTGTCGAGTTGGTCCGCGGTGCGCTTTTCGGCGAGCGCCATCACCATGCTGGCGAAGACGGCCGCCCGGGCTTCGGATACATCGAGCGCTTCGCTCTCGCTCAACTCACGAACGAAGAATCCCCGGTTCGGGATGATCTGGACGAGGCCCAGAGCCGCAAGGCCGCTGCAGGCTTCCCGGATAGGCCCTCGACTGACGCCGAGCCGCTGGGCCAGCGCGTTTTCGTTGATGCGCTGGTTCGGCGTGAGATCGCCGCCGACGATCATCCGCTCGATCTCGGCCTGAACGACGTTGGCGAGGGACTTCGGACGCGGAAAATCGATGGGCGCAACACCGGAGCGCTGTGGATCTGATCGATCGATCATCGACGGGCCCGCTCGGCAATACAGCCAGGTCGCCGAGCGGCAGGTGCCGCTCGCCCCGATCAGTCGTACCGACCAGCGGCGGTGATGTGAAGAGAGAACCACGGGGCGCCGTGGTGCCACGGCCTCGCGCTAAGGGTCCCCACGGGAACAATCGCTTCGGATCACGGGCTTGGCCAAAGGGCAAGACTCGGATCGAGCGAAGCGGTCGTTCCCGTGGGGACCCTAACGCGCCTGGCCCTCGGGCAGCGAGCCGCCGAGCACAGGCATGCGATTGGCCAGCGCCACCACGGCGAACGAGATGGCGAGCAGCAGCAGGCCCAGCACCGAGATGGCCCCCATGTCGCCGCTCTCGTTCAGGTCGTAGATGATCACCGCCACGAGCTTCGTATTGGCCGTGGTCAGCAGGACGGTCGCGGACAGTTCGCGGATCGTGCCGATGAACACGAAGCACCATGTCGCCATGATCGACGTCCGCAGCAGCGGAGCCGTGATCTGCCAGAGGCTCGTCAGCCGGCTCGCGCCGAGGATGCGGCTCGCCTCTTCGAGTTCCGGATGAATGCCCTGGAACGCCGACGACATCTGCTGATAACCGGCCGGCATCTCGAGCGTCAGGAAGGCGATCAGCAGGATCCAAAGGGTGCCGTAGAGACGGAAGGTCGGGCTGGCGTAGGTCAGGAACAATCCGACGCCGAGCACGATGCCCGGAATGGCGATCGGCGCGGTCACCAGCGCGCCGAGCAGCGAGGTGCCTCGCACGACCTGACGGGCCACGAAATATGCGCTCAGCACCGCGAGACCCGTGCCGATGGTCGCCGTCGCGAGCCCCAGGACCAGGGTGTTCACGATGGCGAGGCGCGTGGCCGAGAAGTCGAACAGCACGAAGGCGAAGTTATGCAGGGTCAGCGTCGACCAGGTCAGCGGTTCCGAGACGGTGTGGGTCAGGGCGGTCTTCAGGAGCGCCAGATAGGGAAGCCCGATCGTGAGCAGCAGAATCGCGCCAACATAGGCCCCCGCAAGCCATGTCCAGCGGCCGAGCGCGATGCGCCGCGGCGTTCCGCTCTTGCCTCCCAGGACGGTGTAGCCCTTGCGGCCGAGCAGCCATTTCTGCCCGCGCAGGAGCAGAACCGTCACGAGCAGCAGCGGCAGCGAACTCGCGGCCGCGAGGTTCAAGCGCGGCGGGAACTGGAACAGACTCCAGATCTTGGTCGTGATGACGTGGAAGCCGGCCGGCAGCGCCAGGATGGCCGGCGAGCCGAACATCGTCAGGGCCTGCAGGACCGCGACTAGGGAGCCCGCCAGCATGGCCGGCAGCACCATCGGCAAGGTGATGCGATAGAGGGTCGTCAGCTGGCTCCCGCCCAGCATCGCGGATGCCTCCTCGAGGTCCGACGGCACGCGGTCGAGCGCATTGGCCACCAGCGTGAACAGGTAGGGGAACGAATAGCAGCTGATCGCGAAGATCAGGCCCTCGAAGGTGAAGATGTTGAGAAGGTGATCGGTGCGCTGCAACCCGAACATCCACCGGTAGACCTCGTTGATCATGCCGCTGTTCGGCGCCGCAAGCATCTCCCAAGCAATCGCACCCAGAAACGGCGGTGTGACGAAGGAGGCCGTGACGAGCATGCGGATGAACCGGCGCCCCGGCAGGTCGGTGCGGGCCACGAGCCAGGCGAGCGGCGTCGCGACCGCACAGGAGAGAACGCCGACGCTGGCGGCCATGCCGAGCGCCAGACCGAAGGCGCGACGCATCGCAGGGTCTGTCGCGAGCGTGGCGTAGTTGGCGAAGGTGAACGACCCCTTCTTGTCGGTCAGGCTATAGTCGGCCAGCCAGAAGAGCGGCAGCACGACCAGCAGGACCATGACGATGACCAGCACCGCGAAAACGGGCCTGGACAGGTCGAGGCCGCCGAAGCCGAGGCGGCGTCGGCCCCTGAACTGTACGGCCAAGCTGGTCATCGATCCTAGGGTCCCCACGGGAATAATCGCCCTATTTCGTCAGGGTGTTGCGCCTTCGAGTGCTGGGCGTTCCGAAGCAATGGTTCCCGTGGGTGCCCTTAGGTCCCGAAATCCTGTTCGTAGTTCTGCTTGATCGTGTCGAGTTCGTCCTGGACCTTGGCCGGATCCGAGTGGAGCAGCTTGATCTTCGAGAGCGGCGTGCGCGTCGACTTCTCCTTCACGTCCGGGCGAAAGGAGCGCAGGCCGCCGAAGTCGCTGTTGAGTTGCTGCGCCTGTTGCGAGAACAGGAAGGCGTAGAACAGTTTCGCCGCATTGGGGTGCGGCGCGTGCAGAAGGATGCCGGAGTCGCCGACGACCAGCGGCGTGCCCTCCGGTGGGTAGACGATGTTCACCGGGACGCCGCTCTCGACGAGCCGGAAACAATTATATTCGTTGCCGTCGGCCTCGATGGAGCGCTCGCCCTGGGCCAGCACCTTGGGCGGCTCGGTGGACGACTGCACCTGCATGACGTTCTGTCGGCCGAGCTTGGCGAAGAAGTCCCAGCCGAGCGACTGGCTCAGGGCGTAAGTCGCCGTCATGACGGTGCCGCTATAGCCCGGATGACCCTTGACGATCTTGCCCTTGTTCTTGGGATCGAGCAGATCGGTCCAGGTCTTGGGCGCATCCTCGGGCTTGACGAGATCGGTCCTGTAGGCCAGCACCGAGAGATGCGCCCGATAGGCGGCGAACAGCCCGTCGGGATCGCGCTCCTCGGCCGGCCACAGCTTATCGACGTCTTCCGGTACGGCCGGGGTCAGCCATCCCTGCTGCTTGAAGTAGAGAAAGTTGACGGCGTCCGAGGTTTCGATGACGTCCGCCGCATAGACGCCGCTGCCGTATTCCTGCCCGATGCGCTGGAACACACGCTCGGAGCCCGAGCGCTCGACCTGGACCTTCACGCCGGGATATTTGTCCTGGAACGCGCCGGCCAGCTTCTCGGCGACCTGGACATCGGTCGCCGTGTAGAACACCACCGTGCCCTCTTCCCGGGCCGCTGCGATCAGGTCCGGCGTGACCGCATAGGGGGCGGGCCCTTGGGCCGACGCCGCGGCCGGCAACACGATAGCGCCGACGAGCGCCGCGCCCCAACAGATCATTCGCCCCATGCCTGCCTCCCTCGCGGACCTCGTCCGCCCCTCCGGCTCAAGCCCAACGTGACCTGCGCTTCCCGTGCACCCCACCGCGCCCGTCGAAGGACGTCATTGGAGAAGCGCGCGGCAGCGCTCCACCGGGCAATGAAGCCAGACCTCCTGACCCTCGGCGAACGAGGTGTCGGCCGGCGCGATCGAGCGCACCTTCTCGCCGCCCTGGAGGTCGACCAGGTAGTCGCGATGCGATCCGAGATAGACATGGCGAAGCACGGTGCCGCTGGTCCAGTTCGTGTCGGCCGACGCCGGCTTGGCGAGCGAGAGGCCCACGTCGTGGTGGCGGACCGAGACGGCGGCATCGCCATCCGCGGAGAAGGCGCCGCCGCCGCAGCGCAGCACCAGGCCGCCGCCGCAATCGACGGCATCGGCCCCCACGCGATGCCCCTTGAAGATGTTGGTGCCACCGATGAACCGCGCCACGAATTCCGAGCGCGGACGCTCGTAGATCTCCTCCGGCGAGCCCGCCTGCTCGATCCTGCCCTGGTTCATGACGACGATCAGATCGGCCGCCGTCATCGCCTCGGCCTGGTCGTGCGTGACATAGACCGTGGTATAGCGGAACTCGTCGTGGAGCCGCCGGATCTCGAAACGCATCTCCTCGCGCAGATTGGCGTCGAGGTTGGAGAGGGGCTCGTCGAGCAGCAGCGTCTCGGGCTCGACCACGAGAGCCCGCGCCAGCGACACGCGCTGTTGCTGGCCACCGGAGAGTTCGGCCGGGTAGCGCGCCGCCAAGCCGGACAGTTTGGTGGCATCGAGGATGGTGCCGACCCGCTCCCGCAACCTCGCTTTCGGCACGTGCCGAAGTCGCAGGCCGTAACCGACGTTTTCGGCGACCGTCATGTGGGGCCACAGAGCATAGCTCTGAAAGATCATGGACATGTTGCGGGCCTCGGGCGGAGTGGTGGACCCGGGCGCCGAGATCACCTTCCCGCTCACCCGGATCTCGCCCGCGCTCGGATCCACGAAACCCGCGATCAGCCGAAGGGTCGTCGTCTTGCCGCAGCCCGAAGGTCCGAGAAGGCAGACGAGCTGGCCCTTGTCGACCGACAGATCGATCCCGTCGACGACCGTGACGGCGCCGTAGCGCTTGCTCAGACGGTCGAGCTCCACAAAGGCCATCGCTCCCCCCGATGGTCCGTCGTTCGGGACCATTCTCGCGTCGGCTGAGCATCGTCATCGCGCCCCGGCGGGTTGTCAACAGTCAACAGCCCGAGGCCGGTCCGGTCGCTACTGCCCGCGCCCCGCGATGACGGCGAGCAATGCCGAGACGCGCACATCCGTGTTCGCGTCAGCCTAGAAGGCGTACCGGCGTTCCGGCCCGCCATTGCTCGATGTCGTCCACCACCTGCTCGTAGAACATCCGGTAGGTGTTGCGCGTGACATAGCCGATGTGGGGCGTGAGGATGGTGTTGGGTGCCGAGCGCAACGGGTGATCCCCGGGCAGCGGCTCCTGGTCGTAGACATCGATGGCCGCGCCCGCTAGGCGACCCTGGTGCAGGACCGCCACGAGCGCGGCGTCGTCGACCAGGGGTCCGCGCGACGTGTTGATCAGGATCGCATCGGGCCGCATCAGCGCCAGTTCGGGGGCGCCCACGATTCCGCGGGTCCGGTCGCTGAGCTTGAGATGGACGCTCAGGAGGTCCGAGCGGCGGAACAGTTCCTCCTTGCCGACCAGGATAGCCCCGTGCGCCTCGGCGCTCGCCGCGGTCAGGTTCTGGCTCCAGGCCACCACCCTCATGCCGAAGGCCAGGGCCACCTTGGCGACGCTCTGGCCGATACGGCCGAGCCCGAGCAGACCGAGCGTCCGCCCATGGAGGTCGCCCCCGACCGACACCTGCCAGCCGCCGCGCTCGACCGACGCCAGTTCCGCCGGAAGGTTGCGGACGGCCGCCAGGATCAGCGCCCAGGTCAGTTCGGGGGGCGCATGGGGCTGCGATTGCGTTCCGCAGACCGTGATGCCTAGCGCGCGTGCCGCTTCGAGGTCGATCGCCGCGTTCCATGTGCCGGTCGTGACGATCAGCTTCAAGGCCGGGAGGCGCTGCAGGAGTTCGCGCCCGAGGGCGGTCCGCTCCCGCATGGCGCAGACAACCGTGAAAGGCCGCAATCTTTCGGCCAGAGCGGCGACGTCGTCGACATGATCCTTGAAGACCGTCACCCCGCAGTCGCGTCCGAGGCCGGACCAGTCGGCGGAGGCGAGCGCGACCCCCTGGTAGTCGTCGAGGATCGCGATTCTCTGCTGTGCGTGGTCCAAGGATCCCTCCGGCGCCGTAACCAGGTCGAGCTCCATCGAGCTTCCAACTATGATGGAGCAGCCTGCAGCCCTGCCAAGCCACTGCAGGACATCGCAAGACCGGGAGCCCTCGACGACGGCGACTCACATTGTCATTTTGCCTGGTTCCGCCTTCCCTGCCATTGCGATCAGGCCGTCGAGCAGGGCGGTCGCGGTCGGGTCGAAGCCGGGCTCGTCTTCCGTCAGACGGAACGTCGTGGCCACCAGACGTCCGGCGCCGAAACCCTTCTCGAGGATCATCGCGGCTGGCTTGTGGGCCCATCCCACGACGACGCCGGCCGCGACGCGCCGGTCGAATTCCCAGGGCCTCAGGTTGTCGGTGATGACGGCCTCGGGGACCACGCGGTCGAAGGTGAGGTCGAGCAAGGGACCGCCCGGAAGAGCGGCGAAAGGACCGTCGCGCCTGAGCCAGCTGAAGTTGCCGATCCAGTCGCCCCGCCAGACCGTGTTGTTCCGTTCGATGAGGTGCACGCCGGGGAAGCTGAAATAGGGCTGCGACGGCCGGCCGGAGGCCTCGTCCGACACGGATCGATGCGGAGGTTCGCGGGCGGGAGGGTCGTCCCGAAGAGCACCGGTGCGACCACCGGCCAGGAGCAGGATCCGGGCACCCGTCCGGATCTGATCGATGCGGGCGGCATCGAGCCGGCGCGTGACCAGCACGTCGGCCCGCGTTGCCTCGGCGGCCAGGTCGTAGCCGAGGCCCGACAGGTGCCGCACGAGCGCCGGATCGTCCGTCGCGAGGCGCGGACGCGGGCTCGACAGGATCCGCCGCGGGTGGACCGCGATCGAGACGCGATTGACCGCGATCTCCTCGCCGGAGACGTCGACCAGATGGACGTGGAGATCGAGCATCCGGGCGACGTCGAACTCGGGGAGCCTGATCCGAAGCGAGCCGCAAAGCCCGACGTGCATGGCGTCGACTTCGGGGGCGGCGATGCGGCCCTCACCGTGCCGGTCTCCCAGACGCCAGACGACCGTACAGCCCTCCGGGACGCAGCGACTGCCGGCCGCCACGCGCAGGAGCGGCTCGATGACCTCGCCGGACCAATAGGCCCAGCGGTCGAGTTCCGGCAGCACGACGATGTCGGCGTTGATCTCGGCCAGGCGGCCGCCGAACACGCGGGCGTTGCGGTGACAGTCCATGAGGCCGTTGGCCTCCCATTGCACGTCGGTCAACTCGGTGACCACGTAGCCGACGATCGAGGGCCGCGCCCGCAGGCTCTCGATCTGGTACTTGAGGTTGGCGAACTGATGCCATTGGGTCGCCGTGATGAAGTCGTCGAAGCTGCCGAACACGCGGTCGAGCCGGAAACTCACGAAGCGCGCCTCGATGCCGTGGGGCCCTGCCGTCCCGTCCCCCCAACTCGTGCCCCGGTCGAACCACCAGGGCTCGTGGCCAGCAGCGTCCAGGAGGTCGGCCGGGCGGGGCAGCCCCCAGACCCCAAACTCGGACACGATCAAGGGCTCTTTCCCGGTCGGTCCTGGCTCGCCGGCCGGCCCGAAGGTCCAGTCCGAACGCGCCGCGAACTCGTCCGTGATGCGGTCCCACTCGGCGCGGAGTTCGGGCAGCACGCGGTAATAGTGGTAATCGTTGATGTCGGTCCTCAAGTGGTAGTTGATCGAGCACGGCGAGTTGTCGACGACGAGCCGGGTCGGATCGAGCTGCTTCAACCAGTCGAATGTTTCCGCGAGCCACGCCCGCTGCTCCGGAGCTTCGCGGAGGCGCGTGCCCCAATCCTCGTTGATCAGGGTCCAGATAACGATCGACGGATGGTTGCCGTCGCGCGCCAAGATGCCCTCCATGGTCGAACGGAGGCGCGCGGCCGACCGCGGCGTGAAGGTTTCGACGTTGGGGATCTCCGTCCAGACCAGCATGCCGAGCCGGTCGGCGACCTCGTAATAGCGTGGGTCGGGCACCTTGATGTGGCACCGCAGGCAGTTCAGGCCGAGCGCCTTGGCCTTGAGCAGTTGGTCTTCGAGGAACGCCAACGACGGGGGCGTGCAGATCCCCTCGGGGTAGTAGTCCTGGTCGAGGGCGCCGCGCAGGTAGAGGGGTTCGCCGTTGAGCAGGAGCTTGCCGTCACGCGTCGCGATGGTGCGGAAGCCGAAGCTCTCGGACCAGGCGTCGACCGCGACCCCGCCGACGACGAGCCGGAGGTCGAGCCGATAGAGGGCCGGGTGGTCCGGTGCCCAGGCCGACACGGCCGCCACGATCGCGGCGCAGCGTGAGGACGTGCCGGCGACAGGGACCGCGATCTCCGCCGCGATGGCGTCATCCGGCCCGACGATCGCGCCCTGCAGCGAACCTTCGACGCTGCACGACAGGTCGACCTCGAGCGCCACGCGGCCGCTCTCGCGATCGGCGCGGATCCGGCAGGCATCGATGTGCCGCCTGTCCCGCGCTTCGAGGTGGACGGACTGCCAGAGGCCTCCCAGAGGCCCGTACCAGCTCTGCTTGCCGTGCGGGACCTCCGCGAAGGGGAAGTCGGGATAGGCGGTCTCGTCGCCGTCGGGGAGGGTCACGCGGACCTCGAGCCGGTTTTCCGGCGCGATCAGGTCGGACGGAAGCAGGCATTCGAACGGCAGATAGCCGCCCTCGTGCGACCCGATCGCAGTTCCGTTGAACGTGACCTCGGCGAAATAGCTGACGGCACCGAAAAGGACGGCAATCTCCCGGCCGAACCAACCTTCCGGCAGCGTGAAAGTCCTGGTATACAAGGCGACGCCGGAGGCCTCCCGGAGGTCCGCAAAAGCGGCCTGCCACGGGCCCGGCACGGTGATGGTGCGCCAACCCCCATGCCGTTCGAGGCGGAACTCCCACAGACCATCGAGCGAAAGGCGGGCGCGCTCGGGCGTCTCGACGGCCACGACGCTCGTCCGGACGTTCATGCCTTGTGATCCTGTCATCTTGGATGAATGCTGCCCGAGCGCAGGGGCCGCGGTGCGCCAGCGGTGTCGGTGCGGGTCCTAAGCAGATTTTTGCAAATCTGCTTACACTTGAGATGCTGGGCAGCATTGATTTCACTTTGAAAGGCGAAATCAATCGTGGCTTTCGCCACGCAAGGCTGCTTAGTGCGACCGTTTGAGGATGCGATCGACCCGGGACTGCAGGCCGGCGAGCGCGGCCTTGGGATCCTGGCCGGTCAGCCAGATCGCGCTCAACCCGCTCACCATCACGTCCTGGATGCCCCGCTGGTTCTGGATGGGCGGAAGGGCTCGGGCGATCGAGGCCGTGCCGACATACTCGCCGCGATGGGGAAGCTGCTTGAAGGCATCCGAGGCGAGCACCGACTGACGGACCGGAAGATGGCCGGTCCGCGCCCAAGCCCCGTCGTTGTCGTTCAGGAACTTGATGAAGGCCAGGGCCGCCGCCTTTGCTTCGGGCGAGCGGTTCGCCTTGGTGGGCATCGTCCAGGTATGGCTGTCCGACCAGACGGCTTCGGACGCGAACAGCTTGGGCAGGTTGGCGACGCGGTAGTCGCGGAGTTTGGACGTGCCGCCGGCAACCTGTGCGTTGTACTTATCCACGGCCCAGGTTCCGTTGACCAGGATCGCGACCTCCCCGTTGAGGAAGGCCTGTTCGGCCCCGGCGTAGTCGAAGGCCTTGTTGCTCAGCCCCTGGGCGTAGATCTGCTGGAACAGGTCGGCCGCCTTGCGGCCGGCGGCCGTGTCGAGTTCCGCGGCCGAGCCGTCCGCCTTGACGACGTCCTGTCCCTGCTGCCAGAGCCAGCTCTCGAACAGGCGATCGGGCATCACGCCGGCGCTGTCGGACTCGAGGCCGAAGTAAACCTTGCCGGTCGCCTGCTTCAGCTTGTTGCCCTCGGCGAGCAGGTCCTCGGGACTGGCCGGCAGCACCGGGTCTCCGGCCGCGGTCGTCAGGCCGGCCTGGCGCATCAGGTCCATGTTGATGTGAAGCAGCACCGCGTGGATGTCGAAGGGCAGCGCGTAGACCTTGCCGCCGAGCGTCACGGCCTTCCGGGCTTCGGGGACGAAATCGGCGAAGTCGACCCCGGCCGCCCCGAGGTCGTCGCCGATGGGGTCGATCAGTCCGCGCGAGGCGAAGTTGGGAAGCAGGCTCCTGTGCATGATGGCGACGTCGGGGACGTTGCCGGTCGAATAGGTCGCCGAGAGCAGGTCGTAATAGGTGTGCCAGTCGACCGTTTGCGTCACCACCTTGGCGCCGATCTTGTTCTCGGCGTTGAATTTGTTGGTCAGCACCTGGATGGCGCCGCATTCGTCGACGGCCTTCGACAGGTCGGTCGTGCTGCCGAAGTCGTTGGCGCAATCGCCGAAGAAGCGGAAGAGCGTGATGTCGGTCGCGGCGGCGGGACTGGCCGACGCTCCGCCGACGGCTGCGGCGAGCAGCGCCGCCAGCATGGTGGTTTTCAGGCGCATGGTGTCCTCCGATGAAGCAGCGTTCGAGGCCGCGATGGCGGCGTTGCAGGCCGCGGTGGTGCCGACTGGCCGGCCGCGACGGAGCGGCGGGTGTCCCCCTGATCCGGCGCTCAGCGCGAGTTGCCCATGGCGACCCCGCTCACGATGTAGCGTTGGAAGACGAGGTAGAGCAGCACGATGGGGGCGCTGGCGAAGACGGCCTCCGCCATCACGGAACCAAGGCCTTCGGTCTGGGCGAAATTGCCCTGGATCGAGGCGAGCCCGACCGTCACGGTGTACATCTGGGCGTTGGTGGCGGAGACGAGAGGCCACAGGAAGTCGTTCCAGGCGTACATGAACGTGAACAGGCCGAGGGTGGTCAGGGCCGGAACCGACAAGGGCAGCATGATCCGGACGAACACCGTGAAACGGCCCGCATTGTCGAGTTCGGCCGCCTCTTCGAGTTCGCGCGGCACCGCCTTGAAGAACTGCGTCATGAGGAACACGCCGACGGGGACCGCCACGTGTGGCACGAGGAGCGCCACACGCGTGTTGTGCAGGCCCCAGTCGGCGAACATCGTATGGAGCGGGATGAACACGGCCTGTTCGGGGACCATCAACCCGGTCAGCACGAGCAGGAACATCGCCTGCCGCCCGGGGAAGTCGATGCGGGCAAAGGCGTAGCCGGCGAGCGCCGAGGTCACGAGCGTCAGCAGCGTCATGCCGGTCGCCACGAGCACGCTGTTGAGCAGCCAGCGCGGGGCCGTCGAGAGGGACAGCAGGTTGACGTAATTGTCGACCGTGAACGGGATCGGCAGGAACCCGGCCGTCGAGCGCATCAGCTCGGCATTCGGCTTGAACGACATCGCCAGCACCCAGGCGACGGGCGCCAGCCACAGGACGGCGAGGCCGGTCGTGAGCAGCAGCAGCAGCCGGTCGCCGGCACCCGAGGCGGTGGATCGCGTCGCCATCCCTCAGTCCTCCGCCCGCCCGAGCCAAAGCTGCAGCATCGAGAACCCGACCATGAGGCAGAACAGGACGACCGCGGCGGCGGCGGCGGCACCGATCTGCCAGTCCCTGAACCCCGTCTGGTAGATGTACTGGACGATCGACAGGGTGCTGTCGGCCGGCCCGCCCTTGGTCATGAGCTCCGACTGGCCGAACATCTGGAATTGCGCGACCAGTTGCAGCACGACGACCAGGAGCATGGTGCGCCGGATGGCCGGCAAGATGATGCGGCGCAGCACCGTCCAGCGCGACGCATGATCGAGTTCCGCCGCCTCGTAGAGTTCGGGCGGGATCTGCTGAAGGCTCGCGAGGAACAAGGCCAGGGGCAGGCCGACCCCCCACCAGAGCGTCGCCATCACGAGGGAGGGCATCGCCCAGAAGGCATCGCCGAGGAAGGCGATCGGCCGGAGCCCGAGGTCCTGGAAGAGATGAGCCGCAAGGCCGCGGTCCCCGTTCAGGACCATCTGCCAGATCAGTGTGACGACGGAGACCGAGAAGACGCTCGATGCGAAGAACACGCCCCGCAACGCGCCGTGCAGGCGCGTCGGCCTGTTGACGGCGAGCGCCAGCCCGAGCGCCAGCGCCGTCATGCTGGGCACGGTCAGAACGACGAAGAGCACCGTGTTGCGGACCGCCGTCCAGAACAGGGCGTCGGAGAGCAGGAGCCGGTAATTGTCGAGCCCGACGAAGCTCCGCCGCGCGCCGACGAGTTCCCAATCGTGCAGGCTGATCCACACGCCTTTCCCGAGCGGGTAGACGAGAAACACGAGGTAGAACAGGGCGAAGGGGGCGAGGAACGGCACCGCTTCGAGCCACCGGCGACGGCTCGGCTCTCCGCCGACGCCAGCCCGGTCCCCGATGGTGGCGGCGGGTTGCGACGACAGGGCCATCAGACCCCGCCTCCCGCTGCGCCCGCACGGACCCCAGCCAATCGGTCCACGTCCGGACAGGGCGCGTTCACCCTGCGCCCGTCGGCCGCGAAGACGTGCACGGCCCCCTCCTTGATCGACAGGTCGACGGGCTGCCCCACGGCGGGCGCCACGACGTCGCGCAGTTCGGCGACCACCTGCTCTCCCGACCCGAGCGTCGCGTAGACGAGCGACATGCTTCCGAGTTGTTCGACGAGGTCGACCCGACCGGCCAGGCCGGCCCTCGATGGCGCGAGCGTCAGCGCCTCGGGGCGGACGCCGATCGTCACCGGCTCGCGTTCCTTCAAGCTGCCCGGCACGACGTCGACGGCAAGCGACGGGCCGGCCGCGCAGGCGAGGGTCGCGTGCGATGGGCCGACGACGTTCGCCGTCGCGCTCAGCACGTTCATGCGCGGCGATCCAAGGAACCCTGCCACGAAGGCATTGCGCGGCTGCCGGTACAGATCGAGCGGCCGGCCGACCTGCTCGACCCGGCCGTCGCGCAGCACGACGATGCGGTCGGCCATCGTCATGGCTTCGGTCTGATCGTGGGTCACATAGATCATGGTGGCACCGATCGCATGGTGCAGCTTGGCCAGTTCGGTCCGCATCTGGACGCGCAGCGCGGCATCGAGGTTGGACAGGGGCTCGTCGAAGAGGAACACCTTGGGCTTGCGCACGATCGCGCGCCCGATCGCCACGCGCTGGCGCTGACCGCCCGACATGTCCTTGGGACGGCGGCCGAGCAACCTCGTGATCTGCAGGATCTCGGCGGCTTCGCCCACCCTGCGATCGATCTCGGACCGTGGCGTGCCGATGTTCGACAGGCCGAAGCTCATGTTCTCGGCGACCGTCATGTGCGGGTAAAGGGCGTAGTTCTGGAACACCATGGCGACGCCGCGATCACGCGCTGGGACGGCATTGACGACGCGCCCATCGATGGCGACCTCGCCGCCGCTGATGTCCTCGAGTCCGGCGATCATGCGCAGCAACGTCGACTTGCCGCAGCCGGAAGGGCCGACGAACACCACGAACTCGCCGTCGGCGATGTCCAGCGACGCTCCATGGATCACCGGTACCGAGCCGTATCGCTTGGATACGTCACGCAGCCCTATGCCCGCCATCCTCGCCTCGACGTCTTTTAGTTATATAACTTATCCATATAACTGGAAATGACCGTTGGCAATGCGTTCCGGCAGCTTTTATGGATCGCTCGCGAAGCGCTCAGCACCTGGGCTGGGCCGAGCCTCGTGAACGCCGAGCCACGCCCGTGTCAGACCGCCGCAAGAAGCCCACGATGTCCGACGTCGCGGCCCGCTTGGGGATCTCCCAGGCTTCGGTGTCGCTCGTTCTCAATGGCGCGCCGGGGACCCGCATCTCGCGGGCCACGCGGGAGCGCGTCGTCGCGGTCGCGAAGGAACTCGGCTACGTCAAGGTCGAACGGTCCAGTTCCGGCAACGGCGTGATCGGCTTCCTCATCAACGAGTTGACCACGTCGCAACATGTCGGACATCTGCTCGAAGGGGCACGGGACGAGGCGGCCGAGAACGGCTGCATGCTGTCGGTGCACAGCACCCAAGGCGATGCCCGGACCGAGACGGAGGTCCTGAACTACCTCGCGTCGCGCCCGCTGGTCGGGATCATCTATGCGGCTCTGCTCACCCAGGCCGTGGATCCGCCGGCTCGCTTCGGCGAGCTGCCGACGGTTCTCTTGAACTGCCATGCCGCCAAGGACCCTTATCCATCCGTCGTGCCGGGTGATGTCGCCGGTGGATTCGCGGCAACCTCGGCGCTCCTCGACGCAGGCCACCGGCGCATCGCCATGATCAACGGCGAGGACTGGATCGAGGCGGCCCGCGATCGCCTGCACGGCTACCGGCAGGCCTTGGCGAGTTACGATGTCGCCGTGGATCCTCGCCTGATCCTGTCGGGCGGCTGGACCCTGGGCAGTGGTCGTGAACAAACCCATCGCCTGCTCGAGCTGACGGCTCCGCCGACAGCCATCTTCTGTTTTTGCGACCGCATGGCCATCGGCGCCTACGAGGCCGCCCGGGCACGCGGGCGGAAGATCCCCGACGATCTGTCGATCGTCGGCTTCGATGACGAGACCTTCGCGGCGGACCTGGCGCCGCCGCTGACGACCTTGGAATTGCCACACGACGCCATGGCGCGATGGGCGGTGACCCGGTTGCTGGATCTCGCCGGTCACTCCGTGGGCGACAGGAGGTTCAGGAAGCTGAAAATGGAATGCAAGCTCGTGACCCGGGGGTCGATCGCGTCTCCGTGTGGCGTGTCCCTGGTCAAGGCATCATTCCCCGGCTGAGAGCCGGTTCCTGCGCTCCGCGGCATGGCCGGACAAGCGCCGCCCGTCGCCGTCCAGGGGGGATCCCGGGGCACGTTGCGGCGGGGGAAAGGTCCGTCACACCCACTCGCCGCGACGGAAGATCGGCACGCGGCTGCCGTCGAGGTGCAGGCCGTCGATGTCTATGAGGTTGGAGCCGATCATCCAGTCGATGTGGATGGCGCTGGTGTTGCCGCCGCGCGCCGCGATCGCGTCGGGCGTCAGCGTGGCGC
>CAXUCF010000065.1:19082-20167 GCA_964249275.1 uncultured Lichenihabitans sp.
GGTTGAGCGCGATGAGCAGGAGGCTCGCGCCGAGCAGGACGCGCCCGGCGCGGGACGCGCGCGGGGCGACGGTGGCGGAGGCGGTCGGCGAGGCGTCCATGGCGGGGACGTCCCACGCGGCGGCGCCGGGGTCAATGCCGGGGCGGCGCAGGTCCGGCGCTGCCGTCCCGGCGAAGACCTCAGCCGTCGGCCCATTCCCCCGCCCGGAACACCGGCACGCGGGTCCCATCGGGCCGCACGCCGTCGATGTCGATCCGGTCGGACCCGATCATCCAGTCGACGTGGATCGCGCTGCTGTTGCCGCCCCGCGCCGCGATCTCGTCGAGCGACAGCGTCGCACCGTCGGCGAAGCACTTCGCATAGCATTGGCCGAGGGCGATGTGGCAGGCGGCGTTCTCGTCGAACAGCGTGTTGAAGAACAGCAGCCCGCTGCGCGAGATCGGCGAGGAATGGGGCACCAGCGCCACCTCGCCCAGGCGGCGCGCGCCCGCGTCCGTGTCGAGCACCTTGTTCAGCACGTCCTGCCCGCGCGTGGCCGCGGCCTCGACGATCCGGCCCTCGGCGAACGTCACCGCGATGCCGTCGATCAGCGTGCCCTGGTAGGAGAGCGGCTTCGTGCTGGACACGTGGCCCTCGACGCGCAGCGCGTGGGGCGTCGTGAAGACCTCCTCGGTGGGGATGTTGGGGTTGCAGGTGACGCCGTTCTTGGCCGTCGAGGCGCCCCCGTGCCATTCGTGGCCGTCGGCGAGGCCGATGGTGAGGTCGGTGCCGGGGCCGGAATAGTGGAGGGCGCTGAAGCGCTGGCCGTTCAGACGCTCGGTGCGGACGCGCAGGTTCGCGTTGTGCTCCGCCCAGGCCGCGACGGGATCGGGCCGGTCGACGCGCGAGGCCGCGAAGATGGCCTCGGCGAGCCTGCCGGTGGCGGCCTCGGGCGGCAGGTCCGGGAAGACCTGCCGGGCCCAGGCGGCGCCCGGATAGGCCACGATGTTCCAGTTCACGTCGAACCCCGTGATCCGCTCCATGGCGGGCCGGTAGGCGACGGAATTGGCGCGGTTGGCGCGCGCCACCCTGGCGGTGTCCTGCCC
>CAXUCF010000066.1:0-20087 GCA_964249275.1 uncultured Lichenihabitans sp.
GGCCCCAAGGTCCACGCGGCTGGGCCGGTGATGCCGGCGTGGTGCCCCGTGACCAGGGATCGTTGCGCGGCGCCGGCACGGCCCCGGGTGGCCCCGGGGGTGCGGCGGGCGGCATCCGCGACCCGCCGGCGCGTTTCGCCAGGGTCTCGAACGCCGATTCGCGGTCGAGCGGGGTGTCGTACTTGCCGTAGATCGGCCCGGCCTCGATCAGCCGCTGCCGCTCCTCGGGCGTGACCGGGCCGACCCGGGACTCGGGCGGCGCGATCCAGCATCGCTCGACGACCTCGGGCGTTCCGTCCGGGGCCAACATCGAGACCAGAGCCTCGCCGACCGCGAGTTCCTTGATGGCGGCCGCGGCATCGAAGGCTGGATTCTGGCGAAAGGTGTCGGCCGCAGCCTTGACGGCCTTGCCGTCGCGCGGCGTAAAAGCCCGGAGGGCGTGCTGGACGCGGTTGCCGAGCTGGCCCAGCACGCTGTCGGGGACGTCGAGCGGGTTCTGGGTCACGAAGTAGATGCCGACGCCCTTGGAGCGGATCAGCCTTACGACCTGCTCGACGGCCTGCACCAGCGGCCGGGGCGCGTGATCGAACAGGAGGTGGGCCTCGTCGAAGAAGAAGACGAGCTTCGGCCTGTCACGGTCCCCGACCTCGGGCATCCGCTCGAACAGCTCGGAGAGGAACCACAGCAGGAAGGTGGCGTAGAGCCGGGGCGAGCGCATCAGCCTGTCGGCCGCCAGCACGTTGACGATGCCCCGGCCGTCCGGGGCCAGTTCGAGCAGGTCGGCGATCTCGAGGGCCGGTTCGCCGAAGAATGAAGCGCCGCCCTGGTTCTCGAGGACCAGAAGCTGGCGCTGGATGATGCCGATCGTGGCATTGGCGACGTTCCCGTAGGCGGTGGTCAGTTCCGCCGCATGGTCGGCCACGTAGCCCAGGAGCGCCCTGAGGTCCTTGAGGTCGAGCAGCAGCAGGCCCTGCTCGTCGGCCACTCGGAAGACGATGTTGAGCACGCCCGCCTGGGTGTCGTTGAGTTCCATGAGCCGCGCCATCAGCAGCGGTCCCATCTCGGCGACGGTGGCGCGAATCGGCGAGCCCTGCTGGCCGAACAGGTCCCAGAACACGACAGGAAAGCTTTCGGGCGCATAGGGCACGCCGAGGCTTCGGGCCCGATCGACCAGGACCTGCCGCCCGTCGCCCGGCATGGCCAGACCGGCGAGGTCGCCTTTGACGTCGGCCAGGAAGACCGGCACGCCGGCACGGCTGAAGCCTTCCGCCAACCGCTGCAGCGTCACGGTCTTCCCGGTGCCGGTCGCGCCGGTGATCAGCCCATGGCGGTTGCCGAGCGCGAGGGTTAGATAATCGTACCGTTCCTGCTGCCCCGGGAAGGCACCGGTTCGACCGACCAGGATCTTGCCGGGCTGCTGGGACGGATCTGACATGGCGCCGGGCCTCCGAGAGAGGGGCTTTGTACAGGGCGGACCGGGGCCCTGTCACGCGCCGGGGCGGCTGACGGCCGGCCATGTGGCACGTCACGAACCCCGACCGACCTGCTCAACCGCAAGCTGCTTCAAGAACGCCTGCATCGGCGCCTGGCCGGGATGGCTCGCTGTCCCTCACGCTACGTTGAGCTGCCGCCCGCGGTTCCACAGCGCGAAGGCCGTGCCGGACAGCAACACCTCGAAGTGCTGCAGGTCCTGCCAGTTGCCGTTGACCGACAGGCGCGGCAGTGCGGTCGGGTGGTCCCGATGGACCGCATGGATCAGGCCGGGGCGGGTCGTGACCGCGCTGGCGTAGCCGAAAGCCGACGCGGCCCGGAACTCCCGCGGACCCGCGGATCCCGGGTCGCCCACCGGGTAGGCGAGATGGACCACCGGCCGGGCGAGCCGCTCTTCCAGCAGGCGGCGACCTGCGCCGAGCTCGGTTCGCATCTCGGCCTCGTCCAGTCGGGCGAGGCGCGGATGGGTGAGGGTATGGGCGCCGATGGTCGCGAGCGGGTGGCGCGCGAGGCCCTCGATCTCGGTCCACTCCATGCAGAACCGCTCGACCAGCGCTCGCCCGTCGACGCCATGACGGTCTGCGAGGTCTCCGATCACGGCGAGAAGGCGAGCTTCCGGCCCGGCCCGGAGGCGCCAGTAGACGGCCGCGAAAGCCGCCCTCTTCTCGGCGGCCGTGCCGGCCGGAAGCGACATCGCCGCGCCCTCGATGCGAACGTCGATCCGCTCGGCACGGCGCACGGTCTCCTCGAGTTCCACCCACCAGAGCCGCGCCGACCGCTCGGCGAAGCCGGTCGTGATGAAGAGCGTGAACGGCGCTCCATGCTTCTCCAACACCGGCAGGGCATGGACGAGATTGTCGCGATAGCCGTCGTCGAAGGTCAAGACCGCGAAGGGTGAGGCGCTCGTCGTCGCCCCGTCCCGCAACTCCGCCAGGGCAGCGTCCAGGCCGAGGATGCGGTAGCCTAGCTGGCGGAGGCGCTGCAATGCGACGTCGAGGAACTCCGGCGTGATCTCCAGCATGCGGTTCGGCGCGAAGGCGCGCGCCTCGTAGGGGCGCACGTGATGGAACATCAGTACGGCGCCGAGGCCCCGCAGGTGCGGCGCCATCAATCGATGGAGGCCCGTCGCGCCGAGCAGCCGAAACCCTGCTCCGATCAATGCCTCGCGCATCGCCCTGCCCTGCTTGAACCGCTCGTTTACCCAGCTCGCGGTTTAGCAGCGAGGGCTTGCCGCAACATTGCTATGCTGGGCGGAGCGTTCCCTTTGCGGCAACGCAGGGGAAAGCGTCCGTTGATGTCTGATGTCGCGATGCGGTATGGGCAGGCCCTCGACGGCGCTGCGGGTCCACTCATGCTGAGCCAACCTTCGTTGCCGCTGGTCGCTTCGGTGGAGGTGCACACCGACCCGCGGGCCGCCCTCGCGGACTGGCGCGACCTCGCCGCTGCAGCGCCCGCCACGCCCTATCAGACACCGGACTGGCTGCTGCCCTGGATCGACACCGTCGGTGCCGCGATCGGCATCGAACCCATGATCGTCGTGGCACGAAGCCAAGGCGGGCAGGCCATGGCGCTGCTGCCCTTCGGCCTCCTGCGCCAGGGCAGGCTCACCACGGCCGTGTTCCTCGGCGCCAAGGACAGCAATTTCAACATGGGCCTGTTCAGGTCCGGCCCCCTCTGGACCCGAGCCGCCATCCTCGACCTCCTGCGCCGCGCCGCCCGTGCGAGCGGCCGCAGAGTCGACCTGTTCGCGCTCCGCAACCAGCCGCACGGTTGGGAGGGCGCCCCCAATCCCCTGCTGGCGCTCCCCGGCCAACCGAGCCCGAGCTTCGCCTACAAGGCCCGGCTCTTGCCCGACCCGGACGCCTTCTTCAGGGTGCAGCTATCGCGCGAGAGCCGCAAGAAGCTGCGCCAGAAGATGAACCGGCTGCGCGCTTTCGGACCCGTCGAGGTGCTCGAAGCCCGGAGCCCCGCCGAGATCGGCGAGGTGCTCGATGCCTTTGTCGAGCAGAGGACGATGCGGTGCGCCGCCTACGGTTTGCCGGTCGACGAGATCCCTCTGCTGCGCCGCTTCCTCGACCGCGCGACCGCGCCGGCGGGACCGGGGGGCGAGGCTGCCGGACCCGTCGAGTTCCACGGGCTGCGGTGCGGAACCCGGATCGTCGCCACCTTGGGCGGCGTGCAGCGGGGTGGCAGGTTCTCCGGCATGCTGACGTCTTTCACGGCCCATGCCGACCTCAAGCGCACGAGCCCGGGCGAACTCCTGCTGGCCGAGGTGATGCGGCACCATTGCGGGACGGGCACCGCCACCTTCGACCTCGGTGTCGGGGAAGCACGCTACAAGGAAACCTACTGCCCTGAGGTCGAGCCATTGTTCGACAGCCTCGTGCCGCTGACGCCACGAGGCCACGTCCATGCCAGGGCCGAAGCCCTGAGGCTCCAGGCCAAGAGGTCGATCAAGCAATCGGCCTGGGCCTGGCCCGCGGTACAGCGCCTCCGCAAGCTGCGGGCCGCCTTATCACGCGGCCGCGCGCACGAGCCTCCGGGGCGCGAGGACTGACGCCGGCACGACGTGGATGGTCGGCATCTCGCGCCCGGATTCGACGGCCCCCGGGGTTGCGGCCGATGCCAGCACGCCGTGGCGCGCCAGGGCAGCCCGGGCTGCTTCGATGTCGGCCGCGATGCGATCGCCCGCAAAGGCCAGCACCACCACATCGGCCTCGGCCGCCAGCCGCAGCGAGACGGCGTCCGTCGGCGCGGGCCCGTGCATCACGACATAATCGTAGGTCTCGCTCAGGGCGCCGAGCACCACGCCGAGCGGCCCCAGCGAGTCCGCGTCGAGCGCCAGTCCGCCGACCGGCACGACGTGCAGGCGCGACTGACCGTCCCGATGGATGATCTCCGCGAAGCTCGCCTTGCCGGCCAGCAGTTCCGTCAGGCCGAGCGGGCCGGCCTCGCCCCGGTCGAAGCCATCGGCGGCGAGGTTGCGTGGCTCCACGGCCGGGCTGCGGCGATGGAAATCCACGAGGATGGTCCGGCCTTCCCCCGATAGGCGACGCGCCAGCCCGAGCGCCGCCAGGGGATCCTCGCCACGAGCTGCCGGTGGCAGGACGAGAGCCCGTGCGGCGTGGTTCGGGATCCGGCGCTCGCGGATCGCATCGAGGGCCGCGAGCAGGCTCGCTTCCCCCTCGGCCAGAACGGCGACCTGCGGGGCCGCTTGGGATGCGACCGGATCGGGGACAGCGTCGAGCCCCGGACGCAGCCCGAGTTGCGAAGGCAGGGTCGTGGCCGTCTCCCGGCCGGCCTCGTCGACATTGTTCGTGGCGAAAGCCCGCCCCGACAGCAGCTCGCGCGCCACAAGGATGCCCAGCGACAGCACGAGCCCGGCGATCGTCAGGATCACGATGGTGGGCAGCTTCTTCGGGAAGGACGGCAGTTGCGGCGGCGAGGCTCGTGAGATGAGGCGAGCGTCGGCCGGGGTCGAGACGGCGGTCTCGCGCGCGACAGCTTCCTGATATTTAGCCGTGTTGAACTCGAGCTGATCCTTCAGCAATCGGGCCTGGGTTTCGAGTGTGTTGAGACGGACCTGATCGACGCCAGCCGTGCCTGCGGTCTTCTTCTGCGCGTCGAGGGCTGCCAGGAGATTGTCGACGCGTCCCGCCGAAATGCGAACGTCGTTCTCGAGCGTGCGGGCGAGCTTCTCGCCTGCGGCGCGGAGCTGGCTGTCCACGTCGGCCAGTTGCGCGTTCAATTCCTGCATATGCGGATGGCCGGGCAGCAGCGTGCGGGCCTGGAGCGCGATTTCGGCCTTCAGGGTGCTGCGCTGTTCCGATATGCGGCGGACGAACTCGTTGTTGGCAACATCGGGGATCTCGCCGATACGGTTCTGCCGGATCATCTCCTTGATCAGCTTGGCCTTGGCCTGCGCGTCGGCCTGTGCCGTGCGAGCCTGGGCCAGTTGCGTGTTCATGTCGCCCAGTTGCTGGGCCGAGATGGTCGTGTTGTTGGTGCCCATCAGCAGGCCGGCTTGCGTCCGATAGCTGTCGGCCTTGGATTCGGCATCGGCCACCCGCCCCCTGAGATCGGTCACCAGCGACGCGAGAGATGCCGCGGCGGAACTGGCGCTCTCACGTTTCGCCGTCGACTGCGCCTCGATGAAGAGTTCCGCGATCGTGTTGGCGGCCCGCGCCGCCAGTTCGGGGTTCGAGGCCGTGAACTCGATCGCAATAACGCGCGATTTCGTCACGTTGTACACGGTGAGCTTCTCGTAATAGGCGGCCAGGATCCGCTCCTCGGGGGAAACCGAGGTCGGATCGCGCTCGAGACCCAACATGATGAGCACACGCGACAGGGCGTTCAGGCCCCGGGCCAGCGGGTCGAATTCCGGGTCCCCCTTGAGATCGAGCCTCCGGATCGCCTGGCGGGCGATGTCGCGGGACGAGATCAACTGGATCTGGCTCTGCACCATCTCGTCGTCGGGAAGGGCCGTGGCGAGCTGGTCGGATTTGTCGGGGCGCGTGAAGTAGTTCTCGCCGTTCTCGACCAGCACCTTGGCCTCGGCCGTGTAGCGCGGCTGGACCAACGATACGAAGAGGATGGCGCCGAGGCAGCACAGCAAGGCCGGGACCAGGATCCACCACTTGCGGGCTGCCAGCTTCCGGCCCAGAGCGCCGAGGTCGAGTTCGCGCCCCGCGGTCGTGCGTCCTACCTGCCCGTACTCGATCTCGCTTCGCGTCGCCATCATCGACCTCGATCCCTAGAGCGCTCTCGCCCCTGGCGAACTCGCTCCAGCTTGAAGATGCGAGCAGTTCATCGGGGATGGGTTCGCTAGGCGGTCCCATTCGATCCGATACTGCTCCGGCGGGTCCCACGCGATCTGTTGATGTCCGTCGGCCCCGTCGAGGAACGTCGCGGCACGACGGGCTCGAACGCATGAACCCGGCCCGCGAAGTAAAGCGCGTTAAGGTTCACGATTGTTTAAATCGGGGGGGAAAAGGTTAAGTACCTCCAACATAATCGGCCAAAGACAGCACGATCGCGGCGGCCTCTTGGCTCGGCGTGGATCCCGTGGCGATCCGCATGGCCACATCGAGCCGCGCGAAGCCTGCGAGTTGCGCGGCGCGCGCGGGAGTGTCGCCGAACAGCGGGACGACGGCATCGGCCAGGGCCTCGGGCGTGCAGGCCTCCTGCAGGAACTCGGGGATGATGTTCTCGCCCAGGATCAGGTTGGGCAGAACGATCGACGGTACCTTGACGACGAAGCGCAGCCAGGTTTCCAGGGGCGACACCTTGTAGGCCACCACCAGGGGAACGCCCGCCAGGGCCAGTTCGAGCGTCACGGTACCGGAAGCCGCGAGTGCGACGCGCGCGGTGCGGAACGCCTTCAGCTTCGCCGCCTCGCCGGTCGCGATCCGCGGCGTAATGGCCCAGGATGCGACGCGCTCCCTGATCTCGGCCGCGAGGTCGTCCACGGCCGGCAGCACGACCTCGAGCCCGCCGACGGCCTTCGATACCCGCAGCACGGCATCGCCGAACGGCGCCGTGAGGCGGCGGACCTCCGACCGCCGCGAACCCGGCAGCACCAACAGCGTGGGCCTTGCTCGGGCTGCTGCTTCCTCGGGATCCGGCCGCAGGAGGTCGAGGCGCTCGATCAGCGGGTGACCCACATAGGTAGCGGGAGGTCCGCCCAGGCGGCGATGCGCGTCTGGCTCGAAGGGCAGCAAGGCCAGCAGATGATCCACGTAGCGGCGCATCGCGGGCGCCCGCCCGGGCCGCCAGGCCCAGACCGTGGGGCTCACGTAATCCACGATGGGGATCGTCGGATCGAGGGACCGCACGCGTCGGGCCACGCGGTGGGTGAAATCGGGGCTGTCGATGATGACGAGCACGGCGGGCCGCGCCGCGGCCGCAACATCCGCGGTCTCGCGGATGCGTCGCAGGAGCGATGGCAGGCGAGCGATCACCGGCACGAAGCCCATCACGGCGATGTCGGCCAGCGGAAACAGCGGCCTCAGCCCCTGCTCGATCATCTGGCGTCCGCCGACGCCCTCGACACGCAGATCCCCGACCCGGTCGCGCAACGCCCGGATGAGGCCCGCCCCGAGGTGGTCTCCCGAATGTTCGCCCGCCACCATGAAAACGCGCAACGGCGGACGCCCTGCCGCTTCCGGTGCCCCGCCGAGCCGATTCAACCGGGGTTCGCGTCCTCGCGCGGCAGGTCGCGCCCGTCGCGCGGCGTGCAGATGGCCCGCTCCCCGCCCTCGCGCAGGAACGACAGGATCTCGTCGGCTTGGGCGTGCCCGCCAAACTCAGCCGCCATCGCGTCCGTGCGCTCCCTCAGCGTGCCCGAGGCGGCGAACAACAGTTTGTAGGCACGACGCAGGTCGTGGATCTGTTCGCGCGAGAAGCCGCGGCGCTTCAGGCCGACCACGTTGAGCCCCGCCAGGTTAGCCCGATTGCCGAGCGCGATGCCGTAAGGGATGACGTCGTGCTCGACCCCCGCCAGTCCGCCAACGAAGCTGTGCCGGCCGACGCGTACGAACTGATGCACGGCGGCGCCTCCGCCCAGGATAGCATGATCGCCGACGCTGCAGTGGCCGGCCAACATGACGTTGTTCGAGAAGATCACCTCGTTGCCAACGCGGCAATCGTGCGCCACGTGGGACTGAGCCAGGAAGACGCTGCGGTCCCCCACCGAGGTCAGGAGCCCTCCGGCGGCCGTGCCGGGATTCATGGTGACGCCCTCGCGGATGACGCAATCCTGACCGATCCGCAGTTCCGACGTTTCCCCCCGAAATTTCAGGTCCTGCGGCTCGTGGCCGAGCGATGCGAAGGGGAAGACGCGGGTGCGATCGCCGATGCGGGTATGGCCCGCCACCACGACATGGGACAAGAGGTGGACGTCGTCGCCCAGGGCGACGTCCGGGCCCAGCACGCAAAATGGTCCGATCGTGACGCCTCGCCCGAGCCGCGCCGCGTGGGCCACCACCGCGGAAGGATGGATCTGCGGCCCGCCGTCACCGTCTCGCCTATCCGGGTCGAGCATGATCGTCTCCGTCGAAGCCGACCATCGTCGGCTGGCGTGGTCCGCGTCCGCTCCGCACGGTCATTCCATCACGAGCATGGCGCTGAGTTCGGCCTCGCAGACCAGCGCGCCATCGACCTTGGCCTCGCCCTTGTACCACCACATATTGCGCCGGCGATTGAGCTTCCGAAGGTGGTACTCCACGGTGTCGCCCGGCACGACGGGCCGGCGGAACTTGGCTTTGTCGATGGTCATGAAATAGACGAGCCGCGGCTTGTCGAGCCGCTGAGCATGGACGCAGAGAGCGCCCGCGGTCTGCGCCATGCCCTCGATCAGCAGGATGCCGGGCATGATCGGGCGACCGGGGAAGTGGCCCTGAAACTGGGGCTCGTTGAACGTGACGTTCTTGATGCCCATGCAGGACTCGTCGCCCAGCATGAACCTGATCCGATCGACCAGCAGGAAGGGATACCGGTGCGGCAGGTACTCGAGCAGTTTCAGGATGTCGATCGATTCGAGGTCCGTCCGGGCCGTATCGTCCATCCCCATCCTCGGTCGCCAGCACCCGGGCCTTCGACCGCGGCCCGTTCCGCCGATGTGGCATACCTCGACGGCTACGCCAAGGCGCCATGCTGAGTCCAGCCCAGCACTTCGGCTGGCTGAGAACGTACGGTCAGACCCAAGGAGCCACGGCATGCGCTTTGCCGCCTGCTTCAGTCCCGATCGGCACGCCCCTCGACACCTCCAGCCCGGCGCGCCAAGCGCCTCAACGTGGCATGAAGCCGGAACTGTTCGCGAGCCGCCTGGGCCGGGATGCCGAACCAGCGTTCGCCCGCCGGTATGTCGTTCATGACACCCGATTTGGCGCCGATCTGCACTCCCGCGCCGATCCTGAGGTGGCCGGCCAAACCAACCTGTCCACCTGTCACCACATAGTCGTCCAGCGTCGTCGAGCCCGAAATGCCGGTCTGCGAAATGATCACGCAGTGGCGGCCGATGGACACGTTGTGGCCGATCTGGACCAGGTTGTCGATTTTCGTGCCCTCGCCCACGACCGTGTCGCGGTTGGAACCGCGATCGATGGTTGTGTTGGCACCGACCTCGACGTCGTCCTGCAACAGCACGCGCCCGATCTGCGGCACCTTGAGATGACCGGCCGGGCCCATCGCGAAGCCGAAGCCGTCCTGACCGATCCGTGCGCCGGGATGCAGGATGACGCGGTCTCCCAGCAAGGCATGGACAACCGTTGCATGGGCCCCCACCGCGCAGTCCCGGCCGATCCTGACGTCGGGGCCGATCACGGCATGGGAACCGATCACGGTGCCGGAGCCGATCATGGCACGCGGGCCGATCACCGCGCCGGGGTCCACCGTGACGTCATCCTCGAGCCTCGACTCGGGATGGATCACGGCGCTCGGTGAGATCCCGACCGTGCCGAAGAGCGAGCCCGGGCGAAGCGCGTCGGGGTAGATGCGTCCGGCCACGATCGCCACAGCCCGATAGGGCTCGGCCACGACCAGCGCGATGGTACCCTGCGGGACGCGATCGGCGTAGCGGGCCGGCACGAGGCAGGCTGTGGCCTTGGTATCGGCC
This sequence comes from uncultured Lichenihabitans sp., assembly GCA_964249275.1. Lineage (GTDB taxonomy): Bacteria > Pseudomonadota > Alphaproteobacteria > Rhizobiales > Beijerinckiaceae > Lichenihabitans. The sequence continues at coordinate 10,106 of CAXUCF010000066.1, forward strand.
AGCATGGCGGCGTAACGCGGATTGTCCAGGAAGGTCAGCGCGCCGGGGCCGGCAAGGTCGAGCGGCGCCACCGCTGCAATCGTCGTGGCGAGGTCGGCCCCCTGCCGCGGGACCGCACCGGTCCAATGGACCACATCACCGAGAGTCGGTTCGATCGCCGCCCGGAAGAACACTGGAGAAGACATGGCATCCTGACGATCGATCGCGTGGCGGCCGGGTCCGGGCCAACGCAAGCGAGGCTTGCCGGCCCTCAGCCCGACGGCGCGAGACCGGCGCGTAAACCGTCGTGACGCGGGCGAAAACCTTGCCCGGATGATTCCACAGGCCCGCGGTCACGCGCCACGATCAGAAGGCGGTGCCGCCAGAAAAGCGGAACGCCTGGGTGACGTCGTATTTGTCCTTGCTGAGAGCGTAGGCGTAATCGAACCGGATCGGGCCGAGCGGCGATGCCCAGAGGATGGAGGCGCCGACGGACGAGCGGATGGCCGCCGAGTCGCGGACCGTCACGCAGGTTCCCTGGGTGTAGGCTGGCGCCACATCGCTCGCGATGCAGGCCCCGCCTCCTGGCGTGAAGTTCGTCTTTCCCGTGTAGCCGAACAGCGTGCCGGCGTCGGAGAAGAGCGCCCCCCGGAGACCCAGGTCGCGCGGCAGGTAGGGCAGAGCGAACTGCACTTCCGCCGAGGCACCGGCATAGGTGGAGCCACCGAGCGGGTTGTATTTGAAGGCCGCGAGGTTGCTGATGTCGCGCGGGCCGATGCCGGTCGGGGCGAAGCCGCGGACGAGCGTCGGGCCGAGCTGGAATTCGTCGGAGATCCGGAGCTGCTTCTCGCTTCCGAAACCGGTGACTTCGCCGCCCTGCAGATGCAGGATGCCAACGATGTCCTCGAAGATCCCGTGGTAGTAGCGAAGGTCACCTCCCGTCCGGACGAATTCCGAAGTTCCGCCGAGGCCCGCAACGTCGTTGCGCAGTTCGATGAACAATCCGCTCGTCGGGTCCTTGCGGTTGTCGAGCGTGTTGTAATCGAGCGTGAAGCCGACCAGCGACGTCAAGGTCGAGCCCTGCGCCTGCTTGATGGCCAGCGACGCCTCGCCATTGGTCAAGCAGTTCGACACGAGGCTGGGTGGTGTGCCGCCGAGCAAACCGACACCGGGAGTGACGCCGTTCACCGGGAACTGGCAGTCGTTATACGGGTAACTGGCCGTGTCCGGGATCGTGATGCGGGTGTTGTAGATCGAGTAGTGCGGCGAGAACGACAACTCGTCCGTGATCGGCACCCCGAGCCGGAGGGTCCCGCCCGTGACGAAGGTGCGGTAGTCCGTATATTGCGTGTTGTCGTTCTGCTTGGCGAAGACGTCGAAGCCCGCCGCGATCCGGGTGTCCAGGATGTAGGGCTCGGTGAACGAGAAATCGACGCCCCTTGCGTTCTGACCTTCCTGGATGGCCAATTTCACGAACTGGCCCCGGCCGAGGAAGTTGCTCTCGCTCACCGACAGTTCCGCGATGAAGCCGTCCGAGGTCGAATAGCCGCCCGAAATGCCGAATGAACCGGTGGGCTGATCCTCGACGTAGACATCGACGACCACGCGATCGGGCGAACTGCCGGGCTCGTTGGTGATCTTCACCTTCTTGAAGAAGCCGAGGCTGTTCAGCCGGCGCTCGGCCTTGTCGATCAGGACCTTGTTGTAGGGGTCCCCCTCGCCGATATCGAACTCGCGACGGATCACGTAATCCCGCGTGCGGGTGTTGCCGTGGATGTTGATGCGGTCGATGTAGACGCGGGGTCCCTCGTCGATCACGAACCCGATCGAGACCGTGTGCTTGGCGTTGTCGCGATCGCCGCGCGGGCGAACCTCGACGAAGGCGAAGCCCCGTCTGGCGACTTCCCGCGTCAGGGCTTCGACGGACTTCTGGATCTGATCGCCGTCGTAGGTGTCGCCGGTCCCCACCTGCACGAAGGGCAGCAGCATGTCGCTGGTGACGCCGGGAATCTGCGAATCGATCCTGACGCTGCTGACCGTGTAGGGAGCGCCCTCCTCGACCGTGATGACGATGATATAGCCGCCCTGTTCGGCATCGAACTTCACGTCGGTGCCGACCACGCGGAAATCCGCATAGCCGTTCTTGAGGTAGAAGCGGCGGATCAGTTCCTCGTCGGTCGAGATCTTGTCGGGATCGTAGACGTCCGTGGTCTTGATGAACGACAGGAGGTTCATCTCGGTCGTAGCCATGAGGCCGCGCAGCTTGCGCGACGAAAAGGCCTTGTTCCCCTCGAACTCGATCGATTTCACGCCGGTCTTGCTGCCCTCGTCGATGGTGAACACGACGTCGACGCGGCCGTTTGGAAGGTCGACCGTGCGGCTCGTCACCTTGGCGTTGCCGTTCCCGGAGCGGCGATAGAGTTCGGCGATCCGCTGCACGTCCGCTTGAACGATGGCCGGGGAATAAGGTCCGCGCGTCTTCGACGTGATCTCCGGCTCGAGCTGCTCGCTCTTGACCTTCTTGTTCCCCTCGAACGCGACCCGGTTGATGACGCCGTTCTCGGCCACGTGAACGACGATGCGCCCACCCTCGCGCGAAACGCGGACGTCTGAGAACAGACCGGTGGCATAGAGCTGCTTCACGGCCAAATTGATCTTGCCCTCGTCGGTGCCCTGGAAATAGGACCTCACGGTGTCGGCATCGACGCGGCGGTTGCCTTCGACCACGATCCCCGAGCCGGGACCGGCTGCGGCAAACGCCGAAGAACTGGGGCTCCAGACACACGCCACCAAGCAAAAGGCGAAGGCGACTCTGGTCAGAAAGCCTCGAACAACATGCATCGACAGTCGATCCCTGAACATCTCGCGGACTAAAATAACGCCGCGGCCGACTCATCCCCGGAGGGGGTGCGCCGTCGTCACTACCCGAACCTGCGAACAGGTGCCAGCATACCCTTCTCCGGCAATTTCGCTTCTACAAGGTTTACGGTGCCGCGCAAACGCGCGACGCGAGGGGGCGCGCGGTTTATGGAAAGACGTGGCCGAGACGACACGGCCGCGGGAGACGGCCGGCCGCAACATGCCTTCGATCGCTGGACAGAGGTTCAGCCACGCGCAAAATGCAGCAGGTCGTTGTAGGTGGCGAAGATCATCAGCATCGAGACCAGCGCAAGACCGACCTTGAACCCGAATTCCTGCGCACCGGAACTCATGGGTTTGCCCCGCAGCGCCTCGAAAGCGAAATATAGGAGATGGCCACCATCGAGGAGCGGGACGGGTACGAGGTTGATGAGGCCGATCGAGATCGACAGGATCGCGATCAGATTGAAGAGCGGTCCGATGCCGATCCTGGCCACCTGCCCGGCCACGCCGGCCACCCCAATGGGTCCCGACAGCTGATCAGGTCTTTCGCGGCCCATCACGAGTCCGCCGACATAGCTGCCGGTGCGCTGGATCACAAACCAGGTATCGTGCGCAGCCTCGGAAACGGACTGTGCGAAGCTGAGTTTGTCCTTGCGGATGTCGGCCGCGCTGGTCGAAGCCGCGACGCCGAGCACGCCGATGCTGGAGGTCCCCAGGGCAGTCTTGACGTCACGCCGTTCGGGGGTTGCGGTGAGGGGAACGTCCCGGCCATCGCGCTCGACCACGAAGGCGAGCGGCACACCGCTCGCCCCGCTGACCACGCTTTGCATGTCGAAGAAACTGCGGATCGGCTGGCCGTCGATCGACACCACTACGTCGCCGGGCGCGAAACCGCCCTTGGCGGCCGCGCTGTCGGGTTGCACCGAGGCGACACGGGGCAGGAGGATGCTGCGCCCCTCGACATAGAAGATGCCGGTCAGGATGACCATCGCGAGCAGGAAATTGGCGATCGGCCCTGCCGCCACGATGGCGGCGCGCTCGGCCACGGTTTGGGCCGCGAACGTCGCCGAGCGCTCCTCGGCCGGCATGTGGGCCACCGCCTCGTCGGACTGCACGCTCGCCGCGTTCATGTCGCCGTGAAACCGGACATAGCCACCGAGCGGAACGGCCGCGATGCGCCAGCGCGTCCCGCGCCGATCGACCCGCGCGAAAAGCTCGGGACCGAAGCCGATCGAGAACGTATCGATCCTGACGCCGCACCAGCGCCCGACCAGGAAGTGGCCGAGTTCGTGGAAGAACACGACGACCGTCGTGACGAAGACGAACGGAACCACCATGTAGAGAAACGCGACGACGGGGCCGAGCAGCGACATCGATAACTCCTACGGGTCCACCCGCGGCATGCGTCGCGGTACCGTCCGCATGCCCGGCGTTGGATGAGCAGAGCCCCGAGGCCGAGGCGCCGCAAGCACGAATGGTTACTAGGACGTTACCTTCTCACTTCGACTCGCTCAATGTAAGAGCGCCGCGGCCCTTTCTCTCGCCACATGGTCAACAGCCAGCGCGTCGGCGATCCCGGCCGGCGTGGACGCGGTGCCGTCCGCCAGCGCTGCGTCGCAAACCTGTTCCACGATGCGCGCGATGTCGGAAAACCCGATACGGCGCGCCACGAAGCTGTCCACCGCGACCTCGTTCGCCGCATTGAAGACCGTGGGCAGTCCGTGGCCCTCCCGCAACGCGTCGATGGCGACGCGGAGACCCGGGAAGCGACCGAGATCGGGTTTGTCGAACGTCAGCGTTCCGACGGCCGCGAGGTCGAGCTTGCGGGCGCCGCTTTCGATGCGGTCGGGATAGGTGAGGCAATGCGCGATGGGGACGCGCATGTCGGGCAGCGCCAATCCGGCCGTGACGGAGCCGTCGGCGAAGCTGACGAGCCCATGCACCACGGACTGGGGGTGCACCACGACATCGAGATGCTCGGCCGCGACGCCGAACAGGTAATGCGCCTCGATCAGTTCGAGCCCCTTGTTGATGAGGCCGGCGGAATCGATCGTCACCTTGGGTCCCATGGCCCAATTGGGGTGGGCCAGAGCTTGGTCGAGCGTGGCGGCCGCGATCTGCTCCACCGACCAACTCCGGAACGGTCCGCCTGACGCCGTGAGGGTCATGCGCTCGATGGTGGTCCGGTCCGTGTCGCCCAGCGCCTGGAAGATCGCGTTGTGTTCGCTGTCGAGCGGCAGGAGTCGCGCGCCGTGGCGCGCCACGGCCGCCATCACGGCGTCACCAGCGCAAACCAGCGTCTCCTTGTTGGCAAGTGCGATGAGGCGGCCGGCCTCGATCGCCGCGAAGGTCGGCATCATGCCGGCGGTGCCCGCGATGGCGCCGATCACGAGATCGCAGGGACGCCGAGCCGCTTCGGCCACGGCGTCTGGGCCGGCCGCGCATTCGATCCCCGTCCCGGCGAGCGCCTCCTTGAGTTCGGCGTAGCGGGAGACATCCGCCAGAGCCGCGAAGGTGGCGCCGAGCGCGATCGCGGTCTTGGCCAGCGCTTCGGCGTCGCGTCCGCCTGCGACGGCCGCAACGCGGAACCGGTCGGGATGAAGTTCGAGGATCTGGACGGTCGATCGACCGATGGAGCCCGTGGCGCCGAGGATCACGAGGGTCCGGGGAGCGCGATCGACCGTATCGGGACCGGATCTCAGCGCGGCGTCGCGGCCCGATGTCATGTGCTTTCTCACCATTTGAGCAGACCCGCGCCGGACTCCATGGCACCGAACCGCCACAGGCCCACCGTGGCGGCGAAGATGGCCGCTGCGATGAAACCGTCGAGACGATCCATGAGTCCGCCATGCCCCGGGATCAGAGAGCCTGCGTCCTTCACGCCGAACCGTCGCTTCAGGGATGATTCGAAGAGGTCGCCAGCCTGGGACAGGGCTCCCCCCAGGAGGCCGGCCACCACGATGCATCCGCCGCAGCCCGAATGCGGCGCCACCAGCAGACCGAGGACGGCGCCCGCAGTGATGCCGACGATGAAGCCCGACCAGGTCTTCGAAGGTGAGAGCCGCGACGCCAGCTTCGGCCCGCCGATCAGCCGGCCACCGAAGAACGCCATCGTGTCGGTGCCCCAGACGATGGCGAACAGCCAAATGATGACGGCGATGCCGTCCACAGCCGAATGGCGCAGGACGGGGAGAGCCACCACGAGCGCGCCCGCGTAAAGCACCCCGCCGGCTGTGATGAGGTGCCGGCCCGCGTCGGCCAGGGGCAAGGTGGCGGCGGCACCAAGTGCGAGTATGCCGATCGCCTCTGCCGGTTGTGCTTGGCTGCTGAACATCTGAGCAACCGTTAGAGCGGCACCTCCGAGCACCATCGCGGCGAAGCGCCGGGTCGCGCCGACGAGTCCGTGCCATTCCATGAGTACGACGATGGCGGCGACGAGCCAGAACAGATCGAACACTAGTCCGCCGATCCAGGCCGTGCCGAGCGCCAGAGCCGCCATGACGACAGCCGAGAGGACACGCACGACGAGTTCGCCCAGGCGGCCGGGCCGCAGGCCATCGCGCGGAGGCACAGGTCCCGTCCGGTCGTGCCCGGATCCGACATTCGTCATAGCGCGGTCTTGACCTTGCGCTCCAACGGGGCCGTGCGGATGCCCCCGAACCGCCGCTCGCGCGACATATAGGCTTCGAGCGCGGTCTCGAACGCGACGCGGTCGAAGTCGGGCCAATGGCAGGGGAGGAACACGAACTCCGCGTAGGCCGCCTGCCACATCAGGAAATTGGACAGCCTTTGCTCGCCCGACGTGCGGATGATCAGATCGGGATCCGGAATGCCGGCCGTATCGAGATGCGCCGTGATCGTCTCGACATCGATCGCGGCCGGGTCGATCTCCCCGGACCGCACGCGGGCCGCGATCCGCCGCATCGCGCCGGCGATCTCCTGACGGCTACCGTAGTTGAACGCGACGACGAGAACGAGCCTGTCATTCTGGCGGGTCAAATCCTCGGCCTCGGCCAGCAAGGATCTGATATCGGGGGCAAGACGATCGCGCTCGCCGATGATCCGCACCCGAATGCCGTTGCGGTGAAGGTCGGCGAGGTCCTTGCGGATGAAGCGCTTCAGCAATCCCATGAGATCCGAGATCTCTTCGACGGGGCGCGCCCAGTTCTCCGACGAAAAGCTGTAAACCGTCAGATAGTCCACGCCGAGATCGGAGGCCGCACCGACCGCGGCCCGCAGCGCTTCCACCCCTCGACGGTGCCCTTCGAGACGCGGCATGCCACGCGCCGCGGCCCAGCGGCCGTTACCGTCCATGATGATGCCGACATGGGCGGGCACGCTCCTCCGGCCCCCCCGATCGAGGAAATCGGGATGCCCGCGGCCGTCATCGCCATGCGTGGTCTGCATCTTCAATGCCCGCAGCATCCAGCCGAAAACCCTGCAGCGTCAAACCTGCATGATCTCTTTTTCCTTCGCCTCGACAGTGCTGTCGACCTCGCTGACGTACTGGTCGGTAACCTTCTGCACCTCGGCCGCAAAACGCTTCTCGTCGTCCTCCGAGATGACCTTGTCCTTGAGGAGCTTCTTCAGGCGGTCGATCCCGTCGCGTCGCACATGGCGCACCGCAACCCGACCCTCCTCGCCGTACTTGTGAGCGTACTTCACCATCTCCTTGCGGCGCTGCTCGTTGAGTTCCGGAATGCGGATGCGCAGGAGTTGGCCCTCCACGGTGGGGCTCAGGCCGAGATTGGCGTCCCGGATGGCCTTCTCGACGGCCGACACCATGCCTTTGTCCCAGACCTGCACGGCGAGCGCGCGAGGCTCCGGCACCGTGATGCTGGCGACCTGGTTCAACGGCATGATCTGGCCGTAAGCATGGACCATGACGGGCTCGACCAGGGCGGCACTGGCGCGTCCGGTCCGCAAGCCGGCCAGTTCGTGCTTCAGGGACTGGGTCGCACTCTGCATGCGGCGTTTCAGGTCGGCGACGTCGAAATCTGCACTCACGTTCGCTTGTCCGTTTTGGAATCCTCGGGGAGTCCGGAATGCCGACTCCAGACCACGCGGTGCACTCCCTTAGCACGCACGGCACCATTTTCGCAGGCCCAATCGGGCCGAGGCACGCAAGAAAGCGCCCTTGCCGAGCCGGAGCCGCAGCAGACTCCGCGCGTCACGGCGTTACGAGCGTGAAGACGCCGCCGCCTTCCAGGGCGGCCCTGATGGCGCCTTCGACCGCGATGGAGAAAACGATGATCGGTATGCTGTTTTCGCGTGCCAGCGCGAAGGCCGCCGTATCCATCACGGCAAGGTTCCTGCGGATCGCTTCGTCGTGGGTCAGCCGGTCGAACCGGGTCGCCGAGGCGTCGCGTTTGGGGTCGGCCGAGTAGACGCCGTCGACCTGCGTGGCCTTCATCACGGCATCGCAGGAGAGTTCCGCGGCCCGCAGCACCGCACCGGTGTCGGTCGTGAAGAACGGGTTGCCGGTGCCGCCGGCCAGCACGCAGATGCGGCCTTTCGACAGGTGATGGAGGGTCGCCTGGCGGGAGTAGGGCTGGCAGACGGACGGCATGGGCACGGCCGACAGGGCACGCGCCGCGAAGCCTTCCGCTTCGATGGCGGCCTCGAGCGCCAGGGCGTTCATCACGGTGGCCAGCATGCCGATCGAGTCGGCCCTCGCCCGCTCGATGCCCTTGGTGGCACCCTGGATGCCGCGGAAGAAATTGCCGCCGCCCACCACCACGGCGATCTCGGTGCCGCTTTCGACCGCACTCGCGAGGTCGGCCGCGATGCGCTGGACGGTGGGAGCGTGCAGGCCGTGATCGTCCGGCCCCGTCAGCGCCTCGCCGGACAGCTTCACGACGATCCGCCTGAACATGCCTGCGCCGTGGCCGTCGTTCATCGGCTACTCCTCGGAACCCGCGTGGTGGGTCAGCCCCCCGCGCCGGGTCGGCAGACCGATGTCGAGCCGCAACCCCTAAGCAGCGGCGCAGCCGGACCTTGCACCCCGATGCCGTGCCATGCCTCGCCGTCCATCGGCTTGGCAGCGGATCGCTGACCTCGCCTGAAGCAGGTTGCTGCCAACCGGCTTGCACTCAGAATGTCGAGCGGCATTGATCCCACTTTGGAGGCGACATCAACCGCCGCGCAAACGACGCAAGACTATTTAGCCTCCAGACGGAACTCATCGCTTCGAACCACGGGCGTCGCCACAAGGCAAGATTCGGATAGAGCGAAGCCGTTATTTCCCTGGGAGCCTTAGACCATGCTGGCCACTTCCGAAGCGAAGTCGGGCCCCTCCGGCTTTTCGACCCCTTCCCCGAGCGCGAAACGGACAAATCCGGTGACCGCGATGGGCGCACCGACCGTCTTTTCGGCGTCCTTGACGGCCTGCGCCACGGTCCTCGTACTGTCGTGAATGTAGCTCTGGTCGAGCAGGCTCACCTCCTTGTAGTAGGATCTGAGGCCGCTCTCGACGATCTTGTCGAGCACACCGGCGGGCTTGCCGGCATTCTTCTCCGCCAGCACGGCCTTCTCGCGTGCCACGGTGGCCGGATCGAGCGAGGCAGCATCGAGGCCGAGCGGGCTCGATGCCGCGACATGCATGGCGATCTGTCGACCCAGGGCCGACAGATCCTCGGGCCTGCCGGCCGACTCGAGCGACACGATCACGCCGATCTTGCCGAGGCCGTCCCCGGTCGCGCCATGGACGTAATGTCCGATCACGCCTCGCGTGACCGCCAGGCCCGCGGCGCGGCGCAGCGTCATGTTCTCGCCGATCGTCGCGACCGCGTTGGCGACGGCGTCCGACACGGTTCCGCCGCCCGGGTAGCCGGCCTTGAGGGTCGCATCGGCATCGCCATCGTTCTCCAGTGCCACCTCGGCCACGTTCTTGACGAGAGCCTGGAAATCACCGTTGCGGGCCACGAAGTCGGTTTCCGAATTGATCTCGACCAGCACGCCCTTCCGGCCCTCAACCAAGGCTGCCACGAGGCCTTCCGCCGCGACGCGGCCCGATTTCTTGGCGGCCTTGGACAGCCCCTTCTTGCGCAGCCAGTCGACTGCGGCTTCCACATCGCCCGCCACTTCGGTGAGGGCGTTCTTGCAGTCCATCATGCCGGCGCCGGTCTTCTCGCGAAGATCC
>CAXUCF010000067.1:0-5342 GCA_964249275.1 uncultured Lichenihabitans sp.
GAACTCAAGCTGCGGGTCTACGGCACCAAGGGTGGGATCGAATGGTCGCAGCGCAACGCGAACCAGCTCGCCTGGATCCCGCTCGGCGGCAGCCGGCAGATCGTGACGCGCGGCGGCCCGGGGGCAAACGCGGCGAGCCGGCGCGTGTCGCGCATTCCAGCCGGCCATCCGGAGGGCTACCTCGAAGGCTTCGCCACCCTCTATTCCGAGGTGGCCGAAGCCATCCTCGCGGCACGCGGCGGCCAACCCCCTCCGGCGGAGGTGCTGTTCCCGACGGTGGCGGACGGCGTCAAGGGCCTCGCCTTCGTCGAGGCCGCGGTGCGCTCGTCGCGCGGGGGCGGCGTCTGGACCAGGCCGTGACGCCGAGCCGGCCCGAATTAGGACTTGACGGTGACGGGCCATCGATCGGACATCTTGGGCCGCGAGCCGCGCCAACGCGGCCGGGCGAGGGAGCCAGAAGCATTCGCCCCGGCTCGCGAGGGAAGACGCCGTGGCAGCAGGTGCGGCCGGATCCGAAGACGAGACCGCGCCCGTGCGCGAGGCGCGCGGCCTGGCGATGAGCTTCGGGACGGTCGAAGTGCTGAGCGACGTCTCGCTGTCGTTCGCGGCGGGCGAAGTCCATGCCGTGATCGGCGAGAACGGTGCCGGTAAATCCACCCTGATGCGCCTCCTGTCGGGCCACCTCGCGCCGACCCGCGGCGCGGTCGCGCTTGCGGGCGAGCCGGTCCGCTTCAACGGGCCGGTCGACGCCGAGCGGCGCGGCATCGTGCTGGTCCATCAGGAGATCCTGCTGGCCCCGGACCTGTCGGTGGCGCGCAACATCTTCATGGGGCGGGAGATCCGGCGCGGTCCCCTGGTCGACGATCGCGCCATGGACCGGCGCGCCGCCGCAGCCGTGCGGGCTCTCGGGGCCGCGCTCGACCCGAAGCGGCCCGTCGCGCGATTGTCGATCGCGCAGCGCCAGATCGTGCAGATTGCCCGGGCGCTCGAAACCCCGCACCGCGTCGTGATCTTCGACGAGCCGACCGCCTCCCTCACCCCGGTCGAGAGCGAGGCGTTGCTCGGCATCATCCGCACCCTGAAGGCGCGCGGCGTCGCGGTGCTCTACATTTCCCATCGTCTGGCCGACGTCGTGGCGATCGCCGACCGCGTCACCGTGTTGCGCGATGGTCGCGTGGTGGCGCAGAGGCTCGCCGGCGAACTGAATGCGGTCGGCATGGCCCACCTCATGGTCGGGCGCGAGATGGCGCGCCTCTACCCGGAGCGCAGCCCCGTCCCGCAAGGGCCGATGGCGCTGGAGGTCCGGAACGTGTCGGTGCCGGGCTTCGCGACAGAGGCGTCGCTCGCCGTACGGCGGGGCGAAATCCTCGGCATGGCGGGGCTCGTCGGCGCCGGGCGGACCGAACTCTTCGAAGGCATCGCGGGCCTGAGGCCAATGACGGGCGAGGTGCTGGTCGGCGGCGCGCCGGCCCGCTTCCGCGGCGTGCGCGACAGCATGCGGGCGGGCCTCGCCTACGTGACCGAGGATCGCAAGGGCAAGGGCCTGCTGCTCCGCCGCGGCCTCGGGACCAATCTCACCCTTGCGTGGCTGAAGCGTTTCTGCCGAGGCTTCCTGCTCGATGGCGCCCGCGAGGCCGAGGGCCTCGACGCGGCGGTCCGACGCTTCGACATCCGCCTGCGCGATCGCGCCGCGCTGGCCGGGCAATTGTCCGGCGGCAACCAGCAGAAGCTGCTGCTCGCCAAGATGCTGCTCGGCGGACCCGACGTGATCGTGGTCGACGAGCCGACGCGCGGCATCGACGTCGGCACCAAGGCCGAGATCTATCGGTTGATCGCCGGACTCGCGGCCGACGACAAGGCCGTCGTGGTGATCTCGTCCGAGATGACCGAACTCATCGGCTTGTGCCACCGCATCCTGGTCATGCGGGACGGCCGGCTCGTGGGCGAAGTCTCAGGGAGCGGCGTGACCGAACAGAACCTGGTGGTCCTGGCGACCGGCGCCGATGCCGCGGCCCCGGCCCAGCCACAGCCGGCAACGAGGCATTGACGTGACCCCGACGAGCCTCGGCGCCAGACCGTCGCGCCGGTTCCCCACCCCCGACCTCGCGGCGGTCGCACCTTTCGCGGCGCTGCTGGTGCTGCTGATGCTCGGGGCCGCCGTCAACCCGAGCTTTCTCTCGGCCGAGAACCTGCTCAACGTCCTCACCCGCAGCGCCTTCATCGCGGTCATCGGGGTCGGCGCCACCTTCGTGATCGCGGCGGGCGGTCTCGACCTGTCGGTCGGCTCCATGGCGGCCTTCGTGGCCGGCACCATGATCCTGTTCATGAATGCGGGCTGGGGCGACGGGGCTTTCGGCACCATCGCGGCCGCGATGGCGCTGTCGGTGGGCGTGGGCACGGCCTGCGGGCTCGGCAACGGGCTCGTGACGACGTTGGGGCGCATCGAACCCTTCATCGTGACGCTCGGCACCATGGGCATCTTCCGGGGACTGACGGTGTGGCTGGCCGCAGGCGGCTCGATCGCGATCAGGTCGCAGGCGCTCCGCGCCGACTACCGCCCGGCCTATTTCGGTGTGGTGGCGGGCGTGCCGGTGCCGGTGCTGGTCATCCTCGCGGCGGCAGCCCTCGGCGCCTTCGTGCTGCGGCGGACCGCCTTCGGGCGGCACGTCGAGGCGGTCGGCTCCAACGAGGAGGTGGCCCGCTACTCCGGGGTCCGGGTCGGGGCGGTGCGCACCGCCACCTACGCGATCCAGGGCTTCTGCGTGGCGGTCGCCGTGCTGGTCTACGTGCCGCGGCTCGGCGCCGCCACGGCCACGACGGGGATCCTGTGGGAACTGCAGGCCATCACGGCCGTGGTGATCGGCGGCACGGCGCTGCGCGGCGGCATCGGCCGGGTCTGGGGCACCGTCTGCGGCGCGCTGATCCTCGAGGTCGTCGGCAACGTCATGGTGCTGTCGAGCTTCGTCAGCGAGTACCTCATCGGCGCCGTACAGGGCGCCATCATCATCGTGGCCATGCTGCTGCAGCGCTCGCTGCTTCGCCGGCAGGGTGCCTGAGGGCGGCGCATCCGCCGCAAAACACCGTATCGCGGGCCTTCCGGCCCGTGAGGGCGATGGGGCCGCCCGTCCACAAGGACCCTGGGAGGAACGACGATGAGAGCTTCGATGACGGGTCTCGCCACACGGGCGCTTCGATCCGGCGCGGTGCTGGTCTGCGGCGCGGCGCTCATGGCCGGCGCGGCCGCGATGGTGGCGCGGCCGGCGGGCGCGGCCGACCGCAAGGTGACGGTGGCGGTCTCGATCCCGGCCGCCGACCACGGCTGGACGGGCGGCGTGGTGTTCCAGGCCGAGCGGGCCAAGACGATGCTCGAGGCGCGCCATCCCGGCCTCAGGATCATCGTCAAGACGTCGCCGGACGGCGCCTCCCAGGCCAATGCGCTCGAGGACCTCGCGACCCAGGGCATCGACGCCCTCGTGACCCTGCCGCACAACTCGGACGAACTGACCGACCCCATACGCCAGGTCAAGAACAAGGGAATCTTCGTCACCGTGGTGGACCGAGCCCTCTCCGATCCCACGATCCAGGACCTCTATGTGGCGGGCAACAACCCCGATCTCGGCCGGGTCGCGGGTGACTACCTGAAGAAGAGCCTCGGCTCCGGCAACGTGGCGGTGATCCGCGGCTTGCCCATCGTGATCGACGAGGAGCGGCAGAAGGGCTTCGATGCCGCCATCGCGGGCAGCGGCCTCAAGGTCCTCGACAAGCAGTTCGGCAACTGGTCGCGCGACGACGCCTTCCGGGTCATGCAGGACGACCTCGCCAAGTACCCGAAGATCGACGCCGTCTGGTGCCAGGACGACGACATGGCGAGCGGCGTGCTGGAGGCCATCAAGCAATCCGGCCGCAAGGATGTTCGGCTGGTGATCGGCGGCGCCGGCATGAAGGAGATGATCAAGCGCGTGGTCGACGGGGACCCGATCATGCCGGTCGACGTGCTCTACCCGCCCGCCATGGTGGCGACCGCCATGGAACTGACGGTCGACAACTTCTACGACCAGGTGCCGGTGCGCGGCCGCTACATCCTCGATGCCACGCTCGTCACCAAGGAGAATGCCCAGCAGTTCTACTATCCGGACTCTCCGTTCTGACGGCCGCGCCGGCCCCGTCGCTACCACCGTGAAGCGAACGGTCGAGTCCCGGCCGTCGGGCGGAGGAACCTCGGATCGTATGTTCCGCACGAGGCAGACCCCCTGTCCGAGGATGCTTCGAGCCCATCGTCACGGGCCGGTCGTCCTCGGGTGTCGGATCCAGGAGTTCGACCGTCACGCCACGGAGATAAGGGGAGGTCTCGCGACGGCCCGCGACATGACCCCGTCGATCACGCGCCATCCGGTGGGTCAACGCATCGGTGGGAGAAGCAAGCGGCTGAACTGGCCGCGAGCGCCTGCTCGTCCCTTTGCAGGGACGCTGCCGGAGAGCGCGCTTTCCCAGGTCAACCGGAACTTGTCCCTGTATCGATCGTTTTACCGACTGGTGTCGGCTGGCACCTACACTTGACCAAGACTGTGGCCGAGGTGAAGGCGGGTGATCGCGGAGCACTCGATCGTGGCCTCCACCAGGACCTTGGCCGCCCGTCCACCTCCGAACGCCGACAGAACGAACCGATGGCCAGCGCGGGCGACCGCCACCGAAGCCTAGCGGCGGGGTGAGGCGGCCAGACCGTCGCCTGAAGCATCCCTCATCGCGGCAGGCAGGACGTCCCGCCGCAGTTTTCGACACCAACAGGCGAGGCTGCCGTCATGGGTAAACTGCCGGACACCGACGAGACCGTCAACCGCTCCGCCATCGTCGACCCCTTCATCGATGGTGCACCCGTTGCGGATGCGTCTGCGAAGGTCACAACATCCCTTGCCGGTGGCGTGGCCGGCCGATCCGAGGTCATCCCGCTTCTGGCAGAGACTTTCGAGGTCTCGAAACGATCCGTCACGACGGGCAGGGTCCGGGTGTCCACGCACACGGAGACGCGGCAGGAAGCGGCCGAAGTCGAACTCGACCGAACCGCCGTGGATGTGGTCAGGGTGCCGGTCGGGCGCATCGTGGACGAGGTGCCCAAGGTCCGCAACGAAGGCAGTACCACCATCGTGCCGGTGGTCGAGGAGAGGCTCGTCGTCGTCAAGCAGATTTTCTTGAAGGAGGAATTGCATATCCGCCACGCCGTGACGCGCGAAACGGTGCGGCAGCTCGTCGAGCTGAAACAGCAACGGGCGGTGATCGAACATCTGGACGCCGATGGCCACATCCTCGATTCCGAAGGCGCCACGTCGCATCGCTAGGCCCGAGAG
>CAXUCF010000067.1:5352-17164 GCA_964249275.1 uncultured Lichenihabitans sp.
GAGAGAGATCGAGCAGAAGGTCCGCATCCGACTATGCCGCGTGGTGGATCTCGACCGTCAGATGCGACAGGGCGCGGAAACCAGCGAGGCGCTCGCGGTAGAAATCCACGCCGCGCTGTCGCTCGGTGACGACCGCCACGATGGCTCCGAGGTGGCCAGGTCCGAGCCGCCAGACATGCAGATCGGCGAGCCGGTCGCCCTGCTCTTCCACGATCCGGCGGATGCCGTCCTTCACGGTCGTATCGGGTTCCATGTCGAGCAGGATCGCACCCGTGTCCCGCACGAGGCTGTAGGACCAACTCCCGATCACGAGAGCCCCCACGATGCCGGCCGCCGGGTCCATCCACAGCCAGCCGAAGAGGCTGGCCAGCGTCAGACCGACGATGACCAGCACCGACACGGCGGCGTCCGCGATGACGTGGACGATCGCGGCCCGCATGTTGTTGTCTCGGTGTACGGCGCCATGGGCGTCGTGGTCGTGGCTGTGCTCCGCGAAGACGACGGGGTACTCGTGCCCGTCGACCCGGACCTTCGCCGTGAAGGTATGCGGCTCCGGAATCTCCTCGACGCTCTGCAGGTAAGGGCCGAGGTCCTCCATGACGAAGACCTGCCGGGCGCCGTCCGACCGCACCGTCTCGATCGTCAATGCCGCGGCGGCCGGCAGGGCACGGTCCTGCGCGCGGATGCGGAAGACGGGAGGATGGTCGTGCTCGAACACGCTGAGGGCCAACAGGCCGCCTGACGTTGCGATGCGGTGCTCCTCGTCGTGGTAATGCCCGCCGCCGGAGGCGTGCCCGTGCCCGTGTGAGTGCCCATGGCGGTGGTGTCCGCCACTCAGGAGCCACACGCTGGCGACGTTCACGGCGAGGCCGAAGCACGCGATCGGAATGGCTTCGCTGAAGTGGATCGTCACGGGGGAGAACAGCCGAACGACTGCCTCGTAGCCGATCAGCAGCGCGATCATCGCCAGGGCAATGGCGCTCGTGAAGCCCGCGAGGTCGCCGAGCTTGCCGGTGCCGAAGGCAAAACGCGAGTCGCCGGCGTATCTGCGGGCGAGGCTGTAGGCCAGCGCCGCCAGCAGCAGGGCGCCCGCATGCGTGCTCATGTGCAGTCCGTCGGCCACCAGGGCGATGGAGCCGAACAGGAGCCCGCCGGCGATCTCGGCCACCATCATGCAGGCGCAGAGCGCGATGACCATCCAGGTCCTGCTCTCCGCCCGGCCGTGATCCTCGCCCAGGAAGACGTGCGAGTGCCTGCCCGGAAGACTGGGCATCGACGGGTCGGACATGCGGACCTCCTCACTTCAGGTAGGTGCGGACGACCGCGAGGAGCTGCTCGGCGGCCGCCTGGTCGAGGGCGCCCGGATGCTGCTCCGGGTCCACGAGATGCGTGCGGACATGGTCCTCGACCACCTCCGCCATGAGGCCCGCCATGGCGGCGCGCGTGCTGGCCAGCAGATGCATGACCTGTTCGCATGCGGCTTCGGCTTCGAGGGCGCGCTCCACGGCCTCGACCTGGCCGCGGATGCGGCGCACGCGGGCCAGCAGCTTCCGCTTCTCACCGATCGTGTGGGTCATCGGGCCCTGATAGCATAGGGGGCTACCCTATGCAAAACGCTGGTTCGGCGGTCGCCGGATGCTATGTCGAAGCCGGCGAGGATGCGCCGCCTTCTACCGCCGAAGACTGGGAAGGTGCGTGGATCATCAGCAAATCGCGCGCCATCCGGTAGTCTTAACGAAGCTTATGCGGGCGGGACCGGCAAACGTAATCTTGACGGGCCGGCGGTGGACGTGGATGTTGCGGCCGGACCATCGCGATCCCGATGGGGACTCTCGGTCGGCCGAGGATTGCCGGTGACCTCTCACTCATTCGATGCAGGCGCTGCGCTCGCCTTCCTCGACGACCTCGCGATCCGCTGCGAGAGATCGGGATCGCTTCCGATCGAGCCGGCCTGGGATGCGGCCTGGATCGCCTGCATGACGTGCGATCCCGGTCACGCCGCCATCGCCGAGGCCGCGCTCGTCCTGGTCATGACGGAGATGAATCGGCTGACCGCACAGGCGCAGCGACCCTCACTGCCGCTTGTCGGATGGACCCCCGGTCCGTAAGGGCTGCCCGTGTTGACGCATGCGGTCGCGGTGGCGCGACGGCCTTACCACAACGTCGCCGCGGCCCGCGCCGACCACTGCTCGTCGTAGTTGGCGCCCCCGACCGTATCGGCCGACAGCGCCGCCAGGATCTCGCCGGGGGTCGGCAGGTCGCCCGGGCCGACGTGGCGGTCCGGGTTCCACAGGTCGGAGCGGACGATCGCGCGGGCACATTGGAAGTAGGCGGCCTCGACCGTGACCACCATGGCGGTGCGCGGCGCGTGGCCGTCGACCGCGAGGGATGCGAGCAGATCCGGTTCGGCCGAGATCGAGGCCCGCCCGTTGACCCGGAACGTCGTTCCCGATCCGGGGATCAGGAACAGCAGCGCGACCCGTGGGTCGCCGATGATGTTGCGCAGCGTGTCGATGCGGTTATTGCCGCGCCGGTCGGGGATCACCAGCGTGCGCTCGTCCGCGACCCGCACGAAGCCCGGCCGGTCGCCGCGCGGGCTGCAGTCGAGCCCCTCCGGCCCGTTCGTCGCGACAGCCACGAAAGGCGATGCCGCGATCAGCCGGCGGTAGTGCGGCGTGATGCGGCCCACCTCCTTGACCAGCGAGGCAGGGCTTGGCGCGGCGGTGTACAGGGCTTCGAGACCCGCGATAGTGTCGATGATCACGGCGACCTCCTCACGTGACCGGCAGTGACTGCTGAACTGCTCACGCGGGACAATATCATGGCGAGGGTTCAAGCGCTGAACCTGGCCCGATAGTCCTGCGGCGTGGAAGCGAGGAGACGGACGAAGCTGCGGCGCATCGTTTCCTCGGAACCGAAGCCGCAGCGCGCGGCGATGCGCTTGATCGGCAACCGCGTGTCGGAGAGCAACCGCCGCACCGCCTCCACCCGCAATCGCTCGACGGCACGGGCCGGCGTGAGGCCGGTCGTCTCCGTATAATGGCGGCTGAAGCTGCGTTCGCTCATCCCCGCCTGACGGGCCAGGATGGGGAGTGATAGATCGTCGCCCAGATGGCCGGTGATCCAGTCGTGCAGCGCCGCAAAGCGGTCGTCCGCCGCCTGCAGTGACAGCGCGGCGCTGAATTGCGCCTGGCCGCCCGGACGTTTGAGGAATACCACGAGGTAACGCGCCACGGCCAGCGCCAGTGTGCGGCCAAGGTCCTCCTCCACGAGCGCCAGGGCCAGATCCATCCCGGCCGTCACCCCGGCCGAACTCCAGACCGGACCGTCGCGGACGAAGATCGGGTCCGGCTCGACCTGTACGGCCGGAAAGCGTCGGGCGAGTTCGGCGCAAAACGACCAATGCGTCACCGCACGCCGCCCATCCAGCAGTCCGGAGGCGGCCAGCAGGAAAGCTCCGGTGCACACCGATGCGACCCGACGCGCCCGCATGGCCCGGGCACGGACCCAGTCCACCAGCACCGGATCGGCTGCCGCCTCGTCGACGCCCTGGCCGCCGGCGATCATCAACGTATCCAACGCCGCGTCCGTCCGAGGGAGCGGAGCGGCCGCGAGCCCGAGTCCGGCCGAGGCCATGATGCTCATGCCGCCCGGCGCGACGACCCGGGGCGCGTAGGGTGGCGCACCCCCAGAATCGACCGCGAGGTCATTGGCCGAAGCGAAGACCTGGAGCGGCCCCGCGACGTCGAGCAGCTGCACCCGAGGGAAGGCCAGCACCTCGACGACCCGAGGTACGTTTGGCAGAAAACGAGGGGTAATTGGCATCTCGGCCAAAGCGCGCGTCCCTACATGACTCCGGGTGACGCCGGGTCATCCGACCCTCGGCCAACTCCCCGCGTCTCCTCGAACAGGATCGATCCCATGGAACTCACTCACCTCAACGCCTTCGTCGATGCGATGCGCCGCAAGGACCTCGGGGCCATGCTGACTCATATGGCCGACGACGTGATCCTCAAAACTCCGCTCCACGTCGGGCCGTTTCGCGGCAAGGCGGCCATCAGACCGGTCGTCGAAGCCCTCCTGAAGGTGGTCGACAGGTTCGACTTCCGCGAAAGGATGCAGGGTCCCGAACATGTGGCCCAGTATTTCGCGGTGACGGTCGGGTCGCAGGAACTGGACGGCATGGATTACTGGCGCCTCGACGAAGCGGGCCTGATCCAGGAGATGACGGTGCTGTGGCGTCCCCTGCCGGCGATCCTGGAGGTACAGAAAGCCTTGGCCCATGCCGACGGCTAAGCAGCCTTGCGTGGCGAAAGCCACGATTGATTTCGCTTTTCAAAGTGAAATCAATGCTGCCCAGCATCTCAAGTGTAAGCAGATTTGCAAAAATCTGCTTAGCCCTGAACACGGAGGCTTCCCCATGCTTCCCCACGACACCCACCTCCAAATCGGCTCTTTGCTGTTCGAGGGCCTGGATCAGATCGACCTCACGGGCCCGTTCGAAGTCTTGTCCCGCATCCCGAACGCGACCTACCGCATCTTCGGCAAGACGGCCGAGCCGGTCAGGGACATCGGCGGCCTTCGGCTGACGCCCGATGCCGCCCTGGCGGAGGCGCCGCAACTCGATCTCCTGCACGTGCCGGGTGGTTTCGGGCAGGAAGCGCTGATGGAGGACGAGCAGGTGCTCGGCTGGATCGGACGGCAGGCCGCCGGAGCGCGATGCGTGTTTCCCGTCTGCACCGGCGCGCTTCTGTGCGGCGCGGCCGGACTGCTGCGAGGGCGGCGCGCCACGACCCACTGGGCCTCGTTCCACCTGCTGCCGTTGTTCGGCGCGATCCCCGTTGACGAGCGTGTGGTGGTGGACGGCAACATGGTGTCGGCCGCGGGCGTGACGGCCGGCATCGACGGTGCCCTGCGGGTCGCAGCCGAGCTCCGCGGCGACGAGGTTGCCCAGATCATCCAGCTCCACATGGCCTATGCCCCCGAGCCCCCCTTCGACAGCGGCACGCCCGAGACCGCCCCGACCGCGGTGCTGGAGCGTGCCGTGCACTCCCTCCGGGCCATCATGGCGCAGCGGGAGCGAACGGCACGGCGCGTCGCCGCGCGCCTCGGGATCCCGGCGTCCGCCGCGCCCTGGGCCTGATTCAATCCCTGGCACGTCCACGTTGCGCACGGGGGCTGGCTCCCCTGGCGCGACGGCGTATCGGATTCCAGTGCCCGGGCCGGCAGGCCCTCATGCCGTGGCCGCCCGGGGACGGCGCCGCCGTCGGCGGAACGGCAGCTCGTCGAAGGCGCGCAACTTGCGCGAATGAAGCCCGGCACGGTCGCGGCGCAGGCGATGGCGGGTCGCGAGACCGGATCGGCAGGTGCTCGCCGGCGGCACGCCCTTGGAAGGCGTTGATGCCGACGGGGGCTGCCGCAAGCCCCCGCAATGGCCGACCATCAGCGGGCGATGCGGGCGCAGCACCGCCAGATGATCCGTGATGGTCTCGGGGTTCAGGGGCCGACCCCCGATGTTGACCAGCGTGGTCCCACGCCATGGACGTGAACGCTCGGTGCATTTGGCGACGGCTCTAGGCTGAACGATCGGAGGACCGGCCAAGCCAGGGAACGGCGCCTCACCTGTCGCATGATATTTGCCATGTGTCTTGCACGTGTCTATAGGCTCACCACCGGGGGTTGCTCTGCAGGAGTGCCGCCGGCCCGCTGAGGCGGCGGCCAGGACCGCAAGAAGATCACGGGGAGTTCATGTCGCCCTACACCGCCTGGCCGGCTGCGGTCTGCCTTCTAGCGGTGTTGAGCTTGACCGCGACGCCACTGTTCCTCTCGGCCGACCAGCCTCCTACCGACTCTGGCTCACGCAAGGCGTCGCTCGACGGCCTGCGCGGCCTCGCGGCCTTCGCGGTGTTCCTGCAACACGCCGCCATCGCGCCTGGCTATGCCGCCACGGGCGTCTGGGCGGCACCTGTCTCGCGACTCTACGATCCGGCTGGGCCCGTCGGCGTCAGCGCCTTCTTCATGATCACCGGCTATCTCTTCTGGTCGATCCTGCTCCGTGAGTCGGGACGCCCCCGATGGCTCGCGCTCTACGTCGGACGGCTGTTCCGCATCGGGCCGCTGTTCCTCGTCGCGGTGTCGGTCATGATGGTGATGGTCGCGGCGCGCAGCGGCTTCGCGCTCCGCGAGTCCTCGACGGTCGTCATCGGCGAGGCGGCACGCTGGCTGTCTCTGGGCGTGTTGCGTGGCGGAATGCTCGACGGCGATGCCGATGCAACTCTCTTGCTGGCCGGTGTGACCTGGACCCTTCAGCTCGAATGGGCCTTCTATGCCGCCCTGCCGTTACTGGCGCTCGGGGCGCGGAGCCGACGTGGTGCACTGCTTTTCTCGTTTACGGTCTTGCTCGTCGGCCTGGTCTGGTGGTCTCACAGGGGACCTTATGGCTTGTCCGAGCATGACGCGGCCTTCATGTGCCTGTTCGCGATCGGCATGGTGACGGCCTCGCTCGAAGCGGCGGGTAGTCTGCCGCGCCTGCCCGACCCGATCGGCTCGACTGCGGTACTTGGGCTCGTCACGGCGGCCTTCGTGTCGGCCGGTGTCTACGGGTCCGTCTTCGTGGCGCTGTTGGGGCTGGCCTTCCTGCTGGTGTGCTCGGGTACCACGGTCTTCGGGCTGCTGCGTTGCCGGGCGGCGCGGCGGCTCGGCAGCATAAGCTATGGCGTGTACCTGCTACAGGGCCCTGTTCTGGCACTGGCCTACACGATAACGGCCGTGCGGGTCGGGGCTTTCGTCCATGGCTGGGCCTACTGGCTCGTCACCCTTGGCTGCGCGGTTATCCTGCTGGCGATCGCCACGGTCGTCCATGCGGCGGTGGAACTGCCGGGTATCCGTCTCGGCCAGATGGCGGTCCGCCGCTTCGTCGGGGCGCGGACGCGCTCGACGTCCACTCCGGCCTCGATGGCGGGCGCTGAGCCGCTCTGAAACCGGGCGATGGCGCTGCGCTCGTGGTCTCAGTAGCGCCGCCCCAGACCCGTGCGGCGACGAGGCGGCTCGCCGAACCCTGCCGGCCCGAGGACGGCACGACGGGGTGCCCGGTCGCCTCCGCCGTCATCGGAACGGCGGCTCGTCGAAGGCGCGCAACTTGCGCGAATGGAGCCCGGCGCGGTCGCGGCGCAGGCGGTCGAGGGCCGCGAGACCGATCAGCAGGTGCTCGCCGACGGCACGCTCGTAGAACGCATTGGCGGCCCCGGGCAGCTTGATCTCGCCGTGCAGGGGCTTGTCGGACACGCAAAGCAGGGTGCCGTAGGGGACCCGCAGCCGGTAACCCTGGGCCGCCACCGTGCCGCTCTCCATGTCGACCGCTATCGAGCGCGACAGGTTGATCCGGCGCCGCTCCTGCGAGAACCGCAGTTCCCAGTTGCGGTCGTCGTAGGTCACGACCGTGCCGGTCCGCAGGCGGCTCTTCAAGGCATCGGGCGCCTCGCCCGTGACCTCGGCGGCAGCGGCCTGGAGCGCCAGTTGCACCTCGGCCAGGGCCGGCAGCGGCACCTCGGTCGGCACCAGTTCGTCGAGGATGCGATCGCGCCGCATGTAGCCGTGGGCCAGCACGTAGTCGCCGATCGTCTGGGACTGCCGCAAGCCCCCGCAATGGCCCACCATCAGCCAGCAATGGGGGCGCAACACGGCGAGATGATCCGTGATGGTCTTGGCGTTCGAGGGACCGACCCCGATGTTGACCAGCGTGGTCCCGTGAGGCGCGCCGTCCAGGTCGCGGCCGACCAGATGGTAGGCCGGCATCTGGGAGCGGTGCCACGGCGAGGCTGCGATCACGGCGCCCGGATCGACGCCGCCGGCCTCGCCCCGCTCGACCGCCAGGCCGCCCGGCAGCACCAGCCGATCATAACCGCCGGTACCTTTCGCCAAGGTCTCGAGGCCGAAGCGGACGAACTGGTCGACGTAGCGGTGGTAGTTGGTGAGCAGGATCCAGGGCTGCACGTTGCGCCAGTCCGATCCCGTGTAATGGACGAGACGGCGCAGCGAAAAGTCGATCCGCACGGCATCGAACAGGGCCAGCGGGCGGGCGCCGCCGGGCTCCTCGGGCTCCCACAAGCCGTCGGCGATCTCGTCGCCCACGGTCGACAGAAGTGGGACGGGGAAGTGGCGGGCGAGGTCGGCCGCGGTGGCGCCGCTGCGGGCGAGGTCAGCGCCGGGCTCGACCACGTAGGGGTAGGGGATCTCCTGGGCGCTCGACCCGACCTCGATGGTGACGCCGTAGTCGCGCACCAGCGGGCCGAGCTGTTCGAGGAGGTAGGGGCGGAAATAGTCGGGCTGCGTCACTGTCGTGACATAGGTGCCGGGTCCCTGCAGCTTGGCGGTGGCGCGCTTGATGCGCGGCACCGGGCCGTCCGGCGCGTAGGTGACGCGCAACTCGGGATAACGGAACTGCATGCGCACGCCCATGTCGGGCGCGGTGCCGTCGTCGAGGAAGCGGGCCAGCGCGGCCTGCAGGGCATCCGTGGCGCCGGCGTGGAGCTCTCGGAGGCGGTCGACCGCGGCTTCGGGCGACGCCATGGTCTCGGTCGGTCTGAGTTCGTCCGTCAGCACAGGGCGCTCCCGGTGGCGCCGGCGGGCGCCGGTCCCCGGGGACCTTGGCACCGTGGGCGCCGGAGCGCAAAGCGGGTCGAGGCCTTTGCGGCGTCGCGCAGTCAGCTCCGGGCCGCGGCGGTCGCGACCCCGGACGCGATCAATACGCTGCCCCCGGCGCGCTTCGCCCACATCGCCGCGCAGTTCGTGCGCAGCAGCCGCGACGCCCGTGACGCCGCGAGCGCATAGGCGGTGTCGGTGCCGCCCACCACAAAGCAGAAAGTGGCGACCAGCAGGGCGGCCTGGGCGGCGTAGTTGCGGTCGGGGCTGATGAACTGCGGCACGAAGGCGACGAAGAACACGATCGTCTTCGGGTGGAAGGTCCCGACCGCCACGTTGCCCATGAAGGCCGCGCGCGCTCCGACTCGGGAAGGCGGCGCGCCATCCTCCCGGGCCTCGCCGCGGCTCCGCGCGATCGTCACCACCCCGAGGCCGATCAGGTACGAGGCCCCGGCCCATTTCACCACCGAGAAGGCGAGCGCCGAGGCGGCCAGCAGCGCGCCGACACCGAGCAGCGACAGGCCCATGGCGATGGCGTTGCCGACCGCCATGCCGGCCACCGAGGCCAGCGCCACCCTGCGGCCGGCACCGATCGCGTAGCCCACGATGCTCATCACGCCGGGCCCGGGGATCAGGCCCATGACGGCCGAAGCGAGCGCGAAAGCGATCCAGTTGTGCCAATCCATCGTTCCCGTGTCCTGAGCGAGGGGCCTGTGTAGGTCGCAGCCTTCACGATCCGCTTCCTGCGACGGGTC
This sequence comes from uncultured Lichenihabitans sp., assembly GCA_964249275.1. Taxonomy (GTDB): domain Bacteria; phylum Pseudomonadota; class Alphaproteobacteria; order Rhizobiales; family Beijerinckiaceae; genus Lichenihabitans. Next base: position 14,748 of record CAXUCF010000067.1, read on the forward strand.
GAACGCGAAGCCCGTGAACTGCAGCAGCTGGGGCCGAGGTGACTGAGATGGCTTGACACACAGGGTGTTCGGCATGCCCAGTCTCGTCAAGACGCGGCCACCAGGGTGACGGCAACGTCCATCCGGCCGGACACTCGGGGATAACGCATGAACTTCCGTCGGCTCGTGCTGGCAGCGCATCTGCCTGTCTTGGCCTGCCTGACGATGCCGGCTGCGGCTGGGAGCCTCGTCGTGTCGGCGAACGACGGCAAGTGGCCGACCATCGACGGCGACTATTTCATCGCCGACCCGGTTGTTCCCGATACGCTCGTCGTCCTCGATGCTTCGGTCTTTCCGCCCAAGGTGGTGGGCCAGACCGAAGTCCACCACAGCGTCATCGGGCCACCCATGGCGGTGGCGATCAGCCCCGACGAGAAGATCGCTCTGGTTTCAGCCCCCAACATCCTCAAGACCGATCCCCAGGTCGCGCCAGGCCGGCCGGCCGCCAACGCCATGTTCATTCGCGAACCTTTCATCCAACTGGTCGACCTCGAAGCTCGCCCGCCGAAACTGCTGGAGCGCATCGCGCTGAGCACGCAGGCCTATGGTGTTTCGTTCAACAGGGCCGGAACCCTGGCGCTTGCCGCCCATATCGAAGGTACGGTGTCGGTGCTGGCCGTGGAGGGCAAGACAGTCACCCTGGTCGACACCCTGAAGCTGGGCGAACCGAAATCGCGCATCTCCCACGTCGTCTTCACGCCGGACGGCAAACATGCCCTGGTTACCCGGCGCGGCGAAGGGAAGGTGTCGGTGCTCAACGTCGAGGGCAGGAAGGTCACCGCCGCGGGTCGCGACATCACGGTCGGGTTCCAGCCCTATGGAATGGAGATGTTTCCGGACGGCAGGCTGGCGGCCGTCGCCGATCACGGCGACGAGGACGGTGACGCCGACGAGATCACCCTCATCGATCTCTCCCGAGAGCCCTACCGTGCCGTCGAGCATGTGACGGTGGGCGAGACGCCGGAGGGGGTCGCCGTATCGCCGGATGGACGATGGATGGCGGTGAGTTGCATCGACGGCACCAACACCTCCAGGAAGACCAGCCCGTTCTGGCGCGATCACGGCAGCCTGTGGCTGTTTTCGGTTGTCGATGGACATGCAACGAAGGTTGCGCAGCTCCCGGTGGGCCAGAACAATCAAGGAGTGACGTTCACGCCTGACGGACGATATCTCCTGGTCCAGAACTATCGCGAGAGGGAGCTGCAGGCCTTCCGCATGACCCCGAATGGAATGGAAGACACCGGGGTCAAGATCGCCATGCCGGGTAGCCCGGCCTCGATCCGAATAGCGCCGCAGTAACCGATCCCTGGCTGTTTCAGCCATCCGTCCCTGATCGATGCTTCAAGCAGCTCGACCCTATTCATCGGTCTGCAACAGCAGTGCCTGCAACAGGGCCTCGCGAAACTCCCGGGGCACCGTGCGGTCCACGGCGTCCCTGACCCGGCGCAGGCGGCGACGCTCGTCGTAGAGCTGGTCGAGCAGCCGCAGGACGATCGGCAGCACCTCGTCGTGCAGCCCGAGTTCGCGCCGAAGGTCCCGGATCAGGCGGAGGCGGGCCACGTCGATGTCGCGGAACAGCCACGTCCCGCGGCCGCCGGCCGGGCGCACCCAGTCCTGCTCGATCCAGCGTTCGACATCCGCCCGGTCGAGGCCTTCGGTCGTGACGATCAGCGCGTCCAGGGTCATCATAGCGCGGCCTCCAGATCCCTGCGCGGATTCCAGGAGGGCGGCGCGTCCTTGCGCTCGCGCAGGAAGGCCGCCAGCCCCTCGTCGGGCGGTCCCAGGACGACGCGCAACGTCAGGTAGGCGTCTCCAGCCGGAACCGAGCCGGAGGCGGGTACGCCCTTGCCGCGCAGCCGGAGCCGGGCGCCGGTGTCGGATCGCGGCGGGATCGTCATGGTGACCGGGCCGCCGATGGTCGGCACGGTGACGGGGCCGCCCAGCACGGCCTCGGCCAGCGTCACGGGAAGATCGAGGTGGATGTCGCGCGCCTCGCGCCGGAAGAGCGGATGCGGCGCGACCTCCACCTCGATGAGGGCATCGCCGGGCGGCTCGCCGGGGCCGCCCTTGCCCCGGAGGCGCAAGGTCTGACCGCTGTCGAGCCCGGGTGGGATGCTGACGTCGAGGCTCCCGCCGTCGGGCAGGGACAGCCGCTGGCTGGTGCCGCGCACGGCATCCAGGAAGGAGACGACGAGGGTGTAGTGCCGGTCGGCGCCGTGCCGCGCATCGGCGCGGCCTCCCATGCCGGCGCGGCCCCGCGCGCCGAACATGCCGGAAAGGATGTCACCGAGGTCGTCGTCATCGACGCCGAACCCGGCGCCGTAATGCATGCCCCCGACCCCCTCGGCATGCTCGCGATAGGATCGCTGCCCCGGGGG